>NZ_CP051240.1:2742830-3047589 GCF_017794965.1 Alcanivorax sp.
TGTCCGCAAACTGAGCTTTACCGGCTCCACCGAGGTGGGCAGCAAATTGATGGCCCAGTGTGCCAAGCATATCCAGAAAGTCTCGCTGGAACTGGGCGGCAACGCCCCCTTCATCGTCTTTGATGATGCAGACCTGGACAAGGCCGTGGAAGGCGCCATGGCCAGCAAGTTCCGCAACACCGGCCAGACCTGCGTGTGCGTGAACCGCTTCCTGGTGCAGGACAGCGTGCACGATGCCTTCGTGGAAAAACTCAAGGTCGCCATCGAAGCCATGAAGATCGGCGATGGCCTGGAAGAGGGTGTCACCCAGGCAGCACTGATCAACCGCGGTGCCGCAGACAAGGTCATGGAACACATCGAAGATGCCCTGGGCAAAGGCGCGAAAGTGGTCACCGGCGGCCAACGCCACGAGAAAGGCGGCAGCTTTGTGCAGCCCAGTCTGATCACCGGCGTCACCCCGGACGCACAGCTCTGTCTTGAAGAAACCTTCGGCCCCCTGGCCGCTGTGATCACCTTCAAGAATGAAGAAGACGCCATTCGCATCGCCAACGATACCCCCTACGGCCTGGCAGCCTACTTCTACAGCAACAATATCCATCGTTGCTGGCGCGTTGCCGAAGCCCTGGAAAGCGGCATGGTGGGTGTCAACGAAGGCATCATCTCCAACGCCGCAGCACCATTCGGCGGCGTCAAGGAATCCGGCCTCGGCCGGGAAGGTTCCCACCAGGGCATGGATGAGTACCTGGAAGAGAAATACCTCTGCATGGGGAGTTGAAAATCAGGAGCGAGTTGAAAGTTTAAAGTTGAAAAGCGCGACTAACCTGCTTGCGGACTGAAAGTCACTGCCCGCGCAAAGGGCTGCCGCGCGAAATTCAACAGCCTGAGAACACGACAACCGTGCCTCGCGTTTTAACTTTCAACTTTAAACTTTCAACTGGAGACATGGATGACCGAAACGCTGAAGATTGCACTACTGCCCGGTGACGGTATCGGCCCGGAGGTAATGACCGTTACCGCGGAGATCCTGGCCGGACTGGTATCGCGCTTTCAGCTGCCAGTGGAAGCACAGACCTTTGCCTGGCCCTCCCATGACTGGCACCAGCAGCACGGCCAGATGATGCCGGAAGACGGGGTGGATCAGCTGCGCGCATTCGATGCCATTCTGCTGGGCGCCCTGGGCGACCCGGGGCCCATTGATGACCCGAAGCGCTATGTGCTTTCCGACAGTGTTTCACTAGGACCACTGCTGGCCCTGCGCAAGGAACTGAACCTGTGGGCCTGTGAGCGTCCCGCCCGCTGGTTGCCTGGCGCCCCCCAGTACCTGGCCGACACCCGCGCCAATGACGTGGACATGCTGGTGATCCGGGAAAACAGTGAGGGCGAATACAGCAACCAGGGCGGTCGACTGCGCGCCGGCACTCCCAGCGAAGTGGCCACCCAGGTAGAAGTGTTCACCGCCGGCGCCACCGAACGATTGATTCGCCACGCCTTTGAGCGGGCCCGCCAGCGTGCGGCACAACGCCCTGCCCCGCGACAGTTCAAGGACGACAGGCACGCTCAGGTCTGCCTGATCACCAAGCGCAATGCACAACCCTTCTGGGGCGACCTGTACACCGAAACCTTTACCCGTATTGCCAAAGAATACCCGGATGTGGATACCCACCATGAACTGGTGGACGCGGCGTGTATGAAGTTCGTGCAATGCCCCTGGCGCTTCGACGTGGTAGTGGCCAGCAACCTGCACGGCGACATCCTTACCGACCTGGCGGCGGTGCTGTGCGGCGGCCCGGGGCTGGCGCCCTCTGCCAATCTCAACCCGGCGGACGAACGCATTCCGGCCCTGTTCGAGCCAGTGCATGGCAGCGCGCCAGACATTGCCGGTCGCAACCTGGCAGATCCCAGAGCCACCCTGATGAGTCTGGCCATGTTGCTGGATTATCTGGCTCCCAAACATCCCGCTATCGGTAATGCGGCACAACATCTGCATGACCTGATTGCAGAGGATATGCAATACGCTTTCTCGGGAACACGAGAAACCGGGCAACGACTGAGTCAACGACTGGCGGCGGGATAACCCCGCAGCCAAAGCGCGACAGAAAGGAGGCGCCATGAGTCATCTGTCCCCCCTGCTGGTACAGTCCAGCGGCATTTGTGCGGAGCGCGGCGAAGGTAGCTGGCTCTACGACAAGGACGGCACCCGCTGGCTGGATTTCACCTCCGGCATTGGTGTCACCGCCACCGGCCACTGCCACCCGAAGGTGGTCGCGGCCGCCCAGGAGCAAGTGGCCAAGCTGGTTCACGCCCAGTACGCCACGGTCAAGCATCCCAACATGCTGGCACTGACTGATCGCCTCTACAGTCATCTTCCCAAACACATGGATGCGGTGGCGTTTTCCAACTCCGGCAGCGAATCCGTGGAAGCCGCCTTCCGTCTTGCACGCCAGGCTACCGGGCGTCCCAACATCGTGGTATTCCGCGGCGGCTTCCATGGCCGCACCATGGGGGCGGCCTCGCTGACCACCTCCAACAACAAGGTGCGCACCGGCTGGGCGCCCTTGATGGCCGGCGTTTCCGTGGCCCCCTTTCCCCACGCCTACCGCTATGGCTGGGACGAAGACACGGCAGTGGATTTCTGCCTGAAAGAGCTGGACCACCTGATGATCACCGAGTGCAATCCCAAGGATACCGCCGCCATGATCATCGAGCCGGTGCAGGGTGAATACGGTTACTACCCTGCCCCGAAACGCTTCATGGAGGGCCTGCAGGCACGCTGCAAGGAACACGGCATCCTGCTGATCGTGGATGAAATCCAGGCCGGTTACGGACGCACTGGCAAGTTCTGGAGCCATGAACACAGCGGCGTCAGTGGCGACATCCTGATCACCGCCAAGGGCCTGGCCAGTGGTTACCCGCTGTCTGCCATTGCTGCCAGCAAGGAACTGATGGAACACGGCTACCCCGGTTCCCAGGGCGGCACCTATGGCGCCAACGTGGTGGCCTGTGCCGCTGCACTTGCCACACTGGATGTGATCGAAGAGGAACAGCTGGTAGCACGGGCGGACAAACTGGGCAACCAGCTTGTCAGCCAGCTGGAAGGGCTCAAGGCGGAGCACGATTGCATCGACGAGATCCGAGGTGCCGGTCTGATGCTGGGCGTGGAAATGGTCAGTGCCCCGCATACCCCGGATGGCGACCGTGCCGCGCGCATACTCAAACATTGCGAGCAGAACGGCATGCTGATGCTTCGCTGCGGCAGCCACGGCCAGGTGGTTCGCTGGCTACCGCCGCTCACCGTCACCGAAGCGGAAATGGAACAGGCCGTCAGCCTGTTCGAAGCCGCGCTGAAAGAGACCTGAGTTAAAAGTTGAAAGTTTAAAGTTCAAAAGCGCGCCCGGATGCCCGCTGTAATTAAGGCGTCCGTGGCCGCGCCCACCTCTAGTTGAGCGCGGGCATGGCCCCTGAGATAGAGATAAGCCCTCCCGCGCCTTTCAACTTTAAACTTTGAACTTTCAACTCAACCAAGGAGTTTTAATGACACAACCCACCATCACCGTGCTGCTCGCAGAAGACGAACCCAGCCTGCCCGGTCTGGATTCCCTTTCCGGACAGGCCGAGGTGCGTGAGGCGCGGACCCGTGCCGAGCTGGAAGCGGCGCTGCCCGTCAGCGACGTTCTGGTGGTAACAGATTTCCGCACCGAGATGTTGGCTGAGGTCTGGCCGGAGAACTGTCCGGTGCGCTGGGTACACGCTACCAGTGCCGGGGTGGATGCCCTGATGATTGATCCGATTCGCCACAGCGACATCGTGGTCACCAATGCCCGCGGCATTTTCGACCGTGGTATTGCCGAATACGTGCTTGGCGCCCTGCTGATGTTTGCCAAGGACACCCTCACCAACCTTTCCCTGATGAAGGAACACCGCTGGCAGCATCGGGAAACCGCGCTGCTGCGAGGCACGCGTGCCGTGGTGGTCGGTGCCGGGTCCATTGGCCGCGAAGTCGCCACCCTGCTGGGCGCACTGGGCGTCAGCGTCGCGGGAACGGCCCGCAATGAAAGGGAGGATGCCGCCTTTGAAAAAGTGCATGCCCAGCAGGATCTCCCCGCACTGCTAGCCGATGCTGACCACGTGATCATTACCGCCCCACTAACCCCGGATACCGAAGGCCTGTTCGATGCAGACCAGTTCCTGCGCATGAAACCCGGCGCGGTGCTGGTCAACGTGGGGCGAGGCCCCATTGTCGAAACTGGCGCGCTGCTTGCAGCGCTTCAGAGTGGCCGCCTGGGCGGCGCCGCGCTGGATGTGTTCGAAGAAGAACCCCTGCGTGCCGATCATCCACTATGGGACGAGCCCAACGTGATGATTTCCGCCCACATGGCCGGTGACTTCATCGGCTGGCGGGCGGCACTGGGGCAACAATTTGTCGATAACTTTCAACGCTGGCAGAACGGGGACAAGTTGAATAACCCCGTCAGCAAGGAACATGGCTATGTAAGTAACGCTTGAAGCCAGACGCCGGATGCCTGACACGGCAAACCTGCGCCGGCTTCTGACTCCAAGCGACGAGCGTCAAACCAGGAGGTACGCCGATGAGCAAGGAACTACTGACCATGAGTGCCCAGGCACTCAAAGCCGCTTACCAGACCGGAGCTCTGTCGCCGGTGGAAGTCTGCTCCAGCCTGCTGGACCATATTGAAAAGCACGACGAGGCGCTCAATGCCTGGTGCCTGATTGACCGTGACACCACACTGAACTGGGCCCGGGAGTCCGAACAGCGCTATCAGGACGGTAAAGCGGAAGGGCTGCTGGATGGTATCCCGGTGGCGGTCAAGGATGTGTTCCTCACGCCCATGTGGCCCACCGTCAAAGGCTCCAGGACCATTGATCCGGAATCCACCCTCAACAAGCGCTCCCCCGCCGTTGCCGCACTGGAGCGTCACGGTTATGTCCCACTGGGCAAAACCACCACGCCGGAATTTGGCTGGAAAGGGATCACCGACAGCCCGCTCTGCGGCCCCACCAACAACCCCTGGGACCCGAGCAAGACTGCCGGTGGCAGTAGTGGCGGTAGCTCTGCCGCGGTTGCCGCGGGCATGGCGCCGCTGGCGCTGGGTACCGATGCCGGCGGCTCCATCCGTATTCCCGCCGGTTTCTGCGGCATTGTCGGCCACAAGCCCACCTTCAGCGAGGTGCCCCACTGGCCTGCCAGCCCCTTCGGCACTCTGGCCCATGCTGGCCCCATGACCCGCACCGTGGCAGATGCGGCGCTGATGATGAACGTGATGACCGAAGCGGATCCCCGCGATAGCCTGGCAGCCCCCCGTCGCCACATCGATTACGTCAAGGAGCTGCATCAGCCCATGAAGGGGCTGCGCATCGCCATGAGTCCCAATCTGGGCTACGTGGACGTGGATGCGGACATCGACAAGGCCTTCAAGGAAGCTGCCAAGGTGTTCGAAGCCCTTGGCGCCATCGTCACCGAAGCCGACCCGGGCTTCAGTAACCCGCTGGCCGCCTTCAGCCACCTTTTCTACAGTGGTGCCGCCAATGCCATGCGCGACCTCGGCGATCGCCAACGCAGCCTGATGGATCCGGCTCTGGTGGAAGTGGCTGCCAAGGCAGAGAAGCTCAGTATGCTGGATTACCTCGGCGCCATGAACGAGCGGATGGCGGTAAGTGAACGCATGGCGGTGTTCCACACCAGATACGATCTGTTGATCACACCCACCCTGCCCATCGAAGCCTTCGACACTAACCGTGAAGTGCCGGTGGACTGGCCCAGCACCCGCTGGCCCACATGGACGCCGTTTACCTACCCCTTCAACATGACCGGCCAGCCAGCGCTGTCAGTCCCCATGGGGCTAAACAGCAATGGTCTGCCCATGGGCCTGCAAATTGTCGGCGCCCGCTTTGACGACGCGCGGGTACTGGCCGCCGGCCACGCCTTCGAACAGGCACAACCATTCGTTCACCTGCCGCCGATGCTGCAGGATTAAAAGGTTACCGCGGGGTGCACGCGGACAACGCGGACACTGCGGTAAACACGCTAGCAAGTTGAAAGTTAAAAGTTGGAACGCGGGCCAGGTTGTCATCTTTTCAATGCCCTGCCCGCGATTAGAGCGAATGGCGCGGGCAAGGCCCTCACAACACACCAATAACCATTGCCCGCGTATTTAAACTTTCAACTTTGAACTTTGAACTCAACCATCCCGCTGCGATGCCTCGCTCATGCGGATAAGGTTTTTCAGGAAAGGAGAACATGATGGGCAATATCAATCTGGACACGGATTTCTACGAAAGCGAAGACCCGATCTGGAACCCGGCGTTGCTCACCATTCCGGTGCCGGGCATTCGCCGCATGGTGAACCTGGCCGCAGACCTGGACGACGTGATCCACCTGTCCATCGGCCAGCCAGACTTCAAACCACCGGGCCATGTTATCCAGGCCGGGGTAGATGCACTGAACGCAGGCCAGACCGGCTACACCATGGACGCCGGCCTGCCGGAATTGCTGGAAGCGCTGGCTGAATATTACAGCACCCGTTATGGTCGGCCACTGTCACCGGAAAACCTGATGATTACCACCGGGGCCACTGAAGCCATCTACCTGGCCCTGACAGCCACCTCCGCTCCGGGACGCGAGTTCATCGTTCCTGATCCTTCTTTCATGTTGTATGGACCATTGATACGCATGAATGGAGGAACGGTAAAAAGCATTGCCACCCGGGCCGAAAACGACCACCAACTGGATCCCCAGGAAGTGATTGATGCCATGGGCCCTAATACTTTCGCCGTGGTACTCAACTCTCCCAGCAATCCCACCGGCACCATCTACCCCCGGGAGACCATTGAAGCCATCGTGGAAGAAGCGGCCTATCGCGGCATTCATGTGATCAGTGACGAGGTCTACGACCACCTGATCTACGATGGTCGCGAATATCCCAGCGTGCTCTCCTGCTGCTCAGATCTGGATCATGTCATGGTGATCAGCAGTTTTTCCAAAACCTTCTCCATGGCGGGCATGCGGGTTGGCTGGCTGATCGGCAGCCAGGGCGCCATCAAGAAACTGCGTCGCTACCACATGTTCACCACCACCGTGGCCAACACGCCGTGTCAGTGGGCCGGGGTAGCCGCCCTGCGCGGCAGCAACCAGTTCATCGACAGCATGGTCGAGGAATACCAGCAACGCCGCGACCGACTGGTAGAACTGGTAGAACAGACCCCGCACCTGACCGGCTACCGACCGGAAGGCGCCTTCTATTTGTTCCCTTCACTACCGGAAGGCGTAGACGGCGCCAATGTGGCCCTGAAAATGCTGCGCGAAACCGGCGTCTGCACCATCTCCGGCGACACCTTCGGCGAAGCCGGCAAGAGCGCGTTACGCATCAGCTACTCCACCTCCCTGGATCAGATAGAGGAAGCATTCGAACGAATCATTCCATGGATGAAGAAACAGAACTTCAGTTGAACGCCCGACGCCCGACGCCGAATGCCTGAAGCAAAAAACCGCCTGCAGGCAGGCTCCTACAGCAAGACCAAAACCAAAAAAGCCGCGAACGATTCGCGGCTTTTTTGGTTTTAGCTGTTAACTATTAATTATTAACTATTAACTGCTCTTAAGGCATTTCATCAATTTCTTCCGGCTCCGGAATGATGAAGTCTTCCTTGCTCACATTCATCATGAACAGGATGTTGCTCACCACATAGATGGAAGAGTAGGTACCGACCAGCACCCCCACCAGCAGCGCTTCAGAGAACGCGCGCATCACTTCACCACCGAAGAAGAACAGCGCCAGCAACACCAGCATGGTCGTCAAGGAGGTGTTGATAGTCCGGCTGAAAGTGGCATTCACCGCGCTGTTGATGATCTTGTCCGGATCATTCTGCCGGGAATTGCGGAAGTCTTCACGGATTCGGTCAGCCACCACAATGGAGTCATTGAGCGAGTAACCGATCAGCGCCAACACCGCCGCCAGCACCGTCAGATCAAACGGCCACTGCACCAGCGAGAACAATCCCAGCACAATCAGCACATCATGAAACAACGCCACAACCGTCGCCACACCAAATTTGTTGGAGAAGCGGAACCAGACGTAAATCATCATCAGACCCAGCGCCAGCAACATGGCCGTACCGGATTCATCACGCAGTTCGTCGCCCACCTGGGGGCCAACAAACTCCACTTTCATCAGTTCCAGCTGGTCGTTCTGCAGCTTGAGTGCCGCGAACACGTCATAACCCACTTCATCCGCATCTGCACCATCACGGGGTGCCACACGGACATTCACTTCCTTCGGTGAACCGTAGTGCTGCACGACGGCATCATCAAAACCGGCATTGGCCAGATCCGAACGCGCCTGGGCCAGCTCCACGTCCACCGGGCTTTTCACTACCACGGTGGTGCCACCGGTAAAGTCCAAGCCCAGATTCAAACCACGGGTGACCAGCAACACCACGGAAGCGATTACCAGCAGCACGGAAAGGATGCCCAACGGTTTGCGGGCGCCCATAAAGTTGATGTTCATGGTTGCTTTACTCATCGCATCACCGCCTTAAATACTCAGTTTCGCCGGTGCACGGGCGCCACGCCCGTAAACCATTTCCGCCAGGGCACGGGTACCGATGATGGCCGTGAACATGGAGGTCAGAATGCCGATAAACAGCGTTACGGCGAAGCCCTGTACCGAACCGGTACCGGCAGCAAACAGGATCACAGCCACGATCAGGGTAGTGATGTTGGCATCGAGAATGGTGGTAAAGGCACGACCATAGCCTTCCTCGATGGCCTGTCGCGGGTTCAGTCCGCGGCGCAGCTCTTCCTTGATCCGTTCAAAGATCAGCACGTTGGCATCCACCGCCATACCCACGGTCAGAACGATACCGGCAATACCCGGGAGGGTCAGGGTCGCGCCGGGAATCAGGGACATGATACCGACGATGATGATCAGGTTGCCCAGCAAGGCCACATTGGCGATCACACCGAACAGCTTGTACCAGACGATCATGAACACCAGCACCAGCACCAGACCCAGCGCCATGGACTTGAGACCGGCCTCAATGTTTTCAGCCCCCAGGCTCGGGCCGACGGTCCGTTCTTCAACAATGCTTACCGGCGCAGCCAGGGAACCCGCCCGCAGCAGCAAGGCCAATTCAGAGGCTTCCGCCGGATTGTCCAGGCCGGTAATCCGAAAGCGGCTGCCCAGGGTGTCCTGAATGGTGGCCACGTTGATCACGAACTTGTCCGTGCTACTGGTGATCTTGTCCACCAGCTTGCCATCCGCGTCTTCCACCTTCTTCACATCGGTTTTGGTTTCGATGAACAGCACGCCCATGGGATTGCCCACGTTCTTGCCGGTGATGCGCTGCATACGACGGGCACCGTCGGAATCCAGTGTTACGTTCACTTCCGGCGAACCGGATTGCTGGTCGAAACCCATGCGGGCATCGATGACCTGATCACCGGTGGCGATTTTGGACTTGTTCAGCGCAACGATGCGACCTTCCTGGCCCTTGAACGGGAAGAACTCCAGCCCCGGAGGCGCCATACCAGTGCGCAGACGAGCCTGTGACACCGTGTTGTCCACCAGACGAAATTCCAGCGTGGCAGTCCTGCCCAAAATACGGCGAGCCTGGGAGGCATCCTGAATACCCGGCAACTGCACCACAATGCGATCCGCACCCTGACGCTGCACCACCGCCTCTGCCACACCCAGTTCGTTAACCCGCTTGTTCAGGGCGGTGCGGTTCTGGTCCACCGCGTAATCCTGCATTTCCTTGAGGGCGCTGTCGTTGAGCTGCAGAACCGTTTCCGGGGCATCGCCCGCGGGTTTCATGGTGAACTTGTCCAGCGCCTGACGCAGCGGTGCACGGGCGGCATCTGCCGCCACTTGATCCGCAAAGGTCACCGTCAGGGTGGTGCCATCCACATCCACGCTGCGATAGCGCACGCCGGCGTCACGCAGAGTCAGCTTGGCATTGCCGGCCCAGGCTTCCATACGGCTGGTCACCACCGCATCCATATCCACCTGCAGCAGGAAATGCACCCCGCCACGCAGGTCCAGGCCCAGGTTCATGGGGCTGGCGCCGATGGAGCGCAGCCACTCCGGAGTGGTTTCGGCCAGGTTCAGGGCAACCACGTAGTTGTCGCCCAGCTCAACGGCGGCCAGATCACGGGCCCGCAGCTGTGCTTCCGTGTCACTCAGGCGCACCAGCAGGGAAGTGCCGACGGATTCGCCGGGGCCGTGACTGAGTCCGGCCTCATCCAGTGCCCCCAGCACTCTCTGACGGGCAACATCAGAGACTTCGCCCCCCGCATCAGCATGGCTGATCTGAATGGCGGGGGCGTCCGGGTACAGGTTCGGCAGGGCGTAGAGACCGCACACAACGAGTACGGTCAAAAGCAGGAAAAATTTCCAGCGTGGGTAGCGGGTCATAGTTCTTTCCGGTGTTTATTCCGGTTGTTGTCCGGGGTAATGAAAAAGCCCCGTACAGGACGGGGCTGAGTCTGCCTTAGATGGACTTGATAGTGCCTTTGGGCAGGGTGGCCTGGATGCTCTGCTTTTGCAGTTTGATTTCCAGGTTGTTACTGATCTCCACCACCACAAATTCGTCAGTTACCTTGGCAATTTTGCCCAGGATCCCGCCGCTGGTGACCACTTCATCACCCTTGCTCAGGTTTTCCACCAGGCTCTTGTGTTCCTTGGCACGCTTCTGCTGCGGACGAATCAGGAAGAAGTAGAACACCACCATCATCACTACCAGCATGATCAGCTCGACACCACCCGGGCCGGCAGGCGCGGCGGGCGCGGCAAAGGCCGGGGAAACCATGGCGGTGGCCAGCAGAGCCAGCAGGGAACGCATTGCGATTTTCATTGTTTACTCCAGTTTCCAATAAGCTACAGCGCAGGGGTTTGCTCGCCCCGCGCTGCGTAGAAGTCGTCCACAAAGGCGGACAATGTACCCCCTTCAATGGCCCCCCGCAATCCAGCCATCAGGCGCTGGTAATAGCGCAGGTTATGGATGGTATTGAGCTGGGAGCCAAGCATTTCGTTGCAACGATCCAGATGATGCAGGTAGCTGCGCGAGAAATGCTGGCAGGTATAGCAGTCACAACCCGCCTCCAGGGGAGACAGGTCATGGCGATGTTTGGCGTTGCGGATCTTGATCACGCCTTCGGCGGTGAACAGGTGGCCGTTACGGGCATTCCGGGTGGGCATCACGCAATCGAACATATCCACACCACGGCGAACCGCTTCCACGATATCTTCCGGCTTGCCCACCCCCATCAGGTAACGGGGACGGTCTTGCGGCATGTGCGGGGTCAGATTGCCGAGGGTACGCAGCATTTCGTCCTGGGGCTCGCCCACGCTGAGGCCGCCGACCGCATAGCCGTCGAACCCAATATCCACCAACCCGGCCAGGGATTCACGACGCAGGTTGTCGTACATACCGCCCTGGACAATGCCAAAACAGGCGGCATCGTTGCCTTCATGGGCGTCCTTTGAACGCTTTGCCCAGCGCAGGGACAGCTCCATGGAATCACGGGCCTGTTGTTCGGTGGCCGGAAACGGAGTGCACTCATCAAAGATCATGCAGATATCGCTCCCCAGGGAACGCTGCACTTGCATGGCACGCTCCGGGGTCAGCTCCACCTTGTCGCCATTGATGGGGTTCTTGAACACCACGCCCTGCTCGGAGATCTTGCGCATTTCCCCCAGGCTGAACACCTGAAAGCCGCCAGAGTCAGTAAGGATCGGTTTATCCCACTGCATGAAACCATGCAATGAACCATGGGCTTCAATGACCTCGGTACCGGGGCGCAGCATCAGGTGAAAAGTATTGCCCAGACAGATCTCGGCACCGGTATCGGCCAGATCCTTCGGCAACATGCCCTTCACGGTGCCATAGGTCCCCACCGGCATGAACGCCGGAGTCTGGATAGTGCCCCGCGGAAAGGTAATCTCCCCCCGCCGCGCCGCGCCATCGGTAGTGTTGAGCTGGAATGTCATTCGGGACATGGATTTACTCGCCTGACGCCAGACGCTTGACGCCGGACGCTGAAAAAACAGAAACAACAGGGACCTTTACGCTTGTTGCAAGCAACATACCTTTATGCCCCCTCCAAACCCGAAGCGTCAGGCATCTGGCGTCCAGCTTCCGGCATTCTTTCAATAAACATGGCATCGCCATAACTGAAGAAGCGATACTCTGCCTCGATCGCGGCCTGATAGGCAGCCATGACCCTTTCCTTCCCGGCGAAAGCGCTGATCAGCATCAGCAGGGTGGACCTGGGCAGATGGAAATTGGTTAACAGACACTCCACCAGCCGGAACTGGTAGCCGGGGTAGATGAAGATGTCGGTTTCACCCTGCCCGGCCTGCAGGCTGCCGGACTGGCTGGCCGCTTCCAGCGCCCGCAGGGCGGTGGTGCCCACGGCCACGATGCGGCCGCCACGGGCATGGGCCTGGGCCACCTGCTCCACCAGGCTGTCCGGAACCTGGTAACGCTCGCTGTGCATATGGTGGTCTTCCACCTTGTCCACCCGCACCGGCTGAAACGTCCCTGCTCCTACATGGAGGGTGACATAGCCAATATCAACCCCGTGCTGCTCCAGCGCCGCCAGCATCTCGTCATCAAAATGCAGCCCGGCGGTAGGCGCTGCCACCGCACCGGGCTCGCGGGCATACACGGTCTGGTAACGCTCCATATCACCGGCTTCATCCGGACGGTCGATGTAGGGCGGCAGCGGCACATGGCCGATCTGCTCCAGGGCCCCAAGCAGGGTGTCGCAGCCCTGAAACTGAAGAATGAACAGGGCATCCCGGCGGCCGGTGACCTGGGCGCGCACGCCCTGGTCAAACTGCAACCAGCTTCCCGGTTTGGGGGATTTTGAGGCACGCACATGGGCCAGCGCCTCGTGGTCATCCACCACCCGCTCAATCAGCACCTCGACCTTGCCGCCGCTGTCCTTCTGGCCAAACAGGCGAGCCGGGATCACCCGGGTGTCGTTGAAGATCAACAGATCGCCAGGTCGCACATGGCTCAACAGATCCGGAAACTGCTGATGCTGCAGGTGGTCAAGGGTGAGAGCCAGCAGACGCGCATCGCGACGCTGGGCGGGCGGGTGGCGGGCAATCAGCCCATCCGGGAGTTCAAAATCAAAATCGTCGACGTTCACGTACTGTACCGGCACGGAAGTTCAAGGGAGAGCAAGGATACCCGGTATTGGAAAGGGAAAAAACACCCTTCAAGGCTTCTACGGAGCCCCCGCAGGAGCTCCTCTCGAGGGGCGAATCCGAGCCTTGGCGAGGAAATGCTACGACGCCAGGCTCCAGCTCGATCTAGGGAACCCGACGGCCCTTTCTCGCTAACGCGTGATTCGTCCCTCAAGAGGAACTCCTACAGCGGCTTTGCGAGAAAGGCAGAGGAGGAATCAGCGCTTCTTTGCCTGTTTCGGCAGCTGCACGGTGGCCGTGGCAGACAGACGATCATGCAGGGTCTGGTGAGGGGCGATCAACACCACCAGATAACCGGCGCCAAACAGCCCCCAAGACAGGCAGGCCGCCAGAAAACGGGCCAGGGTTTGCCACAACTTCACCGGGCCACCCCGGTAATCACGCACCTGCAGGCGCCAGGCACGCATGCCCAGGGTCTGGCCGCCACGCATCCAGAACCAGGCATAGAACAGCCAGGTTTCCACCATCAGGATCGGGAAAAGCAACCCTTGCAGATAGGCTGGCGCCGCCCGGTCCACACCATTGATGGATTCCATGGGCAACCCGAGGCTTGGGTATACCAGTACAAAAATACCGGCAGTGACAAACCACAGTGCCAGCACCAGAAAGCCGTCATAGACCAACGCCATCAGGCGCTTGAGCAAACCGGCTGGGGGAGCATAATCAGTCATGCATCACTCCGTCGGACATCCGACATAAAAAAGCCCGCATAAAGCGGGCTTTTTTATTGTTTGGTACCAGAGGCCGGACTTGAACCGGCACGCCCGTGAAGGCAACGGATTTTGAATCCGTCGTGTCTACCAATTCCACCACTCTGGCAGTGGGGCGCGAGTATACCAGCCCGCGCCGGGTTTTCCAGCTATTCTTCTGCGTCTGCAGCAATGACCACGGCAGTGACATTATCTCTGCTACCACGATCCAGCGCAGCCTTGAGCACGCCGGAAGCGGTAACCCCATGGCGCATCAAGGACGTCAACTCGTCCACCGCCAGTACGGAATGAATGCCATCGCTGGTCAACAGAAAGCGGTGTTCGTGATCTGGCTCAAAGCGGATCTGATCCAGTTGCAGCCGCTCGCCTATGCCCACCGCCTGATAGATCACGTTGGCTCGGGGGTGCTGCATGGCCTGCTTCTCATCCAGCTCGCCGGCATCTACCAGCGCCTGCACCGGGGTGTGGTCCCGGGTCAGCATGGCCACCCCGTCACCGTCATAGCGATAAAGCCGTGAGTCTCCGGCCCACACCACGGCAGCTTCACCGCGATATACCAGCAACACCGCCACCGTGGCCCCCATGGGCTTGCTGCGCATGTTGATGGCGGCATGGTGGCGAATGGCATGATTGGCGGTCTGGAGTGCAGTTTCTACCGCTACCAGACGGTGGGCGATACCGCCCCCCAGCGAGAGGGTTTCCAGTGATTCACACACCATGCTGGCCGCCAGGTCGCCGGCCTCATGGCCGCCCATGCCATCAATCACAGCCCACAACCCCTCGCCGTCACGACAGACAAACGCGTCCTCGTTGGCCGGCCGACGGCCCTTGTGGGTACGTCCCTGTCCCCGCCAGATCATTCTATCGCACCCTCTGAAGCAGCCAGACACCCAACACCAGGCACAGCACCGGCGGCAATGCCGCCGCCACCAGAGGCTCGGTGTGGAAGACCAGGGAGAGCTGGCCAAAGAACTGCTGGCCGTAATGGAAAATCAGCCCGGCCACGATCCCGGCGGTCAGCCGCAGCCCCATGGTCACTTCCCGGAGCGGACCGAACACGAACGAGATGGCAATCAGCACCATGCCAATGGTCGCCAGCGGCATAAACAGCTTCTGCCAGAAACTGAGCATGTAGTCTGCCGTCTCCAGCCCCTGCCGCTTCAGGTAGGCGGTGTACTCCAGCAGTTTTTCCAATGCCAGGTTATCCGGCTCGAGCACCACAATGCTGAGCAGCTCGGGCGTCAGCTTGGTCTGCCATTGGCCGTTTTCCTTACTGTAAGTGTCGGTTCGTTCCTCAGTGAGACGGGTACCGGTGATGCCCTCAAGTACCCAGATATCCCCCTGATAGATCGCCCGTTTCACAAACTGGGTTTCCTGCAGCTTGTGGCTGTCATCGAACCGATACCGGGTCAGCCCGTACAGCACGCCATTGGGCTGCACCGCGTTGATATGAATAAATTCCTTGCCTTCCCGGTGCCAGTAACCGTACTTGGAACGCAGGGCTTCACCGCCACCTTCGGCCATGGAGCGGTTACTCTGCGCCACCTGTTCCGTATAGGGGGTAAGGTACTCGCCCAGCGGAATCGACAAGGCGATCAGCAGCAACACCGGCCTCAGCACCAGCCAGCTGACCCTCAGGGTAGAGACCCCGGCCGCACGGATCACCGACAGCTCCCCACTGTTGGCCAGCAGGCCAAGGCCAATCAGAGTGCCCAGCAAGATTGCCATGGGCATATATTCATAGATCCGTCGCGGCGTGGTGGTGAGGATGAACTGCAGCGCCTGCCAGACCTGATAATCGCCCCGCAACGCCTCCAGTTCGTAGATAAAGCCGAACAGACAATCCAGCCCGACAATGATGGCCAGAATGGCCAGGGTGGGCACCAGCACCGCACGCCAGAAATACCGGTTCAGTAACCTCATGCGGCCGCCCTCCGGCGGAAGAGCCGCCCGCCAAAGTAGAGCAGAAAGACCGACACCATGGCGATCAGGTGGATCCATGCCATATGCAGATACCAGGGCAGCGGGCCTGCGCGGTGGTCTTCGATGGCACTACGACACACCAGCAGCATGCCCACATACAGCATGTAGCCCAGAACCGCCGGAATCAGGCGATAGAACCGCCCCTGTCGGGGGTTGACCCGGGCCAGAGGAATCGCTGCCAGCGCCATGATCGGCACTGTCAGAATCAGCGAGATACGCCACTGCAATTCCGCCATGGCATCCTGGTTATCGCCACGCACGGACAACAAATCCCGGGTGGAGCGGCCTCGTACTTCCGGGGGGCGGCTGTCTGACTTTTCCCCGCCGATACGCACCCGCGCCTCATCAAAACCGATTTCCCGGTAGTCGAGTTGCCCGGGCTTGCCCTGGTACTGGAAGCCATCAGTCAGCAACAGGTAGCTAACCCCGTCTTCCATTACCAGCTTGCCACTCTTTGCCCAGACCGTGAGCAGCCGGTTGGCTTCGCCCTGCACTTCGAACCGGGCATCCGCAACGAACACATTCTCCAGCACACCCTTTTCACGATTGAGGTGTTCGGCATAGGTGGCCCGCTGGGCATTGCGCGAGCCCTTCACATGGAAACGGCCGGGAGTCAGTAGCTCGAGTACCGACCGGTCCTTCTGTTCTTCAAAGATGCGGGTCACTTCCGCATCGCCTCGCGGCGTCACGTAGAGGGAAAACATGCCCACCAGTGTGGTGGCCATCACCACCGGCACCACCAGCGAGCGCACGATACGGCCATGCCCCTGCCCGCCGGCCTGCAGCACGACCATTTCGTTGTCCATGTGCATGCGACCCAGAACCAGCAGCAGCGCGATATAAAGGCTGAGCGGCACGATCATCTGCAGGAATTCCGGCATCCGGAATGCCATCACCAGGAACAGGGCATCCGCGGCAATCTCGCCGGCCGCCGCTTCCGCCAGGTACTTGATGAAACGCCCACTGACCAGCACCATCACCAGAATGAAGGTGACCATGACGGTGGTCATGAAAAGCTGACGATTGATATAACGATGAAGAATCAAGGGGTAGCCCACTCGTCCCTGTCTGCGTGAGAGGTAATGGTGTCCATGATGGCAAGCCAGGCCTGCGACACCCTTACACTCCACTGAAAAAACTGCCGCCGGCACGCATGCCACGCCGAAGACCGCAGAGAATTCGGCCTAGTGTAACTGACAGGCAGTGAAAGGTGATAATGGTTCCGCCCCGGATTGCGTTTCACTCGCCAAGGCCCCACTATTTCCGGTTGTTGGCAGTCGCATAACATTTTGGAGACCACATGGATTTCGCAGCAACTCACCGGCCCCTGGAAAAGATCAAAGCTGACGCCCTGATTGTGACGATGGGCAAGAAAAGCGATCTGCCCGGCGCACTTCCGGACGAAACCGGCGCTCAGCTGACCGCATTGATCAAGTCTGGCGACTTCAATGGCAGCACCGGCCAGATGGTGTGGCTGCATAATCCTGCCGGCATCAATGCCAGTCGCATCCTGCTTGTGGGCGCAGGCGATAACCCGCCCAGCGATCAGCAATGGCTGGCCCTGCTGCGCAACACCGTGAAAACCCTTAACAACGCTCCGGTCAAACATGCTGTCTGGATGCTGGATGACGCCCTGTCACAATCTCTCGAGTGGCAGGTGCGAGAAGGGGCGCGGCTGGTGGAAGAAGGCGGTTACCGCTTTGACCAGTATCGCAGCAAGCCCGCTCCGGCGGCCAAGCTGGCCAAGTGGACCTTCTGGCACGCTGAAAAGGATGCCGCACTGAACAAGGCCCACAAGACCGGCAAGGGTGTCGCCGAAGGGGTCAACCTGGCCCGGGATCTGGGCAACCTGCCGCCCAACGATTGCTACCCGGAATACCTGAGCGGCGTGGCACGTGACCTGGCCAAGTCCTACGACAAGCTCACCGTGAAAGTCATCAGCCAGGCACAGGCTGAAAAAATGGGCATGGGCGCCTTTATCGCCGTGGCCAAAGGCTCCGAACGGCAGGGGCAGATCATCATCATGGAATACAAGGGCGCCAAACCCTCCAAACAGGGCCCTGTGGCGCTGGTCGGCAAGGGCATTACCTTTGATACCGGCGGCATTTCCCTCAAACCCGGCGCCAGTATGGATGAAATGAAGTACGACATGGGCGGTGCCGCCAGCGTGTTCGGGACCGTGAAATCCGTCTGCGAGCTGGACCTGCCCATCCATATGGTCGCCGTGGTCGCCGCAGCGGAAAACATGCCCGACGGCCGCGCCTCTCGCCCCGGCGATATCGTCAAGACCCTGTCCGGTCAGACGGTGGAAATCCTCAATACCGATGCCGAAGGCCGTCTGGTGCTGTGTGATGCACTCACCTATGTGCAGCAGAAGCACAAACCGCATACGGTGATCGACATCGCCACCCTCACCGGCGCCTGTGTCGTGGCTCTGGGCGCCCACGCCCAGGCGGTCTATGCCAACGATGACGCACTCAGCCAGGCCCTGCTGGACGCCGGCAAGGCCACCGGCGATCGTGGCTGGCCCATGCCCCTGTGGGATGACTACCAGAGTCAGCTGGACAGCCCCTTCGCCGACATGCAGAACATCGGCGGCCCCAAAGCCGGTTCCATTACTGCCGCCTGCTTCCTGTCCCGTTTTGCCAAGGACGTGAAATGGGCCCACCTGGACATTGCCGGCACAGCCTGGATCAGTGGCGGCATGAGCAAAGGCGCCACGGGCCGTCCCGTCCCCATGCTCACCCGCTATTTGATGGATAACGCCTGAGGCCCGATGCCAGACGCCTGACGCTACTCCCGGCGTCCGGCGTCCAGCTTTCAATATGACCGAAGTAACCTTTTATCTCAGTAGCAAGGCTGGTGACGGTGTTCGTCAGGCACTGGCCTGGCGCATTGCCGACAAGGCCCTGAAACAGGGCCGTCTGGTCTATGTACATTGCCAGAATGAGGCCCATGCACGGCAGCTGGACAGCGAATTCTGGCATTCTCCAAAGACAGGATTTCTTCCCCATGCGGTTCACGGGGCCGGGGATGCCCCGGTTATTCTGGGCCACGGGCCCGACCCGGGTGACCACCACGATGTGCTGATCAATCTTACCGATCAGGTACCGGATTTCGCCTCTCGTTTCCAGCGCGTGGCAGAAATGATCAGCGGGGCGGAGAATGAAAGGCAGGCCGGGCGCCAGCGCTTCCGTTTTTACCGTGAACGGGGCTTTCCGGTCACCACTCACGAACTGGGCTGAGCTAGCACCGCCCGTTTCAGGGTCCAAAGGCATGAATAACGATCGCGAATCACGCAAGCAGGCGCTGCTCCAGGAACTGGGCGATATCCAGTCCCTGCTTGATGATATGGAATCGTCGCCATCGGCAGCCAGCCGCCCCATGGACACCGAACAGATTCGCAAACTGGCCAGCGAGCGGGCCAATCCGTTTCTTGACCGCCCCTCGGCGCCCCCAGCGCAACCGCCTGCCGCGCCCCGGTCCCAGCCCCCGTTGAACAACAATGATATCGACCAGATTGTGGACAGCCTGGTCGAAGAAGCCCTGCCCAAGCTGGAAAAAGCCCTGCGCCTTCGGCTGCGGGACGCCCTTCGCCGCAAGAACCAACCCTGATTACTCCTTCACGCCCGGCCTTCAGGGCGCGACGTCGCCGCCTGGCTTCGTTATAATTCGCCCTCATTTTTGCAGGCAACTCTTCAGGCACAGGCGCTGATCATGGACAAGACTTACCAACCCGATCGCATTGAGCAATCCTGGTACGAAAGCTGGGAAAAAGCCGGACACTTCAAACCTTCCGGTCAGGGTGATTCCTTCTGCATCATGATCCCGCCGCCCAATGTGACCGGCAGCCTGCACATGGGCCATGCTTTCCAGGACACCATCATGGACACCCTGGTGCGCTATCGCCGTATGCAGGGCCGCAATACCCTGTGGCAGGTGGGCACTGATCACGCCGGCATCGCCACCCAGATGGTGGTGGAGCGCAAGCTGGCCGGTGAAGGCACCAACCGCCATGAACTGGGCCGTGAAAAATTCCTGGAAAAGGTCTGGGAATGGAAAGGCGAATCCGGCGGCACCATTACCCGCCAATTACGCCGCATGGGCGCCAGCGTGGACTGGACCCGTGAACGTTTCACCATGGACGAAGGCCTGTCCAATGCGGTGCGCGAAGTGTTCGTGCGCCTGCACAAGGAAGGCCTGATTTACCGTGGCAAGCGCCTGGTGAACTGGGACCCGAAACTGCACACCGCCATTTCCGACCTGGAAGTGGAAAATGTGGAAGAGCAGGGCCACATGTGGCACTTCCGCTATCCGCTCTCTGACGGCTCCGGCCACCTGGTCGTCGCCACCACCCGCCCGGAAACCATGCTCGGCGATACCGCCGTGGCCGTGCACCCGGAAGATCCGCGCTACAAGGACATGATCGGCAAGACCATTCGCCTGCCCCTGGCCGACCGCGACATCCCCATCATTGCCGACGATTACGTGGACCCGGACTTCGGCTCAGGCTGTGTGAAGATCACCCCGGCCCATGACTTCAACGACTA
This sequence comes from Alcanivorax sp., assembly GCF_017794965.1. Lineage (NCBI taxonomy): Bacteria > Pseudomonadati > Pseudomonadota > Gammaproteobacteria > Oceanospirillales > Alcanivoracaceae > Alcanivorax > Alcanivorax sp. Next base: position 2,763,306 of record NZ_CP051240.1, read on the forward strand.
TGAAGTGGGCAAGCGTCACGACCTGCCGATGATCAACATCTTGACCATTGATGCAGCACTGAATGACGAAGTGCCGGAAGCCTATCGCGGCATGGATCGTGTGGATGCACGCAAGAAGGTGGTCGACGATCTGGACGCCCTGGGCCTGCTGGAAAAAGTGGCCGACCACACCCTGCAGGTACCCCGTGGTGACCGTTCTGGCGTCATCATCGAGCCCTACCTGACAGACCAGTGGTTCGTGGCCGTGGAAGAGCTGGCCAAGCCGGCCATTGCCGCCGTGGAAAATGGCGACATCCAGTTCGTGCCCAAGAACTACGAAAACATGTACTACTCCTGGATGCGCGACCTGCAGGACTGGTGTATTTCCCGCCAGCTGTGGTGGGGTCACCGCATCCCGGCCTGGTACGACGCCGACGGCAATGTCTATGTAGGCCGCACGGAAGAAGAAGTGCGCGCCGAGAATAATCTCGGGGACATTCCCCTGAGCCAGGACGACGACGTGCTCGACACCTGGTTCAGCTCTGCCCTGTGGACCTTCTCCACGCTGGGCTGGCCCGATGATGAGGAGATGCTTCGCACCTTCCACCCCACCGATGTGCTGGTCACCGGCTTCGATATCATTTTCTTCTGGGTCGCCCGGATGATCATGATGACCCTGAAGTTCACCGGCGAGGTGCCCTTCAAGAAGGTCTATGTTCATGGTCTGGTACGCGACAACGACGGCCAGAAGATGTCCAAATCCAAGGGCAACGTGCTCGATCCGCTGGACATGATCGACGGCATCACCCTGGACGAGCTGGTGGAAAAGCGTACCAAGGGGCTGATGCAGCCACAGAAAGAAAAGCAGATCACCAAGCGCACCCACAAGGACTTCCCCGACGGCATCAACGCCTACGGCACCGATGCCCTGCGTTTCACCTTCCTGTCACTGGCCTCCACCGGCCGCGACATCAAGTGGGACATGGGGCGCATCGAGGGCTACCGGAACTTCTGCAACAAGATCTGGAACGCCGCCCGCTATGTAATGATGAACACCGAAGGCCAGGACTGCGGACTTGAGGGCGAGGTGGACCTGTCCATCGCCGACCGCTGGATCACCTCTGCCCTGCAGCGCGCCGAACAGGAAGTCAGCGAAGCCCTCGACAGCTTCCGTTTTGACGTGGCCAGCCACGCGGCATACGAATTCATCTGGAACGAGTACTGCGACTGGTATCTGGAACTGTCCAAGCCGGTGCTTTACAGCGACGACTATTCCGAAGCGCAGAAGCGCGGCACCCGTCGCACTCTGGTACGGGTATTGGAAGCCATCCTGCGTCTGGCCCATCCCTTCATGCCCTTTATCAGTGAAGAGATCTGGCAGAAAATCGCCCCGCTGGCAGGCAAGAACGGCGACACTATCATGCTCCAGCCTTTCCCGGCTCCGCAGCAGGAGCTGATCGACAGCGAAGCGGAAACCGGTATTGCCTGGATCAAGAGCGTGATCACCGCAGTACGTAATATCCGCGGCGAGATGGGCATCCCTCTGGGTAAAGCCCTGCCCCTCTACCTGCATAACGGCAAGGACAGTGACAAGGCCTTGCTGGATGCCAATGGCACCTTCCTCAGCAAACTGGCCAAGCTGGAGTCCATCACCTGGCTGAGCCCGGAAGATTCCGCTCCCGCCTCGGCAACCGCCTTGGTGGGGGACATGGAAATCCTCGTGCCCATGGCTGGCCTGATCGACAAGGAAGCCGAGATCGAACGTCTCAGCAAGGAAATCGACAAGCTGCGCAAGGAAGTAGGCCGAGCGGAAGGGAAGCTGAAAAACCCGAACTTCGCTGACAAGGCTCCCCAGGCGGTGGTCGACAAGGAAAAAGCCAAACTGGATGACTACCGCTCCCAGCAAGCCAAGCTGGAAGAGCAACTGGAAAAGATCAAGTATCTATAAGGCAAGCAGGACACAGGAGCCTCGAGTCATGGACGACCCACGCCGCGCCCGCATTCTTGTTGCCGCCCAGGAAGTGTTTGCCCGCGAAGGCTTTCGCACCGCGGAGGTAAAAACCATTGCGGAGCAGGCCGCTGTGGGCAAGGCCACCATCTACAAGTTCTTTGCGTCCAAGGAGGCCTTGCTACTCACCATCGTTGAAGAAAACCTCAACGATATCCGCGACATCATTCTCGCCGCGCTGATGAGTGTAGAACCGCCTCTGCAGCGTCTTGAAGATCTGTGTCGCAGGGTAGCCCGCTATCTGGAACAGAATCAGGATTTCAGCCGTGTCCTGATCCAGGAAGCCGGTGATTTCATGGGAGACATACAACGTCAGTACCTTGCACTGATGGAACAGAACCTGCCCGTGGCCGACGCCTTTTTCAATGAGCTGCGCAAAGACGGCTATTTCGTCGCCCTTCCCACTCGCGATACGATCCTGTTAATGGTAAATCTGGTGGTAGGTACCACCTATACCTGGGCCCTCACCGGTGAGGGCAGCCTGGAAACCCAGGCCGCTGACTACATGAAGGTGTTGATTCGCGGCCTGAGATAGCAGCTTGGGATGGATTCATGCGCATTATGATTATTTTCAGTGCCTTCCTCGCCGCCAGCCTGGTTCATGCGGATTCCCTCCATGAGCTGGTTGACGGCCCGCACCGCAGCCAGCAAGAGATCGCTCGCAACGAGTACCGGCATCCTGTTAAAACCCTGGAATTCTTTGAAGTTGAGCCCAACCAGACGGTAGTGGAAATCTGGCCAGGAGGGGGGTGGTACACGTCTATCCTCGCACCCTGGCTGCATCAGCACGGTACTTACTATGCCGCTCATTTCCCTGAAGACAGTGACATCCCGTTCTACCGCCGCTCTGTCACCCTGTTCAAGACACGGTTGGCCGAAACGCCCCGCATTTACAATCGTGTTCGAGTCACCGCACTCAATCCCCCCACCCACACAGTGATCGCGCCTGCGGGCACCGTCGACCGGGTACTGAGTTTCCGCAATGTGCATAACTGGGCCAAGGCGGGCAAGACCGAAGCCATGTTTGCCAGCTTCCATGATGCGCTCAAGCCCGGCGGGATACTCGGCATTGTCGAGCACCGGGCACCGGAAGCTCGCCCACTGGATCGGCAGATCGAAACCGGCTACATGAGCGAAGGGTATGTGATTGAACACGCGGAGAAGGCGGGGTTTACCCTGGTTGCGCGCAGTGAAATCAACGCCAATCCAAAAGACCAGGCCAACCACCCAGCCGGGGTATGGACCCTGCCCCCCACTTTGCGGCTGGGCGACAAGGACCGGGAGACGTATCAGGCGATCGGGGAAAGCGATCGCATGACACTGAAGTTCATCAAGCCGGAATCACCCTGATCAGGAGGCGTGCTGACGCTCGAGCATACCGGGCGTCACCTCTCCCAGCACCAGCGACTCGGCAATACCGATGGCCACTCGTTGGCACTGTTCCAGACGCTCCTGGGAGAAACCGCCGTCATCAAAGATGTACAGGGAATAGTTCTCCAGCATCCACAACATGGTTCGGAAAACCAGCGGATCGTAATCCTTCCCGGTGAAGCGGCTGATCTGTGCAGTGAGCACCTCAGAAGCAATACCCTGTGCCCGCATGCGATGAGGCGCCAGCGCAGAAGTTGAAGAGCGCGCCTCTTCCATCATCAGCTTGATGATCGGCCCCATGCTGACGTGATATTCAAAGTACACCTTGGTGGTGTTGCGAATAATGTCGTTGGCGGAACCCGCCTGTTTCACTTCCTTGTGGAAGTGCAACAGCATGTTGTCCACGAAGATCCGGTAGATGCTTTCCAGCACATCCATCTTGTTGCGGAAATACTTGTAAAAAGTCCGCCGGGACACATCAGAGGCGTCTAGAAGATGCTGCACCGTGGTGCGCGCCAAACCTCGCTGGGCAAACACCTGCATGGAGTGAATCAGGATCTCAGCCCGAGCCTGGGAGCGTTGTCCTCCCTCTTCACGCGCGTGTACTTCCAGTACCTGATTCACTACCTGACGAATTGCATCTATGTCACTGCTACGACTTTGCACCTGACATCCACCCCTGAAAATGTATACTTGTCGGTAGCTTAACGAAGGCCCTATAGGGAGTAAACACTGAGTTTATCCTCGGACATGACCGTTTTGTTCAAGGATTGGCCGTTGTTTCGCCGCTTCCAAACCTTTTCATGGAAGTGGTAGGCCACCGTGTTCACACAGGGCTCAACCAGCGCCGTCAATCCACCGATGCGCCAGTCTCCAGTCATTACCCAAACCACTGCAAACGCCACCGAAAAGTGTACGGCGGCAAAACTCATTGTCTTGATCATGGCTGCCTCCATTGATTGATAATGATTATTAAATACAATTTAGCCATTCTCTATAACTATCCCTGTATGGCACTGATAGCCAAACCCGATAAAGAGCATCAACAGTTGTAAAGTCCGGCCGCCAACAGCGGACATCGCAACAATCGCCCGCTAGGATTTAGCCATTCATACCTGCAGAGGACATGCGATGAGTGACCGAAAATTTCTTATCCTGCACGGCAAACAAGCCAGCAACGATGCCCTGCGCAAAGCCGTACAATCACGACGGGACACCGGCGAGGATCTGGCCGTCCGGGTCACCTGGGAAGGGGGTGACGCTGAACGATATGTCAAAGAAGCCCTGGATAGTGGTTACAAGACCATCGTCGCCGCCGGCGGGGATGGCTCCATACGAGACATCGCCAATGCCATGATTGCCAGTGAAAAGGACGATCTGGCCCTGGCGATCGTGCCATTGGGTACCGCCAATGACTTTGCCACCGCCGCAGCGATCCCTGATGATGAAGCTGATGCCCTGGCGCTGCTGGACCATGGCCCCATCCCCTGCGATGCCGTTCGGATCAACGATCAGTACTTCATCAATATGGCAACCGGCGGGTTTGGAACGGAAGTCACCACCGAAACCTCCGAAGACCTCAAGAAGATGCTGGGAGGCGCAGCCTATTTCCTCACCGGGCTCAGCAAGTTCACCGAGATCAAGGCCGCGTCAGGTACATTTACCAATAACGACTTCCACTGGCAGGGAGAGTTTCTTGCCGTGGGTCTGGGCAACGGCCAGCAGGCCGGGGGAGGACAACGTCTGTGCCCAGACGCCGTTATCAACGATGGCTTGATCGATGTGGCCATCCTGCCTGCAGACATGGACCTGCTCGCCGGGGTCAGGGAGCTTTTTGACAGCGAAGCGCGCCAGGATCCGGACTATGAAGGGCTCTTCATTCGTCACCGGGTGAGCACGCTCACCGTCGAAACCCCCTCCCCCATGCATTTCAATCTGGATGGTGAGCCAATCAAGGACACCCGCTTTGAAATCAAGGTTCTCCCCGGCAGGCTCGCGCTCTATCTTCCCAGCGAGTGTCCGCTATTAGGCTGACACCTTGCCCGATACGCCCGCCGCACAGTGCAGGATGAATTCCCTCACTCGCTGGCGGCGGGCGTCCAGCTTGTGTCCATATAGCGGGAAGTGCTCCCAGACCTGCTGGTCGCGAACACCAAATCGACGCGTTGCCACCGCCACCACCATCATGCCAGTGCGAATCACCCCCATTTCGCAGTGAATCAGACAGACACTCCCCTCACGATCCAGCTCGTCCACAAACTGCTGGATCTGGGACTCGGTTGGCGGCGTGTCCTGTGCCATCGGGATATTAACCAGGCGAATCTGGTGTTGCTCACAAAAAGCGGCCTGGCGGGCATACCACCCTTTCTTGGGGTACTCGGATTCCAGGCGCAAATTGATGATCGTGTTCACCCCCAACACACGATGGACCACCCACAACCCCACAGGCCCCAGCGTACCGCTGCGATACAGCTTCCCTGCCTTAACCGGGCGAAAGTGGTACATCAGTTTGTGATAGCGATACACAAGAAAGGCGATAACGACTGCAGCGCACAACAAGGCAATCCACATGGCATTGGGTCCGGGCAATGAAGTTGCCACCCAGTATTAGCGGCAATCTAGTAATTCTGGTTAACGGGGAGTTGCGATCCGATGACACACATGGGCATGGTGCGATGTTCGGGTTTCCTGGATGCGTAGGACGCTCGTAACTGCAGGCGCTGGATTGGGTCTGCGCCTGCTCGACATTGAGCACGTGTTGCAGCGCCAGGTGCCGGATGGCCCCCCACGGCAGTGTGGGAGCGTGCCTGCACGCGATGGTTTGGTGAAGATCGCCTGCAGGCAGGCTCCTACGGCGGGGTTGGTGTTGGGCTTTGGGCTTTGGGCTTTGGGCTTTGGGCGTCGGGCGTCGGGCGTCTGGCGGGATGATGACCTACTTAGGTAGCGAGCGAGCTCGCTATCCCTTCGGGACGCCTGCGGCGCCTCACCCTGGCACCTGCGGTGCATCGGGTGTCACATGGCGACTTCGTCGCGAGGTAGGGAGAGGAGTTCACCGTATCCACGTGCTTCGCTTGCGAAGCCGAACAGCCGCTTTTCAGGCTGGCCCGAAGGGTGAGCGCAGCGAATCAAATATAAAAAAAGGCCCCTCAGCATAATGCGCTGAGGGGCCTTCTTTTATATTTAAGAGCCTGACGATGACCTACTCTCACATGGGGAAGCCCCACACTACCATCGGCGATATGTCGTTTCACTTCTGAGTTCGGCAAGGGATCAGGTGGTTCCAACACTCTATTGTCGTCAGGCAAACTGGTTTGGTTTTCCTGATGAGATCAGGAGGACCAAATAAGTTGCCTTACCGGTCGACGACTCGACTGACCGGCAAAGCCAAATTGGGAACGAGAAGTTTGCTATTCACTGTAGCAAGCTGACTTCTGACACACTGTCTTTACGCTGTCCTGTGGCCTGGAGCCAAGGGACTGCTTTGGTGTTATATAGTCAAGCCTCACGGGCAATTAGTACGGGTTAGCTTCACGCCTTACAACGCTTCCACACCCCGCCTATCAACGTTGTGGTCTTCAACGGCCCTTCAGGGGAATCAAGTTCCCAGGGAGATCTCATCTTGAGGGAGGCTTCCCGCTTAGATGCTTTCAGCGGTTATCCCGTCCGAACTTAGCTACCCGGCAATGCCACTGGCGTGACAACCGGAACACCAGAGGTTCGTCCACTCCGGTCCTCTCGTACTAGGAGCAGCTCCTCTCAAATCTCCAACGCCCACGGCAGATAGGGACCGAACTGTCTCACGACGTTCTAAACCCAGCTCGCGTACCTCTTTAAATGGCGAACAGCCATACCCTTGGGACCGGCTTCAGCCCCAGGATGAGATGAGCCGACATCGAGGTGCCAAACACCGCCGTCGATATGAACTCTTGGGCGGTATCAGCCTGTTATCCCCGGAGTACCTTTTATCCGTTGAGCGATGGCCCTTCCATACAGAACCACCGGATCACTAAGACCTGCTTTCGCACCTGCTCGACTTGTAGGTCTCGCAGTCAAGCACCCTTCTACCTTTACGCTCGTTGCACGATGTCCGACCGTGCTGAGGGTACCTTTGTGCTCCTCCGTTACTCTTTGGGAGGAGACCGCCCCAGTCAAACTACCCACCACACAATGTCCCCGACCCGGATAACGGGCCTGGGTTAGAACCTCAAACATGCCAGGCTGGTATTTCAAGGACGACTCCACAATGACTGGCGTCACTGCTTCAAAGTCTCCCAGCTATCCTACACAAGCAGGCTCAAAGTCCACTGTGAAGCTGTAGTAAAGGTTCACGGGGTCTTTCCGTCTAGCCGCGGGTACACAGCATCTTCACTGCGATTTCGATTTCACTGAGTCTCGGGTGGAGACAGCGCCCCCATCATTACGCCATTCGTGCAGGTCGGAACTTACCCGACAAGGAATTTCGCTACCTTAGGACCGTTATAGTTACGGCCGCCGTTTACCGGGGCTTCGATCAAGAGCTTCGCCGAAGCTAACCCCATCAATTAACCTTCCGGCACCGGGCAGGCGTCACACCCTATACGTCCGCTTACGCGTTTGCAGAGTGCTGTGTTTTTAATAAACAGTTGCAGGGGCCTTTTCACTGCGACCGCCGATAGCTTAGGGAGTAAATCCCATCACCGTCAGCGGCGTACCTTCTCCCGAAGTTACGGTACCACTTTGCCTAGTTCCTTCACCCGAGTTCTCTCAAGCGCCTTAGAATACTCATCCCAACCACCTGTGTCGGTTTGGGGTACGGTTCCTTATAACCTGAAGCTTAGAAGATTTTCCTGGAAGCATGGCATCAACCACTTCCCGGTCACAAAGGACCAGTGGTCTCGACTCTCAGCCTTAAGAACCCGGATTTGCCTAAGTTCTCAGCCTACAGCCTTTCCCCGGGACAACCAACGCCCGGTAGGCATAGCCTTCTCCGTCTCTCCATCGCAGTTATAAGAAGTACAGGAATATTAACCTGTTTCCCATCAGCTACGCATTTCTGCCTCGCCTTAGGGGCCGACTCACCCTGCGCCGATTAGCGTTGCGCAGGAAACCTTGGTCTTTCGGCGTGGAAGTTTTTCACTCCCATTATCGTTACTCACGTCAGCATTCGCACTTGTGATACCTCCAGCATGCTTCTCAACACACCTTCACAGGCTTACACAACGCTCCCCTACCCAGTGACATAAGTCACTGCCGCAGCTTCGGTATCCAGTTTTAGCCCCGTTACATCTTCCGCGCAGGCCGACTCGACTAGTGAGCTATTACGCTTTCTTTAAAGGGTGGCTGCTTCTAAGCCAACCTCCTAGCTGTCTGAGCCTTCCCACATCGTTTCCCACTTAACTGGAATTTGGGGACCTTAGCTGGCGGTCTGGGTTGTTTCCCTCTCCACGACGGACGTTAGCACCCGCCGTGTGTCTCCCGGATAGTACTCACTGGTATTCGGAGTTTGCATCGGTTTGGTAAGTCGGGATGACCCCCTAGCCGAAACAGTGCTCTACCCCCAGTGGTATTCGTCCGAGGCGCTACCTAAATAGCTTTCGGGGAGAACCAGCTATCTCCGAGCTTGATTAGCCTTTCACTCCGATCCACAGGTCATCCGCTAACTTTTCAACGGTAGTCGGTTCGGTCCTCCAATGCGTGTTACCGCATCTTCAACCTGCCCATGGATAGATCGCCCGGTTTCGGGTCTAATCCCAGCAACTCAACGCCCTATTAAGACTCGGTTTCCCTACGGCTCCCCTAAACGGTTAACCTCGCTACTGAAATTAAGTCGCTGACCCATTATACAAAAGGTACGCCGTCACCCTACAAGAGGGCTCCGACTGCTTGTACGTACACGGTTTCAGGTTCTATTTCACTCCCCTCTCCGGGGTTCTTTTCGCCTTTCCCTCACGGTACTGGTTCACTATCGGTCAGCCAGGAGTATTTAGCCTTGGAGGATGGTCCCCCCACATTCAGTCAAAGTTTCACGTGCTCCGACCTACTCGATTTCACTTGATCAGATTTTCGGATACGGGGCTATCACCCACTATGGCCGGCCTTCCCAGACCGTTCTCCTAATCATTCACAAGCTTAAGGGCTAATCCGCGTTCGCTCGCCGCTACTGACGGAATCTCAATTGATTTCTGTTCCTAAGGGTACTTAGATGTTTCAGTTCCCCTCGTTCGCTTCACATACCTATGGATTCAGTATGTGATACCTGCCTTATGACAGGTGGGTTTCCCCATTCGGAAATCTCCGGATCAAAGTCTGTTTGCCGACTCCCCGAAGCTTATCGCAGGCTACAACGTCCTTCATCGCCTCTGGCTGCCAAGGCATCCACCGTGTACGCTTAATCACTTGACTATATAACCCAAAACAGTCTCTTCATCGTTGACCTCTCGACCAACAACTCCAATCCCGTCCAGGCTTTTTCATCGTGATAACGATTCACCATAAAGACACAAGTGTCAGAAAGTCTCTAACGCTTGCATTCTCAATGAATACTTGGACTTCTCATTTCCCAAATTGTTAAAGAGCTTCTCATATCATCAAATATGAGACCGATTAAAAAACCGGAAACAAATAATCCGACTCTCTTCACAAGGAAGGGGAATCACTTGTTTCCGGCTTCTTGCCGGCAACTTTAACCAACAGACAAGCAAACGTGTGGGCCCTGAACAGGACGGAGATCTTTGTCGTTAAGGAGGTGATCCAGCCGCAGGTTCCCCTACGGCTACCTTGTTACGACTTCACCCCAGTCATGAACCACACCGTGGTAATCGTCCTCCCGAAGGTTAGACTAACTACTTCTGGTGCAATCCACTCCCATGGTGTGACGGGCGGTGTGTACAAGGCCCGGGAACGTATTCACCGTGGCATTCTGATCCACGATTACTAGCGATTCCGACTTCATGGAGTCGAGTTGCAGACTCCAATCCGGACTACGAACGGTTTTAAGGGATTTGCTTGGCCTCGCGACTTCGCTGCCCTCTGTACCGCCCATTGTAGCACGTGTGTAGCCCAGGCCGTAAGGGCCATGATGACTTGACGTCGTCCCCACCTTCCTCCGGTTTGTCACCGGCAGTCTCCCTAGAGTTCCCACCCGAAGTGCTGGCAACTAAGGACAAGGGTTGCGCTCGTTACGGGACTTAACCCAACATCTCACGACACGAGCTGACGACAGCCATGCAGCACCTGTCACTGCGTTCCCGAAGGCACCAATCTATCTCTAGAAAGTTCGCAGGATGTCAAGGCCTGGTAAGGTTCTTCGCGTTGCATCGAATTAAACCACATGCTCCACCGCTTGTGCGGGCCCCCGTCAATTCATTTGAGTTTTAACCTTGCGGCCGTACTCCCCAGGCGGTCTACTTATCGCGTTAACTTCGTCACCAAGAATACTAAGATCCCCAACGACTAGTAGACATCGTTTACGGCGTGGACTACCAGGGTATCTAATCCTGTTTGCTCCCCACGCTTTCGCACCTCAGCGTCAGTGTCAGTCCAGGAGGCCGCCTTCGCCACTGGTGTTCCTTCCGATCTCTACGCATTTCACCGCTACACCGGAAATTCCACCTCCCTCTACTGCACTCTAGCCTGCCAGTTTCAAATGCAGTTCCCAGGTTGAGCCCGGGGCTTTCACATCTGACTTAACAAACCGCCTACGCGCGCTTTACGCCCAGTAATTCCGATTAACGCTCGCACCTTTCGTATTACCGCGGCTGCTGGCACGAAATTAGCCGGTGCTTCTTCTGCAGGTAACGTCAAGTACTCACCGGTATTAACAGTAAGCCTTCCTCCCTGCTGAAAGTGCTTTACAACCCTAGGGCCTTCTTCACACACGCGGCATGGCTGGATCAGGGTTGCCCCCATTGTCCAAGATTCCCCACTGCTGCCTCCCGTAGGAGTCCGGGCCGTGTCTCAGTCCCGGTGTGGCTGATCATCCTCTCAGACCAGCTACGGATCGTCGCCTTGGTAGGCCTTTACCCCACCAACTAGCTAATCCGACGCGAGCTCATCCATCTGCACAAGGCCCGAAGGTCCCCTGCTTTCCCCCGTAGGGATTATGCGGTATTAGCTCGAGTTTCCCCGAGTTATCCCCCACAAATGGGCAGATTCTCACGCGTTACTCACCCGTCCGCCGCTCGACGCCTGGGTGCAAGCACCCATCGTTTCCGCTCGACTTGCATGTGTTAGGCCTGCCGCCAGCGTTCAATCTGAGCCATGATCAAACTCTTCAGTTAAGAAAAGCGTTTAAAGTGGCCTCTCATAGAGAGGAGCACTTAATGCATGCTCAGTTCGTCATCTGAATTAACAAAAACTTTGTTGACTCGTTCAGAACTGAAATCTTTTAAAGATCCCATCCCGAACAGGTCCCACACGTTTGCTTGCCTGATTGTTAAAGAGCGTCTCGTCCGGCGCCGCGCTTCGCGTTGTTGCCCCGTCGAGGAGTGCGCATTCTAGAGATTTCCCGGGTCCCGTCAACACCTTTTCTGCATCTTTTTCATCAAACGGTCACCTCTTGACCATCAAGTGCAAAAAAGCGCCAAAAGCGGCCGGTTTCGTCTACTTCCTGACCATGTTGCGCCCATGCAGCAGCCGGTACAAGAGCAGGATGGCGGTGACACCGACAAACACCAGGGTTTCACCATATCCGGATTTTTGCACCCAGCTCTGATGCACCAGCGCCAGCAACACCGCCAGAAAAACCAGACGGTGCAATTTCGCCCAGTTTCGCCCCAGTCTGCGACGAGCCTTGCGGGTACTGGTCAGCGCCAGCGGCCACAGCGCCAGCCAGGCGCCCATCCCCACAATGATATAGGGCCGTCGGGTGAGCTCCTCGCCCAGAAAAGACGGATCCCAACCCAGCAAAAGCGTAGCCCAGGCCAAAAAGTGGAGCGAAACATAGGCAAACGCCCACAGACCAAAGGTTCTTCGCCAGATCACCAGACCAGGCACCTTCAGCAACCGTGCTGTCGGGCGCATTGCCAGGCACACCAGCAAACACACCAGCGACCACCAGCCGAGCAGTTCCACCAGGGTCTCGGCCGGGTCCGGCCCCAATTGGCCGCTGACTGCCAGATATGTCACCCAAACCAGAGGGACAGCACCCAGTGGCCAACCGACCCAGGTCCATTGACGGCTTTTCATCAGTAAAACATGCTCAGGTCCATGCCCTTGTAGAGGGAAGCCACTTCTTCATAGCCATTGAAGGGCCGCGTGGGCACCCAGTTGGGATCAAAGAAGGAATTGGGCAGGCGCCGCTCCCTGCTCTGGGACCAGCGAGGATGATCCACCGCCGGATTCACATTGGCGTAGAACCCGTACTCCTCAGGGGCCAGCATGTTCCAGGTCGTTTCCGGCATGGTGTCGGTCAACTCGATCCGGACAATGGATTTGATGGACTTGAAACCGTATTTCCAGGGCACCACCAGCCGGAAAGGTGCGCCATTCTGGTTGGGCAGGGTTCGTCCGTAGAGCCCCACCGCCATCAGGGTCAAGGGGTGCATGGCTTCATCCAGGCGCAACCCTTCCCGGTAGGGCCAATCGATGCCACTGAAAGGAGAGCGCACTCCCGACATCTGATCAGGATCAGCCAGACTGGTAAACGCCACGTATTTTGCCTTGCTGGTGGGCTGCAGTCTTTTCAGCAGACTTGCCAGCGGCACACCCACCCAGGGTATCACCATGGACCAGGCCTCTACACAACGCAGACGATAGATCCGCTCCTCCAGGGCAAGCCCCTTCAGCAGGTCCTCCAGGGCATACTCCCCCGGTTTTTCCACTTCCCCGGCCACCGTCACCGTCCAGGGATCCGTTTTCAGGGTATGGGCATTTTCAGCCGGGTCGGTCTTTCCGGTGCCAAACTCATAAAAGTTGTTGTATTGGGTAACGTCGCTGTAAGGGGTCAGCGCTTCGTCCGTATCGGGAGCACCGTCCACAGCACGCGCCACCTGCTCCTTGAGCCAACGGGGGCGCGAGGCGTCCTCGTCCACCGCTTTCACCTCTCTGGCCCAGGCGGGCATCGCGCTGAACAACCCAGCCAGCCCGCCGAGCATCATCAACTCCCTGCGCTTCAGGTACACCGACTCGGGAGTAATTTCATGACTCTTGGGGGCAGCAGGGTCTTTATGGCGAATAATCATTACAGCTCCCGGTTATCTCTCAGGGAGCCCCTGAATCACCAACGCGCCCCTCTTAACATTGCCGAGGGGGGCGCACCTGCCGGAAAGGCCAAGGATGCAAGGCGTTATTCAGAGACTCTTTCTTTACAGCCTAAAACAAAAAAGGGGCATCTTCGTGAAGATACCCCTCTTCGATGCCCCCCATGAGCCGCTGTTACAGATACCCGGGCAGTGAATCAGCGGTTAAGGTGACCGCACTGACAACAGGGAGAGCCACCGGCATCACCAATAACCATCAGGAAGCCGCTTTTCGAAGCCCCCAGACGCTCATGGCAAGGCCGACCAATACGTAGATCACCGCCACACTCAAGAGCACCAGCGGCGGATCCAGAAACACAATGGCAAACGCGATGATCACGCCGAGGAGGACCTTGAAGGGCACCCGACCAATATGAAACTCCTTGAACGAGTGGTACTTCACTGAAGACACCATCAGCAGCCCCGCACCGGCGACCATCAAGGCGACCACCCAGGACACGTCTGCCCCTTCAATACCCCTGCTGGCACCCAACCAGACCATGGTGGCCACCAGACCCGCGCCGGTGGGGCTCGGCAGGCCAATGAAGAAGCGCTTGTCGGTGGACTCTGCCTGCACGTTAAAGCGCGCCAGGCGCAACGCCGCACACGCCACATAGATGAAGGCGGCGACCCAGCCGAACTTGCCGAGCCCTGAAAGCGCCCAGGAGTAGGCGACCAGACCCGGAGCTACGCCGAACGCCACACAGTCTGAAAGCGAGTCATACTCTGCCCCGAACTTGCTCTGGGTGTTGGTCAGGCGGGCAACGCCACCATCCATGCCATCCAGAATACCCGCGACGATGATGCCCAGTGCGGCGTTTTCGAACATGCCATTCATGGCAGAGACGATGGCGTAGAAACCGGCGAAAAGGGCGCCGGTGGTGAACAGATTCGGCAGCAGATAGACCCCCTTGTGACGGGCGCCAGTGCGATGCTCCGCTTCAACCACTTCAAACGTCTCGGGCTGCTCTGAGGTTGTTGTCTTGTCGTTATCCTGCATGGTGGTCCATCCCGTTGATAGTGGGGCTAGTGTAACGCACCCCCCGTAAACAAAAAACGCGGCCGAAGCCGCGTTTTTCTGGGGAGCCACTGAGTAACTCCCGGATCGTCACGAAAGCTTAGTTTTTGCTCTTGTCGACGATCTGGTTTGCCTGAATCCACGGCATCATGCCACGCAGTTTTTCACCTACCTGCTCGATGGGGTGCGCCGCGTTGTTACGACGGGCTGCGGTCATGGACGGGTAGTTCAGGGCACCTTCGGAGATGAACTGCTTGGCGTACTCACCGCTCTGGATACGCTTGAGGGCATTGCGCATGGCGGCGCGGGATTCATCGTTGATCACTTCCGGGCCAGTCACATACTCACCGTACTCCGCGTTGTTGGAGATGGAGTAGTTCATGTTGGCGATGCCACCTTCGTACATCAGGTCGACAATCAGCTTCAGTTCGTGGAGACACTCGAAGTAGGCCATTTCCGGGGCATAACCGGCTTCGGTCAGGGTTTCAAAGCCAGCTTTCACCAGCTCTACCGCGCCACCACACAGAACCGCCTGCTCACCGAACAGATCGGTTTCGGTCTCGTCCTTGAAGGTGGTTTCGATGATACCGGTACGGCCGCCGCCCACACCGGAAGCGTAGGACAGGGCCACGCTCTTGGCGTTGCCGGACGCGTCCTGGAAGACCGCGATCAGATCTGGAATGCCACCACCCTTGGTGAACTCGGTGCGCACGGTGTGACCCGGTGCTTTCGGAGCGATCATGATCACGTCCAGGTCGCTCCGCGGAACGATCTGGTTGTAGTGGATAGCGAAGCCGTGAGCAAAGGCCAGAGTAGCACCTTCCTTCAGGTTCGGTTCGATTTCTTCACGGTACAGCTGGGACTGGAACTCATCGGGAGTCAGGATCATCACCACGTCAGCAGCGGCAACAGCGGAAGGCACATCGCTAACCTTCAGGCCATGGGCTTCGGCCTTGGCGATGGAAGAAGAACCCGGGCGCAGGCCCACGGTCACATCAACGCCGGAATCATTCAGGTTGCAGGCGTGGGCGTGGCCCTGGGAGCCGTAACCGATGATGGCAACCTTCTTGCCCTGGATGATGGAAAGATCGCAATCCTTGTCGTAATACACTTGCATGCTCATAGCTCTGACTCGTTCTGGTAACGGAAATTCGGTGGCGAGCCGCCAAGCGGCGCCTCGATCAGGCCAGCCACTCTAGGCTATTCGCCGCGTTGCGTAAAATGATATATTTGAAACATTGCATTCCAATTAACGCAACATTCAATAATGGCGAAATCACTGCATGGATACCAAGCCACTGCGCCTTTTCCTGACCCTGGCGGACACCCTGCACTTCGGCCGCGCCAGTACCATGTGCCATGTGAGCCCCTCCACCCTGAGCCGCACAGTACAACAACTGGAAGACGAACTGGGCGCCCCGCTCTTTTACCGGGACAACCGCAGCGTCACCCTCACTCGGGAAGGCCAGCGCTTTCAGGAATATGCCCGCGACACCCTGACCCGCTGGGACAACCTGCGCCATGCCCTGCAGGAAGACCGCCGGGTCCTGCAGGGGGAACTGAGTCTGTACTGCTCAGTGACCGCCAGCTACAGCTTTCTCTATGACATTCTCAGCAGCTTCCGGCATCAGTACCCTCGCATCGAACTGAAGTTGCACACTGGCGACCCGGCCCAGGCGGTACACCGAATTCAGCAAGGTGAGGAAGACATCGCCATCGGGGCGAGGCCGGATCATCTGTCCGCCAGTATCGCCTTTCGCCCCATCGCCCGCTCCCCGCTGCTTTTCATTGCCCCCGCCAGTCAGCCGCAGCTGGCCGAGCGGCTTGGCGGTCGCGCAGACAAAACGGACTGGGAAGACATCCCCATGATTCTCTCCGAAGAAGGCCTGGCCCGGGAACGCACCGACCGCTGGTTCCGCCAGCTGGGCGTCAAACCCCATATCTATGCTCAGGTCAGCGGTAACGAGGCCATCGTCAGCATGGTCAGCCTGGGTTTCGGCGTAGGCGTGGTGCCGAAGATCGTGCTGGACAACAGTCCACTGGCGGCCCGAATTCGACCGCTGGATGTGCAACCGGCACTGGCGGCTTATGAGGTGGGACTATTCACCCAGGAGCGCAGACTGGAAGAACCGCTGATCAATGCATTCTGGTCGCAAGTGAGGGACGCCTGACGCCGGACGCCCGATGCCTGACGCCGAAAAGAAAAATGCCGCTCCGGGGAGCGGCATTTTCGTCTGGCATCCAGCGTCAGGCGTCAAGCGTACTTACAAGCTCAACACCTTCTCGCCGCGGGAAATGCCGGAGACACCGGAACGCACCACTTCCAGCACCTGGGCTTCGCCGATGGCACTGATGAAGGCGTCCAGCTTGTCGGAAGCACCGGTGAGCTGGATGGTGTAGACCGTGCTGGTCACATCCACGATCTGGCCGCGGAAGATGTCCACACTGCGCTTCACCTCGGCACGCTGGGCACCGGTGGCCTTCACCTTGATGAGCATCAGCTCACGCTCGATGTGCGCCCCCTCGGTAAGATCCACCAGCTTCACCACCTCGATCAGCTTGTTGAGATGCTTGGTGATCTGCTCGATCTTCAGGTCATCCCCGTAGGTGGTCAGGGTCAGACGGGACAGGGTGGTGTCCTCGGTGGGGGCCACCGACAGGGAATCGATGTTGTAACCCCGCTGGGAGAACAGACCAATGACCCGACTCAGTGCGCCCGGCTCGTTTTCCATGAGAATAGAAATAATTCGACGCATCAGGTCCGCTCCGTCTTGCTCAGCCACATGTCGCGCATGGAACCGTCTGCAATCTGCATCGGGTACACGTGCTCGGTGGGATCCACATAGATATCCATGAATACCAGACGATCCTTCAGGGCGAAGGCCTCGTTCATGGCCCCTTCCAGGTCCTCGAATTTGGTGACCTTCATGCCCACGTGACCATAGGCCTCGGCCAGAGCCACAAAGTCAGGCAGGGATTCCATGTAGGACTGGCTGTGGCGGCCACCGTACTGCATGTCCTGCCACTGACGTACCATGCCCAGGGCCTGGTTGTTGATGTTGATAATCTTCACCGGCAAACCGTACTGCAGACAGGTAGACAGCTCCTGAATGTTCATCTGGATGGAGCCTTCACCGGTGACACAGGCCACGGTGGCGTCCGGGAACGCAAACTGCACGCCCATGGCCGCCGGCAGGCCGAAGCCCATGGTGCCGAGACCACCGGAATTGATCCAGCGGCGGGGCTTGTCGTACTGGTAGTACTGGGCGGCGAACATCTGGTGCTGGCCCACATCGGAGGTCACATAGGCATCACCCTTGGTGGCCTTGTACAGGGCTTGCACCACTTGCTGAGGCTTCATGGGGCCGTCTTCATTGGTCTCGAAGCGCATGCCATGGATCTTGCGCCAGCCAGCGATTTCCTCCCACCAGCGCTCCAGCGCCTTCTGGTCCGGCTCGCCACCGTGCTCATCCAGCGCCGCCAGCATTTCTTCCAGCACCTGATCAACCGGGCCCACAATAGGGATATGCGCCATCACATTCTTGGAGATGGTGGCCGGATCGATATCGATGTGGATGATTTTGGCGCCCGGGCAGAACTTCTTCACGTTGTTGGTCACGCGGTCATCGAGACGGGCGCCGACAGCCAGAATCACATCGGAGTTGTGCATGGTCATGTTGGCTTCATAGGTGCCATGCATGCCCAGCATGCCCACGTTCTGCGGGTCGGTGCCAGGGAAACCACCCAGCCCCATGAGAGTGTTGGTTACCGGGAAGTTGAGGCGATGAGCCAACTTGGTCAGCAACTCGCTGCCCTCGCCCTGCACCACACCACCGCCGGCATAGATCACCGGGCGCTTGGCTTTCATCAGCTCTTCCACCGCCTTGCGGATCTGGCCGGAATGGCCACGGCTGACCGGCGCATAGGAGCGCATCTTCACTTTCTTCGGGTATTCGTAGGGGTTCTTCACGTTCGGCGCGGTCTGATCCTTGGGAATATCGACCAGAACCGGGCCGGGACGGCCAGTGGTGGCAATGTAGAACGCCTTCTTCATGATCTCGGGGATGTCCTTGGCGTCACGGACCATGAAGCTGTGCTTCACCACCGGGCGGGACACGCCGATCATGTCGGTTTCCTGGAAGGCGTCATCGCCAATCCAGTCGGAACGCACCTGGCCGGACAGCACCACCATGGGGATGGAGTCCATGAAGGCGGTAGCCAGACCGGTAATGGCATTGGTGGCACCCGGGCCCGAGGTCACCATGACCACACCCGGCTTGCCGGTGGCACGGGCGTAGCCGTCGGCCGCGTGGGTCGCTGCCTGCTCGTGACGCACCAGAATATGGTTGACGCTTTCCTGCTGGAACAGCGCATCGTAGATGTGCAGTACGGACCCTCCGGGATACCCGAAGATGTACTCCACCCCCTCGTCTTGCAACGCACGGACCACCATTTCCGCGCCGGATAACATTTCCACGGTTGCTACCTCAAAATCAGAATGCATGAGCCCACTACGCCTGGCGCAGCAGCGGGACGGCTTTGCTTTTGCTGGAGACCTGCAGAGAGAACGCCATAGTTGGGCATTCTGAAGTCCTGTCGGAGGTGGCCGACAAGGACGCAGGCAGAGAGGCAATCTGGAGGTACTGAATCAGGGAGGAATGCAGACGAACTGATCCCGCTCAGAAAACAGAAACCTCCGGAGGCTCCCACAGCGGGACGAGAGTGCAGTGATACTGCTGACCGGACATCGCGGTAACGATGCCCCGGGTCCCGGCCACACACACGCCGGTAAGCGAATGCGGGTCCCGATCTCCGGAAAGCGTCAATTTTGTCAGAAATGTGCAGCCAATCAAAGCCCTTTGTCGGCTTTGGCTTGCAGAAAAACCCGTTATCGAGTCATGCTAAAGTCTGACTATGGACCTTAATGAATAAGAAGACTGACACCATGAGCCGAATCAGCCTGCTACTGAGTATTGCCTTGCTTGCCCTCGCCTCCACCGGCACGGCCGACAAGTTCTACAAATGGGTGGATGAAAACGGGGTTACCCATTATGGCAGCCAGGCGCCAAATGACAGGGACGCCAGCGTGGTGAATACCCGCGCCAACGCCAGCTCCGATCAGGGAGAGGCACTGGATGCACTGGAAGCCAGACGCAACGCCAACCAGAAAGCCCGCAAGGCGGCCACCCAACAAGCCGAAGAAGAGCAACGCCTTGAGACCGAGCCCGATGCAGTCGCCCAGGAACGTTGCGAACAGCACCGCAAGAACCTGGAAACCCTTCAGAACAAACCGATCGTGCGGCAAGAGAACCCGGACACCGGCGAACTGGAAGTCCTTGGGCAAGAAGAGAAGGATAAAATGATTGAAGATGCCCGCCAGGCCCTGGAGTTGTGCAAATAGCGCAGATATCAACGCCCTAACCCAAAAGGCCGCTCAAATGAGCGGCCTTTTTGATTATCCGGTGGATGATCAGCGGTTGAAGCTGAAGGCATCTCCGTCCACATCCAAGCGAATCGCATCGCCCTGGCCAAACTCCCCTCTCAACAGGGATTGCGCCAGCGGATTCTCCAACTGCTGCTGGATAGCCCGCTTCAGAGGACGGGCACCGTAGACCGGATCGAAACCCGCTTCCACCAGCTTTCCGAGAGCGGCATCGCTGATCTCCAGGCGGATCTCCCGCTCGGCCAGCCTTTTGCGCAGGTAGTCCAGCTGGATGGCGGCAATCCCCTTGAGCTGGTCTTTCTCCAGCGGGTGGAACACCACCGTCTCGTCCACGCGGTTGATGAATTCCGGACGGAAGTGGTTCCCGACCACCTCCATAACCGCGGATTTCATGGCCTGATAATCCCCTTCGCCGGCCAGGGTCTGGATCAGATCCGAGCCCAGGTTGGAAGTCATCACCACCACCGTGTTGCGGAAGTCCACGGTACGGCCCTGACCATCCGTGAGGCGACCATCATCCAACACCTGCAGCAGGATGTTGAATACATCCGGGTGGGCCTTTTCCACCTCGTCCAACAGCACCACCGAGTAGGGTTTGCGTCGCACCGCTTCGGTCAGGTAGCCGCCCTCCTCATAGCCCACATAGCCCGGAGGGGCACCCACCAGCCGCGCCACGGAATGCTTCTCCATGAACTCGGACATGTCGATACGCACCATGGCTTCTTCCGTATCGAACAGGAAGTTGGCCAGGGCCTTGCACAGCTCGGTCTTGCCCACCCCGGTGGGACCCAGGAACAGGAAGCTGCCGTTGGGGCGATTGGGATCAGAGAGCCCGGCACGGGAACGGCGCACCGCGTTGGCCACCGCTTCCACCGCCTCGCTCTGCCCCACCACACGCTCGTGCAGTGCGTCTTCCATGCGCAGCAGTTTTTCCTTTTCGCCTTCCAGCATCTTGGACACGGGAATGCCGGTCCACTTGGATACCACCTCGGCGATTTCTTCCTCGGTGACCTTGTTGCGCAGCAGCTGGTTCTGGGTCTGCGCCTGCTGCTCTTCCTGGTCCTGCGCCGTCTGCACCTTTTTCTCCAGATCCGGGATCACCCCGTACTGCAGCTCAGACATGCGATTTAGATCGCCGGCACGACGGGCCTGCTCCAGCTCCACGCGAGCCTGCTCCAATTCCGCCTTGTACTCTTGCGCTCCCTGAAGGGCTGCCTTCTCGGCCTGCCAGATTTCTTCCAGGTCAGCGTACTCCTTTTCCAGCTCGTCGATCTCGCCTTCCAGCTTGTCCAGGCGCTTCTTGCTGGCATCATCATCTTCCTTGCGCAGCGCCTCGCGCTCCATCTTCAGCTGGATCAGACGACGATCAAGACGATCCATCTCTTCCGGCATGGAATCAATTTCCATGCGGATACGGCTGCCCGCTTCATCGATCAGATCGATGGCTTTATCCGGCAGCTGGCGATCGGTGATGTAGCGATGGCTAAGGCGCGCGGCTTCCACAATGGCGCTGTCGGTAATATCCACGCCGTGGTGCACTTCGTAGCGCTCTTTCAGGCCACGCAGGATAGCGATGGTGTCTTCTACGGTGGGCTCGTCCACCAATACTTTCTGGAAACGACGCTCAAGCGCCGCATCCTTTTCAATATACTGCCGATACTCATCCAGGGTGGTGGCGCCCACACAGTGCAACTCACCGCGGGCCAGTGCCGGCTTGAGCATGTTGCCCGCATCCATGGCCCCGTCACCCTTACCGGCACCGACCATGGTGTGCAGCTCATCAATAAAGAGGATGATCCGCCCTTCCTGCTTGGCCAGCTCGTTGAGCACCGCCTTGAGACGCTCCTCGAATTCCCCACGGTACTTGGCACCGGCAATCAGCGCCGCCATATCCAGCGACAGCACCTGCTTGTCCTTGAGACCTTCCGGAACCTCACCGTTGACAATTCGCTGGGCGAGCCCTTCAACGATGGCCGTCTTGCCCACACCGGGTTCACCGATCAGCACCGGGTTATTCTTGGTACGGCGCTGCAATACCTGAATGGTGCGGCGGATTTCATCGTCACGGCCGATCACCGGATCCAGCTTGCCCGACTCCGCGCGCTCGGTGAGATTGACGGTGTACTTGTCCAGCGCTTCACGCTTGTCTTCGGCATTGGGATCGGTCACCGCTTCGCCTCCTCGCACCTCGGCAATCTTTTCCGCCAGCACCTTCTTGGTAACGCCGGCATTTTTGAGAATTTTGCCTAGCTCACCACTGTCATCACAGGCGGCCAGCAGCACCACTTCCGACGACAGGTACTGGTCACCATTCTGTTGCGCCTCGCGATCCGCCAGATTGAGCAGGCGGCCGGTGCCCTGGCCCATGGTCACATCACCATTGAAGTTGCTTACCGTGGGCAGCTTGTCCACGGCCATGTTCAGGGCAGTGATCACATCGGCGGTGTTGGCACCGGTTTTCTCGATAAGAGGCTTCGCCACGCCACCTTGCTGCTGCATCAGCGCCAGCATCAGGTGAACAGGTTCGATGGTGCTGTTGCCCTGCCCCACGGCCAGGGATTGCGCGTCAGAAAGGGCTTCCTGCAAACGCGCAGTGAGTTTGTCCATTCGCATTGTCTTGGCTCTCCTTTGTCCGGGGTCGATCCACCCGGACACTCCCTGACGGCAAGCGACCGGTGATCACCGGAAATCAATCAACTGGACCTAAGATGGGTCCGATTGGGCCAAACTCAAGGGCAGTTAACAGTGAATAGTGAACAGTTAACAGCGGCGCGAGGGCGCATGTCAGGTTTTAAAACGTCAGAGGCCGCGCCCAACCTATGGGCGCGGCCTCTATGCTGTCCAAACAGAGCCCCCCCTAATCGCGAGCTGTTCACTGTTCACTGTTCACTATTCACTGTTAACTGCTCTCATCCAGCCAGATCAACGACGCAAACCGCCCCGTCTCACCTTCCTTGCGATAGGAATAGAAGCGCTCCAGGTC
Source organism: Alcanivorax sp. (assembly GCF_017794965.1). Classification (NCBI taxonomy): domain Bacteria; kingdom Pseudomonadati; phylum Pseudomonadota; class Gammaproteobacteria; order Oceanospirillales; family Alcanivoracaceae; genus Alcanivorax; species Alcanivorax sp. Next base: position 2,786,325 of record NZ_CP051240.1, read on the forward strand.
ACAGGCGGTGCACAGTTCGCCGCCCTGTACATCGTCGACGCCGAGGTTGGCCAGTTCGGTCATGGCGGCGTGAGCCACGGAGAAGCGCCAGTGGTGGGGTGTGGCATCCTGGCTGAAAGCAGTTTTGAAGGCGGGATTCGCATCCACGAAGGCGCGATAGACTTCATCACCGACCTGATAGCATTTGCCGCAGATCGCAGGCCCCAGCCAGGCGCTGACAGGTTCGCCGTTGGGGGCAATCCTGTTCACGCCCTCGGCAACAATCCCCGCCTGAAGGCCCCGCCAACCGGCATGCACCGCGGCGACCGCGGAACCATCCTGCCTGGCCAGCAGCACAGGAAGACAATCGGCCGTCAGCACCACACAGGGCCAGCGCTGCTGATCGGTCCAGACACCATCAGCTTCATTATCCGGATCATCGGCGCGAATCACGCGCTTGCCATGCACTTGCCACAACCAGGCGGCAGGATGATCGGCTTGCAGCAGCTTTTCCACATGATGGCGAGCCTGCTCTACCCGAGTGGACTGATCTCCGCAATTCAAACCCAGATTGAAGCCATCCCAGGGTTGTGGGGAATGGCTGCCTGCCCGGGTGGTCACCGCCACCCGTACGGCCGGGTGAGGATGCCAGTCGGGCCAGAGCCAGTCTGAGCGATCAGGTAACGTCATGGGAGCCGCCTTCAAGGTGCCTCGGGCACGGTGGGTATCACGCGTTGGCCGCGTCGTCTTCCAGCACCTTGATCAGCCCCTGCATATCGTCGGGCAACGGCGCTTCGAATTCACAGTATTCTCCACTTGCCGGGTGAATCAAGCCCAGTTTGCGGGCATGCAGAGCCTGGCGGGGAAAACGGCGCAGGGCCTGACGAAGCTCCTCGGTCGCACCCGCCGGGAATTTCAGGCGGCCACCGTAGAGCGGATCCCCTACCAGGGGGTAATTGCGGTAAGCCATGTGCACCCGGATCTGGTGGGTGCGGCCGGTTTCCAGCTTCACCTGAATGCGGGTATGGGCACGGTAGCGATCCATCACACGGTAGTGAGTAACCGCTTCCTTACCTCCTTCCTTAACCACTGCCTGCCTTTTGCGGTCTACCGGGTGACGGCCAATGGGCGCATCTACCTTGCCCCCGCCGGTCATCACCCCCACCGCAATAGCTTCGTACTGGCGGAACAGGCTCTTGTCCTGCAGCTGTGACACCAGGCTGGTATGCGCCTCCAGGGAACGCGCTACCACCATCAGCCCGGTAGTATCCCGGTCCAGCCGATGCACGATCCCCGCCCGTGGCAGGCTGTTCAGGCGCTCATCGTGATGTAGCAGCCCGTTCAGCAGGGTCCCGTCGGCATGACCTGCCGCCGGGTGCACCACCAGCCCGGTGGGCTTGTTGATGACAATCAGGTCATCATCCTCATAGACCACGTCCAGGGCGATGGCCTGGGCCTGATCTTCCAGTTCAGGTTCGATCACCACTTCCAGGCTGAGGGATTCGGTTCCGGTAAGCTTGTCCTTGGGTCTGGCCTTCTTGCCATCGACAGTGAGCACTCCGTCCTTGATCCAGCTCTGCAGACGGGAACGGGAAAATCCGTCAAACAGCTCGGCCGCCGCCTGATCCACCCGCTGGCCCGCCTGTTCCGCTTGCACCTGCTCGGTACGTTGAATTTTCTCGCCGCCAAGATGTCCCATAATCCAACCTGTGTTTAAATGTCGCTCTACGTAACTAACGCGCCATTGTAACCCGTCCGACGAGGAAAGAATGCCACGCTTTTTCTGGCCACTCCTGGCCCTGATGCTGCTTGCCGGCTGTGCCAGCAACAAGGATGCTCCGGAACTCACCGAAGCCGCCCAGTATCGGGAAGCCCATGACTCCATCGAGTCAAAGAACTACCTCACAGCCATTGACCAGCTCAAGGAGCTGGAGGTCCGCTTTCCCTACGGCGATTTTGCTGAACAGTCCGGCCTTGACCTGATTTACGCCTATTACATGTCCGTGGATTATCCGGCCACCGTAGTCGCGGCACAGCGGTTCATGCGTAATTACCCGGCACATCCTCGTACCGACTACGCCCTTTACATGCGCGGACTGGCCAACTTCAACATGGAAAAGGGCCTGTTCGACAACCTGGTCAGCTCCGACCGTTCCGCCCGTGATATGGATGCGGCCAAGGATGCCTTCCGGGATTTCGAGCGACTGGTGACCCGCTACCCGGACAGCGAGTATGCGCCAGACGCCCGCGCCCGCATGGTCCACATTCGCAATCAGCTGGCCCGGCAGGAACTGCATGTGGCCCGCTACTACGCCCGTCGCGGCGCCATTGTGGCTTCCGTGAACCGTGCCCAGTACGTGGTCAAACACTACCAGCGAACCCCGGCGGTGGAGGAAGCGCTGGCCATCATGGTGAAGAGCTACGAGCGCCTGGAATACCCGGAACTGGCCGCCAAAAGCCGCGCCGTGCTGGCGCTCAACTTCCCGGAGAGTGGCTATCTGGGCGACGAACAGGAAGTGGACCTGGCCTGGTGGCCCGACGAGGACAACGGCATCCTCAGCCTGCTGACATTCGACCTTCTTTGAGCTTCTAGCTTCTAGCTTCTAGCTTCTAGCTTCTAGCTTCTAGCTTCTAGCTAAAAAAGGGTGGCTCCGATACCGATTCGGGCCACCCTTTTTTGATTTTGATCTCCCTCGAAGCTCACAGCTGGAAGCTCGTAGCTGCCTTTAGTCCCCCGGCCGCCAGCCGTTGGTGATCGGGTAGCGGCGGTCCTTGCCGAAAGCGCGCCGGCTGACCCGGGGGCCCACCGCCGCCTGGCGGCGCTTGTATTCGTTGCGGTCAGTGAGCTTGACGACACGATAGACGTTGTCACGGTCGAAGCCGTCACGAATCACCGCCTCTGCGCTCATGTCCTGTTCCACATAGCGCTGCAGAATGGCATCCAGCTCGTCGTAGTCGGGCAGGGAGTCGGTATCTACCTGGTCCGGTGCCAGCTCGGCGGAAGGTGGTCGAGTGATGACCCGCTCGGGAATGATCTCGCTACCCGCCTGCTGGTTACGCCACCAGCAAAGCCGGAACACCATGGTCTTGAAGACATCCTTGAGCACGGAGAAGCCGCCGGCCATGTCTCCATACAGGGTGGCATAACCCACCGCCATTTCACTCTTGTTGCCGGTGGTCAGCACGACTGAGCCACTCTTGTTGGATAACGCCATGAGAATCACCCCCCGGCAACGGGCCTGCAGGTTTTCCTCCGTGGTGTCTTTGGGCAAGCCGGCAAACGCCTCATCGAGAATCCCCATAAAGCCGTTGAACGCCGGCTCAATAGGCATCACGTGATATTTCACCCGCAGGGTACGAGCCTGTTTTTCTGCATCCTCGAGACTCATGGCTGAGGTGTAACGGAACGGCATCATCACCGCTTCTACCCGTTCCGGCCCCAACGCGTCCACAGCCACCGCCAGGGTGAGTGCGGAATCAATGCCGCCGGACAGTCCCAGCAAGGCGCCCTTGAAGCCATTCTTGTTCACGTAGTCCCGGGTGGCCAGTACCAGCGCCTGGTAGAGACTCTGCTCCAGTTCCGGCACGGGCAGCAATTCCCCCACAGGGTCACAACTGCCCCCCTCACACTGCAGGTCCACCGGCACCAGCGCCTCATTGAAGCTGGCGCCCTGGACGCACTTTTCACCACGGGAGTTGCAGGCAAACGACGCCCCGTCGAACACCAGTTCATCCTGGCCGCCCACCAGGTTGCAGTAGAGGATGGACATACCGGTTTCCCGGCTACGCGCCTGGACCTGCTCCAGCCGCTCTGCGACCTTGTTGGCGCGGAACGGTGATGCATTCAGGTTCAGCACGATTTGTGCGCCGGCCTCCTGAAGCTGGCTGGCGGGTGCACTGTGCCAGATGTCTTCACAGATGGTGATGCCGAAGGTCCAGCCCCCCAACTCGAATGTGCAGGGCGCGTCGCCAGCCTGGAAATAACGCTTTTCATCGAAAACACGGTAGTTGGGCAGACATTGCTTGAAGTACTCATGGCGCGGTTGCCTTTCGCCGGGGAAAAGCACCCCGGCAGCATTGCGCCGCAGCCCATTGCGAACCGCGGGATAACCCAGCACGACAGGTAACGTGATCGCCTCGCCAATGGCGGCCAGTGCATCGTCCACGCGGCTGTTGAGGCTGGGGCGCAGCAACAGGTCTTCCGGCGGATAGCCCGTGAGCATCAGCTCCGGAAAAACCACCAGATCAGCGCCCAGCAGCCGCCGGGCTTCGTCGGCGGCCTCGATCACACGCTGTGCGTTACCCTCAATGTCCCCCACCAGCGCATTCTGCTGGGCCATGATAATTCGCATCTTCACCGGCCTTTCATGAAATGAGCGCTGATTGTACTCTTTAGACCGCGATCCATGAATGCATCAGGGTGCACAAAACAAGGAGAAAAGAATGGGGCTGATTCGCCTGCTGGTCATTGCAGCACTGATTTATATTGTCTGGCGGGTGGTCAAGAACCTGCTTTCCTCTCCCCGCCAGGACACCCCGCCCGCCTCCGGTGGCCGGCAGGAACTGATGCGCAAGTGCGCGCAGTGCGGCGTGCATGTGCCCGACCACGAAGCGTTCACGCACAACGGCCAGCACTTCTGCAGTATGGAGCATCAACGGCTGTATCTGGAGCATCATGACCAGTAGTCAGGGATGGACCCCCGCCCGCATCTATAATGTCTACCGTATTGCCATCGCCTGTGCGTTGCTGTTTCTGCATTTCGCACCGGATGCACCGCTGATTGGCAAACATTCACCGAACCTGTTTCAGGCCACGCTTTTTGCCTACCTTGGGCTCATCCTGGCCTCCACCACCCTGGACCACCGGCGCCACCAGCGCGCCTTCCCCGGATGGGCCCAGCCCACGGCCCTGATCACCGACCTGATCATGCTGACCCTGGTTGTTCATGCCCAGGGAGGCCTGGAAGGCGGGCTTGCTGTACTGCTGCTGGTCACAGTGGCCGCAGGCAACATACTCCTGCGCGGCCGACTGGGTTTTCTCATCGCAGCACTGGCCACCCTGTCAGCCATGTTCGAGCAGTTCTATTTTTCCATTCAGGAACAGTTCGATTCGCCATTTATGCTGACCGAGTCCGGGCTACTGGGGATTGCTTTCTTCATGGTCTCACTGATCATTCAGCAGGTTGCCCAACGGCTGGAGCACAGCGAACAGATTGCCCGTCGTCAGCGGGTGGCGATTGAAAGGCTGGAAGCGCTCAATCAGCAGATTGTTCAGCGCATGCGTACTGGCGTGATGGTGTTCGATGAACAGCACCAGGTGCTGATGTCGAACCATGCAGCCAACAACCTTTTTGACTCACCCATGCTTGGCAAGCGCTTGCCGCAAACGCTGATCAGCCGGCATGAACGATGGCAAGACAACCCCATGCTGCCGCTGGCCACACTGCGCGTGTCCGAGCAAAGCCCCACACTGAGTCCCCGCTTTGCCAGCCTGGATACCGGCCATGAAAACCTCACCCTGATCTTTCTGGAGGATACCGCACGGGTCGCACAGGAAGCCCAGCAACTGAACCTCAGTTCACTGGGGCGATTGTCAGCCACGCTGGCCCATGAAATCCGCAATCCACTCAGCGCCATCAATCATGCCACCGACCTGCTGCTTGACGGAGAGCCCAGCGCCGAGGATCAACATCTGCTGTCCATCATTCGAAACCATGTCAACCGGGTGAATGGCATCATTCACGACGTACTGGATCTATCACGGCGAGGCAAGGGCAACGCCGAACGCTTCGTTCTCACCACCTTGCTGCAGTCGATTCAGGAAAGCTGGAACCTGAAAACAGAAGGATCGCCCGTGGAGCTGGCCTGTGGTGATGATGTGGAGGTGCGCTTTGATCCCAATCAACTGACCCGGGTGCTGGATAACCTGATTGCCAATGCCCTCAAGCACGGCGGCGAAGGCACGCGGATCAGACTCCACTGCGGCACCCATGACCGCACCGGCCTGCCTTGGCTACGTATTCACGATAATGGCACCGGCATTGATGAAGAAGCCGCCCGTCACTTGTTCGAGCCCTTCTACACCACCGCCACTGATGGTAATGGCCTTGGCCTGTATCTGTGCCGCGAGCTGTGTCAGGCCAACCAGGCTACCCTGGATCTGGAGGACACCGAAACCGGCGCCTGCTTTGTGATAACCTTTGCCCACCCGCACCGACAATTTCAATAACAGAGTTCGACTATGAGTGCAGATACCCCCCACGTTCTGGTTGTGGATGACGAAGCGGATCTTCGTGAGCTGCTGGTCATCACTCTGGGACGAATGAAGCTCAAGGCAACCGCTGCGGAATCCCTGGGGGCCGCCAAGGACAAACTGAATGATGGACACTTTGACCTCTGCCTGACCGACATGAATCTCGGCGATGGCACAGGCCTGGAACTGCTTCAGCATATCGCCCAGCACTGCCCGGAAATGCCCGTGGCCGTCATCACCGCCTACGGCAACATGGAAACCGCTACAGACGCCATGAAGCTGGGCGCCTACGATTTTATTTCCAAGCCCGTGGCGCTGGACCGGCTGCGTCAGCTGATCGAAGACGGTCTCGACATCAGCCATGTGGAAGAACATCAGGAAGAGGAAAACAACCTGATCGGCGAAGCCCCTGCCATGCAGGCGCTCAAGGCCCAGGTCAGGAAACTTTCACGCAGTCAGGCACCCATCTATATCAGTGGCGAGTCCGGTAGTGGCAAGGAGCGCATCGCGCGCCTGATCCATAACCTGGGCCCGCGACGGGATAAACCCTTTGTTGCCGTCAACTGTGGGGCCATTCCTTCAGAGCTGATGGAAAGCGAGTTTTTCGGCCACCGCAAAGGGGCGTTTACCGGCGCCGTGGAAGACCGCAAGGGACTGTTCCGTGAGGCGGATGGCGGCACCCTGTTTCTGGATGAAGTCGCCGATCTCCCCCTCCACATGCAGGTCAAGTTACTGCGGGCGATCCAGGAAAAAAGCGTGCGGCCGGTGGGGGAAGCGCGGGAGTTTCAGGTCAACCTGCGGATTCTTTGTGCCACCCACAAGGACCTTGCCCGGGAAATGCAGGAAGGCCGCTTTCGTCAGGATCTGTTCTACCGGCTGAATGTCATTGAAGCCCATGTCCCCCCCCTTCGTGAAAGAAAAGACGATATTCCCGCACTGGTAGCGCACATCCTGCAGCGACTGAGTCAGGCCTGGGATACCCAGCCTCCCACCGTCAGTGATCGGGCGATGGCAGCCCTGTGTGACTACCCCTTCCCGGGTAATGTTCGGGAGCTTGAGAATACCCTTGAGCGGGCAATGACACTGTGTGAAGGGCAGATCATCGAAACCGACAATCTCCATCTTCAAGGACAGTCACAACCTGTCTCGGCAGCAACCCAAACGCCGGTTGGCAACGCACTGCCAGAACGTGACAGCGCCCAACCCCTTGAAGATTTCTTGCAGGACATTGAACGCCAGGAAATCCTCAAGGCGCTGGACTCCACTCACTGGAACCGCACTGCGGCCGCCAAGAAACTGGGCATGACCTTCCGTTCTCTTCGCTATCGCCTCAAAAAGCTGGAACTGGACAGGGATGACGATGGCAGCGAATAAGGCGTCGGGTCGGTGAACGTTGGCTGCCCGCACATGATCTGGGCGAGCAGTTCAGCGCTGGCCGGTGCCGATACCAGGCCATTGCGAAAATGACCGGCAGCCGCATACACACCGGGCATGCCGGGCACGGCGCCCAGGAACGGCACATCCCTTTCGCAGCCGGGCCGTACGCCTGCCCAGTGGAAGCGCGGTTTGTGTTCTGCCAGCTGCGGCCACAGTCGGGCCGCCACCGCCTCCAACTGGTAACGCCCTTGCACCGTTGGGTAGCAGGACGCATCCCCCTTGCGCAGGGTCGACCCCACCAACACGGCGCCATCGTTGCGGGGAATCAGGTAACCTTCATCGGTCAGCATCACTGCTGGCACCTGCCCGGGGGCCATCTGGTATAGCAGCATCTCTCCCTTGGCAGGAAATACCGGCAAGCGGATCCCCAGCCCGTCGAGCAAGACACGCATGCTTGCCCCCGCACTCAACAACACCTGTTCTGATTGCCAACAGCGACCATCGGAAGCGGTAAGCTGGAGGCCACCATGACGCTGACACAGCCTTTCTACCTGGGCATTTTCAAATCTGACGCCTTTGCGCAGCAGCGTTTGCCGAAGGCGTTTCAGCAGTCCCGGGTTACGAATATTGCCCTGTTCAGGAAATAACAAACCGGTATCCGGCCTGAAATTTTCCATGAGCCCGCGGGCCGACCTGGGCTCAACCGGTATATGCCAGCGCTCGGCCCATGCCTGTGCCTTATCGCACTCTTGCCCTTGAACTGACACCCACACCCCTCCGCGATGCAACAACTCAGCCGCCACAGCACCACCAGGATCCAGCGCATCAAGCAGGCGCTCAAAACGCGGCACCGCATCCACCGAAAGGCGCGTCATGGCATCGCTGTAGCGCCACGCAAACAAGGGAGTAAGAATCCCGCCACCCGCCCAGGAGGCTGGAGGAAACAGGGAGGGTGCATCAATGAGGGTGACCGATTTCTGACGCTGTGTAAGCTCAAGCGCACTCAACAGACCGACGATTCCCCCACCCACAACAAGCACATCAGACATGGGCACTACCGGAAAACACTGACAGGAAAAGAGGCAACAGTAGCACACCCGGAACAGCGAATCCGCATTAGTCTTCCTTGAGCCATGCTCACCTTGTGAGTCAACGCGAAGGAAACACCATGCTACTCAGAGACCACTCACCGCCGACCGCAAAGGGCGGATTCACCCTGATTGAACTCATGATCAGTCTGGTGCTGCTGAGCATCTTTTCCGTCATTGCACAGCAAGCCTGGAACACGATCATTCCGCGCTATCGCGTCAAGGTAGCAACCGCAGACATACATTCACTGATCAGAAAAGCACGGGCAGATGCGCTGTCACAGGGACAGCAATTACTGTGCGATGGCGAGCGTGGTTGCTCACGGTTTGAAACGACGGGAATCATTCATGTTGGACATGATCGCGACCGGGATGGGCAGCTCTCTGACACGGAGATCACTGAGGCTTACCGGCTACCCGATGGCGTCACCGTCACCTGGAAGCGCTTTAGGGGTAATGCCTTGATGTTTGGTCACCGTGGAATCGCCCATTTCCAGAATGGCAGCTTCTATGTTTGCAGCACCCACAGTGCGAAACGCATCGTCATGAACTGGATTGGCCGCCCCCGAATAGAGACGGCCACATTGGAGGATTGTCAGTAGCAATCTATCTCGTTACCAGTGAGTACTACTACTCGGTGTACAGGAGGAGGCCCCTTTACAGGCTCGACCTTCACTATCCAGCGCCATGAAATCCGTGCCAGACATCAAACCACCTTTCGGTGCCGCGCTGATTTGGTACTGCTGATTACCTGTACCGGTGATGGAAAGCGTCACCGTATAAAACTCGCTGTTGGCCAAGTCTGGCGCCAGATTGGCCACTGTCGCGCCCTCATAGGTAAAGTTCTTTGCGCGGTAACGTTCCAGCGCCCCCGCCAGTGACATGATCTCCGCCTGAGCATCAGACTGGCGGGCGTTCTGCACATAACGGGTATAACTGGGGTAAGCAATGGCGGCCAGAATGGCCACCATCCCTGCTACCACCATGACCTCGACCAGGGTAAAACCACCCTGGCGGGCCTTGCGTGTTGTCATCATGATCCCAAGTCCTCCGGTTACTCTTTCTCGACGGATTTGAACTCGTTCGCCTGAGTCTTATCCATCTGATACCAGCGGCGCTTGCGCAGGTGCTGATAGCCAAGGTCTTCCGCACCGATCACTTCAGTACCCACCACCACATGTACATTGCCTTCGCCGTCACTTACCAGCACTGGCGTTGGAGGAGGTGTGGACTGTTCCAGCTCCTCTCTACGGCTGGAGGGGATGGTGCCATCATTGGTGATTGGCACCGGTTCAGCAGTTTCGATGCTGACGGTATAGAGATAGGACTTGCCATAGGTCACTGTACAGGGGTTTTCATCATCTTCTTCCTGGGCGGGCTCATAGGTAGTGAAACGCAGCACATTGTTGAATACGACTGGAGACGCCAGGGACTTCTCTCCCTTGTCGAAGAAGAAATACCAGCCCATCTCATCCTTGTCCGGCGTACCCGTTCCAACGTTGGTCATATCGGCGAGAGACACATCTTTCGGCGCGGCGCCCTTGCCGGCCAGCGCAGTTTGATCTTTCACCACAAAGATGCCGTCTTGAACGTTTTCATCAAGAGGGTGAGAGCGGTAACCGGAACCAACCGCAACATAAAGCGTTTTCTTGCCCCCATCATTAAGGTAAACCACAGAGGGAGCCTCATAGAACCGGCGATTACCCGAAGCGCCCGAACCACCAAGAGAAGCCAAGCGGTTCACTTTCATATCCTTGCCTCCGGATTGATCGATATCAACCCTAAATAGCTGACCGCCAAGATCCCCAAAGTAGAGAAAATCAGCAACGCCATCAAATTCCTTATCCACCACCGCAACACTACTCGGGATAGACCACTTCATATCACTATTGTTGGTGCTCGCACCGCTGTCACTGGCCGACCAGATCAGCTTTCCATCCCGGGCGTCTACGATGTAGACCGCATTACCCATGGCATCGCCATTTCCCCGGGAATCCCCCTGTTTCAAATCATGAGCATCCGGGTCATAACCCCCACCAAAGATCAGTACGGGCACCACTTCATCACCCACTGGAATCTGGGTCAGAGTGGGCGTAGACCAAGTCTGGCCAAGGTTATCAAAGCTGCCTGAACCACCGGAAATCTGCCATTTTAGCGACGGGCTGTTCACATTCCCCACATCCAGAGCATAGTACTCACGCCCACCTCGGCGCATACCACCATAAATAAATACATCTTTCGGAGCAGCATCAGGAGTGTCTCCTGGGCGTCGCCACGCCACCCAGCTACCATCCAAGCCATACGCCTGGCGCTGATTAGCCCCGCTTAATCCTGGCCGCTCAATCGTGTACTGATTGGCTTTGCTCATGATTTCATGGGGCATAAAGGCAAATTTTTCCTCGCCCGTACCAGAATCCACTGCGTGCAGCATGCCACCGTTATTGGAAACAAAGATGATATTGTTATCGCTGTTTCCGCCATAGTTCACCATTAGCGGCACGCTATGCAGGGGGTCGCCCCACATGCCCTGCAACTCGGCCATCAGCGCATCAAAGTTTTCGTCAGAATCACCGGAGCTCAACCCCACGCTGGTTTTAGTCAACCCTGACGCCGCAGGATCAGTCCAGTTCACCTTGCGTGTAGCGCCGCCAGAAGTGCTGTAGAACAACTTGCGCGCGGACACTTCATCACGTGCACCACCCAACTTGGCATCGTATCCATCAACATCCTCACTCCAGTAGCTCTGTGAGAACTCCTTGAAATAACCGGTATCAGGATCCACAGCGTCACTGCCGTCCTGTCCCTTGATAACGCCATCCTCCAACTTGTAGCGCTTCAGATTGCCTTCCCAGTAACTGTTTTCACTGGGCTCAAAAATGGAGTAATAAAGCTGATCCAGATGCTGAAAACGGTTCATCTGGTTGATCGCCACACCCGGAGCAGCTATTGATCGCGACTGCTTGTCGATCAAGTCAAAGGCTTCCAGGAATGCCGCCGCCAAACTTTCCGTGTCCGATGCCGTAAAGGTTCCAGCCTCTCCATCGGTGGACACTTTCTCCATATTTGCGCGATTGTCATCCATGTACAGCCCCACATTGTAGGTGCTGACATTGAAGTTATTGTGCAAGTAATTAGAAATAATTCGCTGACACTCATAAGAGGAGTTCGCCCCCCCGCAAGGCAGGTTCACATCGTTTGCCTCGCCATCGGTAAACAGCACGATATGATTACTTTCACACTGGTTCGCCGTATTCCGGGGAGAGACATACTGGCCAGAAGAATCAACAATAGGCTCTTCTCGAATACATGTGGATGTAGTGTCACATTGCTCTTCTGTGCCGGTTACCTGGTATTTTTGATAAGCATAGTCCCGACATCTCCACCCTCTCCAACGAACACATTCGCGGCGACAATTCCACGCGTTAGTATTACAGGTCCCAGATATATTAACCCAGTCGCTGACCTGAACATCCTCGCACGTTGTACTTTCCTCATACTCTAGACAGACAGATTTGGTGTTATCGTCGTCAGAATCATTACCGTATGAGGTATAGCTCTGAGGAGTTGAGCCAATCATATACCGACCCAATTCCCAGTAGGCTTCCGCGGTGGGAGTACTGCCATAGGGAGACCCCTGGCTCGGACCATTGGAGGAATCGCCCGCGGTGTTGAGCTCAGACACCGTATCCTTGAAGACTCGCTTGGTAGTAGCATCAATCTTGGTTGCTGGCAGCAGAACATGAGCACCACAGGTGTTCCGCCCATCATTACAGTTATAGCCTTCATTGAATCGTCCCAGCCCCATTTTGATTTCAGTAGGGACAGAATCAATCAGAATGTGCATGGCGTCTTCCAGCATATTGATACGACGCTTGTCCGCATCACTGCACCAGCCCACATTGCTTTCGCTATCTTTGCAAAAACGCATACTCCCGGACGTATCCAGCAATACCATGACATTGGCACCGGGACGGTTCTCATTGTTGTCAGCTTCCGCCCACGCATAATAAATTTCGGTATCATCTGCGTAGAGCGACGTGGGCGCCAGCCCAATCGCTACCAACAACAGCAGGCAAACCTTGAATGGAATTTTCATTGTCCCCTCCTATTCAATCTCTGAGCCTGGTTTGATACCGCGCTTCAACGCTTCCTGAAGGTGGTGGTTTTCCAGGTTGAAACTGTTCATTTCACTCTCGCCAAGCATGGCGATCTTGTAATCCACAAAAATGGCTCCGCCTCCAGAACTACTAATCTGGGAACCGGCCACTGGCTCATAGCCGTTCAGTCGGCTTGTGGAAGATGCTTTCAACAAACCTCGAGAATCCAGATGATCGCTATTCCCACACACCCCTTCCTGGCTGGTGTTGTCTTCTGATACGCACCGCTGAAACACATTCGCCCCCGCCAGGTTGTTATACAGCTCCTGACCATCCATCTGGTTGAGTTCCGCATAGGTCTCCGTCAAGGCGGTTTCTGCAGCCTCAAATGTCATGGCATCCGCCTGGGTGCTGGTTGCTACCTTGGTGGAGAACACACTGGACTTCATTGCCGAGACGCCCAGCAGGGACACCACCACCAGAATCATCAGGGCCACCATCAATGCCGCGCCCTTCTGCCGGTGCAAAGTCATAACGTTTGTGTTCATACCGCATCCCAGTTGTAGTTGCGTAATTTCACCGTTGACATGAAGACGCGACGGACGGCGCGGTCCGCAGGCTCAGAAACGGTCTTGGTCAATACATGGATTTGCCGGTTTCCATCACTCTCCGGCAAGTTGTTGCTCTCTTCTTTCAACAGCACGGCAAAACGCACCGCAATAACCGGGTTCGCGCCCTGGGAACCCGCCTCCACATAACGATTAACGTTGGCGAAACCGTCAACAACTTCGTCAATCCCGTAAAGCACCTCAAAAGCTTCTACACCATCCAGCAATACCACACCGCCCCCACCGGTCAGATTTCCCTGGCAGACCAGTTCGCTGTCAGCGTTGACGAAATAGGTATTCACCACATCCACCGTGATCGCGGACACCGAACCTTCACAGTCTGTGACACCGTGGTAAGAGACCGTCAGCCGATCATAATCCGCACCGTTTGATGAGCCGGGCAGACCGTCTGCGACCGCAAACTGGACGCCTTTGTTGACCGCAGATGCCACATCACTCATTTCAAGACCGGTGCGCCGCAGATCCGTCACCAGAAATCGCACAAACAACTGACCATTTTCCTGCACGCGGGACAGTGTTTGCTGAAGTAGAAAGGAACGTTGATTGGTCAGGAACAGCTGCACCGCCGCGCCAGTGATCAGCAACCCCAGCAACAGCGCCACCATCAGCTCAACCAGACTGAAACCTTGCTGACGTTTCATCGTGCCACCTCCATCACCACACACGACGTGCCCTCATCCGTATTCACCCCAGTATTGGTCAAACAGTCCTCCGGGGTTTGCTGATTCCAGCTCACGGATACACAGCTGATTGCCGCCGCATGCTGGCAATCATCCACTGCGATCCTCCCCCCCGGAAGAAGATTCCCCGCCTGCCAGGCAAGCACTTCGATATCCCAGTCCGCCATGCCTGCAGCATCACAAAAACTGTCAATACAGTCCTTCAAGCTGCCAAGGCCGGCTCCCGGAGCCACTCCGTCTTCGGGCCAATTATCCACATCCATATAGGTGGCCATGGCCACCTCATTGGCAAAAAAACTTTCCAGGGCACCCTGGGCCAGCAAGGTAGCCTGAGCGCGGTTATTAGCATCTTCGGAGGCTTTGAGTGCAGTCAGCTGCATGGCGGCATAACCCAGAACGCCAATGGCCAGCACCAGCATGGACACCAGCACTTCGATAAGCCCTACACCCTGCTGCTTTTTCTTCCTGGAAAATTTCATCAGCTGCAACTCTTCACTTCATTGGTTACCTTGCCAAAGGGGGAAATGGTGATGGTTCTCCCTCTCTCGCCACTGCGGGCATCACAGAGGGAAAACTCGGCTTCACCCGCATTGGTCAGGCCATTGTTGCGAAACTGGATCTCGCTGAGCCCACCCTCTGACACCAGCGTGCTCGTCCCACTGGGAAGAAAAGTCTGGTTCTGTTCTGTGGTCACGGTTGCCGGGTACTCGATCACCCAGCCACTACTCCAGTTGCTGCCCGAAACCGGCTTCAGGGTCACGGTGGTTCGCAGGCTGACAGCCTGCACACGGGCGACATTGACGGCCGTCACAAAATCCGACGCCGTGGCACGAATAGCCCCCCGGGCCTGCATCTCATTGAACGCCGGCACGGCAATGGCCGCCGTGATTGCGACGATCAGGATCGACACAATCAGTTCAATGAGGGTGAACCCCGTCTGATGACGTAGGGAAAGTGAGTTACTCATCTGCGCCCCAATAATTTTTCTTTTCTAGCCTGCGTACTACTGTAAACATGGCCGGTCATGCATCAATCGAATGGAGACCAGTGGGGCCTTGACGGCACCGAACGGTATAAGCTGCTGAAATGTAATGACTTTTGGTACTTTCGGGTGTGAAAAGCCTCACACTATCGTCGTAGACTGGCGCAACTTTATGCCTATACAAAAGTATTAGGCCAATAAAAAAGCAATGATGCTCCGGACGGAGGCACAAAAAGGACAGGCGTTACGGACGTAACGCCTTGGGCATGGAAAAGCGAATATTTTCTTCACGGCCAGGGATCTCTTCAGCATCCTGGCCACCGAAGGCCTTGAGTGTGGCAATCACTTGCTGCACCAGCTCTTCCGGGGCACTGGCACCAGCGGTGACGCCAACGGTCTTCTTTCCCGCCAGCCATGCCTGGTCGATCTGGCCTGGCTCATCCAGCAGATAGGCTTCGGTCCCACAACGCTCCGCGAGTTCCCGCAGACGATTGGAATTGGAACTGTTCACCGAGCCCACCACCAGCACCAGATCGCATTCCAGGGCTAACTGGCGAACCGCATCCTGCCGATTGGTGGTGGCGTAGCAGATATCTTCACGCTTGGGGCCATGAATGTCCGGAAAACGCTCACGCAGGGCATCGATCACCTTGGCGGTGTCATCCACGCTGAGGGTGGTCTGGGTGACAAAGGCCAGCTTGGCGGGATCTCGCACTTGCAGCGCGGCCACATCGGCCTCGTCTTCCACCAGATAGATATCGCCGCCAAAGGACTTGTCATACTGCCCCATGGTGCCTTCCACTTCCGGATGGCCTTCATGGCCGATCAAGATGCTTTCGCGACCCTCGCGGGCATAACGAATCACTTCCATGTGCACCTTGGTGACCAATGGGCAGGTGGCGTCGAAGACCTTCAGCTGACGCCGCTCCGCCTCCTGCTGTACCGCCTTGGAGACGCCGTGGGCACTGAAGATGACGATGGCATCGTCTGGCACTTCATGCAGCTCTTCCACGAACACCGCGCCGCGCTGACGCAGATCGTCCACCACAAAACGGTTATGGACCACTTCGTGACGCACATGAATGGGCGGCCCGAAGACTTCCAGGGCCCGGTTGACGATGTCGATGGCACGATCCACCCCGGCACAGAAGCCGCGGGGGTTGGCGAGACGAATTTCCATAAGGCAATTAATAATTAATAGTTAATAATTAATAGCTCAGCCCTGCGGGCCACGCACCCACTTTACTCTCTCGTTATTAACTATTCATTATTCACTATTAATTGAGTGTCACCGGTTGCTCGGGGGCGTAGCGTTCTACTGAAACGATTTCCACCTCGAAGGTCAGGTCGCGGCCGGCCAGGGGGTGGTTGAAGTCCACATAAACCCAGTCGTCTTCCACCCGGCTGATGACCCCGGGCAATTCGCCACCGGCGGCATCGGCAAAGCTGAGCACCATGCCCGGCTCAAGCGTGTCGTACTGGACGAAGGTATCGCGAGTGAAGTGCTGCACGTTTTCCTCGTTGTACTCGCCGAAGGCCTTTTGAGCCTCCAGAAAGACGCTGCGCTTGTCGCCTGCCTTGAGGCCACGAATGGAGCTTTCGAAGCCCGGCAACAGGGATTCATCCCCCCACACGAAAGACGCGGGATCGCCACCGAAGGTGGAGTCCATCTCGGTACCGTCCATCAGGCGCACGGCAAAATGCAATGTGACCCGGGTTTCCGGGCCTGCGCGGAGAATCTCAGTCATCGGTCTTTTTCGCTCCCAGCACCATATCGAGAAGGATC
The DNA here is from genome assembly GCF_017794965.1 of Alcanivorax sp. Lineage (NCBI taxonomy): Bacteria > Pseudomonadati > Pseudomonadota > Gammaproteobacteria > Oceanospirillales > Alcanivoracaceae > Alcanivorax > Alcanivorax sp. Next base: position 2,803,196 of record NZ_CP051240.1, read on the forward strand.
AGGCCGGCGCCGATGGTGATCGCGGTGTCGGCAATGTTGAACGCCGGGAAGTGGTAGTTACCCCAGTAGAAATCCAGGAAGTCCACCACATGCCCCAATACCAGGCGATCGTAGAAATTGCCCAGGGCGCCGCCAAGGATCAGGGCCAGCGCCGCTCCCTGCAACTTTTCCGCCTTGGTCAATCGAGCCAGCCAGACCAGAATCATCACGGACGCCACCACGGCCACCGCGGTAAAGAACCAGCGCTGCCAGCCCCCGGCATCGGCAAGAAAGCTGAACGCGGCCCCACTGTTATAGGCCAGCGTCAGATTGAAATGGGGAAAGATCTCAAGACGCTCATAAAGCGAGAAACGATCCACGACCCTATGCTTGGTGATCTGGTCCAGCACGATGACCACGGCGGTGAGCCAGAGCCACACCAATTGCCCGGGAATCCTGGCTGCATTCATTGATTATGTACCTGGTTAATGCGTTGAATGCCCCGGCGGAGATGGGCTGATGCCCATTTCCGCCCTACGGCATGATCAGGCGAAATGACGAACCTCGCCTTCGCCATCCACGTTGGTGACACAGCGGCCACACAGCGCTTCGTGACCGGCATGGCTGCCCACATCCGGCTGATGGTGCCAGCAACGCACGCACTTGGTGTTTTCAGAAGCCACGACCTGCACTTTAAGCCCTTCAGCGCCCTCTTCCAGTTCCGCCGGCGCCTCGGCCAGGGGTTTGAGCGTAGCGGCAGAGGTGATGGTCACAAAGCGCAGTTCGTCACCCAGCTTTTCCAGCAGCGCCTGCCGTTGAGCATCCACGAACAGCACCACTTCGGCACTGAGACCACCCTTGATGATCTTGTCGCGACGGGCCCCTTCGATGGCCTTGTTCACACCCTGCTTCACGTCCTGGACCTGCTCCCAGAACTCACGGCCCATGGCCACATCACCCAGCGCAAACAGGCCGTCATACCATTCTGCCAGGAACACGGAATCCAGGCGTTCGCCGGGCAGGTTCTCGTAGATCTCTTCCGCGGTGAAGCTGAGGATCGGCGCCATCCAGCGCACCAGTGCCTGGGCAATATGATACAGCGCGGTCTGACAGGAACGCCGCGCCACGGAATCCGCCTGGGTGGTGTACTGGCGATCCTTGATGATATCCAGATAGAAGCCACCCAGATCCAGCGCACAAAAATTATGCAGACGCTGATAGATCTGGTGGAAGTGGTAGCCGTCGTACAGCCCCTTGATCTCCTCCTGCAGCTGCAGGGCACGATCCACAATGTAACGATCCAGCGCCAGCATCTGCTCCGGCTGCAACGCATCCACAGCGGGATCAAAACCACTCAAATTGGAGAGCAGGAAACGGCTGGTATTACGGATACGACGATAGCTGTCGCCCATTTGCTTGAGGATGTCCCTGGAGACGGACATCTCGCCACGATAGTCGGTGGCCGCCACCCACAGGCGCAGGATATCGGCCCCCAGATCATTCCACACTTCCTGCGGAGCGATCACGTTACCGATGGACTTGGACATCTTGCGGCCTTGCTCGTCCACGGTGAAACCGTGGGTGAGGACCGTGTCGTAAGGCGCTGCATCGCGGATCGCCAGGCTAGTGAGCAATGAAGACTGGAACCAGCCACGGTGCTGGTCTGAGCCTTCCAGATACAGATCCGCCGGCGCGCGTAATTGTTCACGCTGATCCAGCACACAGTAATGGGTAACACCGGAATCGAACCACACGTCCAGGGTATCGGTCACCTTGCTGTACTGGTCCGCCTCGTCGCCGAGCAGCTGGGCCGGGTCCAGGTCAAACCAGGCATCGATGCCTTCCTTCTCAACACGCTGGGCCACCTGCTCAATCAAGGCCGGGGTGTCCGGGTGCAGTTCGCTGGTTTCCTTGTTCACGAACAGGGTGATGGGCACGCCCCAGGTTCGTTGACGGGAAATACACCAGTCCGGACGGTCGGTAAGCATGCCTTCGATACGCGCCTTGCCCCATTCCGGCAGCCATTGCACCTTGTCCACTTCCTGGCGGGCGCGACCGAGCAAGCCATTCTTGTCCATGGACACGAACCACTGGGCGGTGGCACGGAAAATCAGCGGAGTCTTGTGGCGCCAGCAGTGCGGGTAGCTATGTTCCAGCTTGGCGAACTTGACCAGCGCACCATGCTCTTTCAAAGCTTCGATCACCGGCTCATTGGCCTTGGCCACATGAACGCCGCCCACCACGGCCAGATCATCACGGAACTTGCCGTTGTCCAGCACCGGGCTCACCGGATCCAGATCGTATTTCTGGCCCACCACAAAATCGTCGGCACCATGGCCGGGAGCGGTATGCACCAGGCCGGTACCGGCGTCCGTAGTCACGTGCTCACCGAGAATCACCGGCACCTGGAAGTCCAGGAACGGGTGCTGCAGGGACAGCATTTCCAGCGCTTCACCTTTCACCGTGGCGGAACGGGATACGTTCTCCAGGGCCCACTTTTCTACCAGATCATCTGCCAGCGCTTCCGCGACCAGCAACTCGCGGGCCTCGCCATCCTGCTCGGCGGACAGCAGCACATAATCCAGCTCCGGATGTACCGACACAGCCCGGTTGGCGGGCAGGGTCCAGGGCGTGGTGGTCCAGATCACCAGGCTTGGCGCTTTCGCTTCGATACCGCTGCGCGCGCTGAAGTCCGCCGCGTCCACTACCGGGAAGGCCACATCGATGGCGAAGGAAACCTTGTCGTAGTACTCCACCTCCGCTTCGGCCAGGGCAGAACCACAGTCCAGACACCAGTGCACCGGCTTGAAGCCCTGCTGCAGGTGGCCGTTATCGACGATCTTGCCCAGGCCTCGGATGATATTGGCTTCGAAGCCATAATCCATGGTCAGGTAGGGATTGTCCCAGTCACCAAACACGCCCAGGCGCTTGAAGTCTGCCTTCTGGCCTTCTACCTGCTTGCTGGCGTACTCGCGACACTTCTGACGGAAGGTGCGCGCATCCACCTTGTGGCCGGCCTTGCCCACCTTCTTTTCCACCATCAGCTCGATGGGCAGACCATGACAGTCCCAGCCCGGCACATAGGGGGCATCAAAACCCGCCAGGGTGCGCGACTTGACGATCATGTCCTTGAGGATCTTGTTCACCGCATGGCCAATGTGAATGTTGCCGTTGGCGTAGGGAGGGCCATCGTGAAGAATGAATTTGGGACGGCCGGCAAAGGCCGTGCGAATCTTCTGATAGAGCTCTTTTTCCTGCCACGCTTTCAAGCGCGCGGGTTCACGCTGGGACAGACCGGCCTTCATGGGGAAGTCGGTATGGGGAAGGTTAAGCGTTGCCTTGTAGTCCGTCATAGTACCGTCTTGGATTGTCCCGTCTTATCAAAGTAGTCTCGGACCGCCTCAACATCCTGCCAGATAGCAGTCTTTAGCTGGTCCAGATCCGCAAATTTCTCTTCCGCCCGCACATAATGGCGGAACGCGACCGATAGATGTTTCCCATACAGGCTGTCCTTGCCAACACCGGCGTCGGTGTAGTCCAGCAGATGGACTTCCAGGCGGTTTTCCGTGCCATTCACCGTGGGCCGGGTGCCCATATTGGCGGCACCGGGCTGCCCGTTAAACCCTTCACCCTCCACAGTCACCGCAAAAATGCCCTGTAATGGCGAGCGCAAGCGCTTCAGTGCCAGATTCACCGTGGGCAGATTGAGGGTGCGGCCGATCTTGTCACCGTGGCGAACCCGACCACTGATGCTGAAGGGGCGCCCCAACAGGGTTTCCGCCAGTGTAAAATCACCGTCCTCGAGAGCTGCCCGCACCCGGGTGCTGGACACCCGCTCTCCGTCAATCTCGCAGGTGGCCGTGTCGGTAACCGCAAAACCGAATTGCTCACCGGCCTGTTGCAGATAGGCGAAATCACCATCACGACCACAACCGAAACGGAAATCATCACCCACCACCAGATATTCGATGCCCAGCCCCTCCACCAGCAGACTGCGCACAAACGCCTCAGCGGTGAGTGAGCGAAAACGGTCATCGAAGCGCACGCACAATACCTGATCGACCCCGGTTTCACGCAACGCGATCAGCTTGTCACGCAGGGACATCAGCCGGGCAGGAGCCTGATCCGGCGCAAAGAATTCCTGGGGCTGGGGCTCGAACAGCATCACCGTGGCCTTGCTGCCACGGCGACGGGCTTCCGCAATCACCTGATCGAGGATCTTCTGATGTCCCTGATGCACCCCATCGAAATTGCCAATGGTGGCCACACAGCCGCGATGCCTGTCGCGCAGATTGTGAATGCCGCGAATCAGTCGCATCTCACCCTCGCCTTGAAAGACGCACGATTATACAGGAACGCAACGTGCAACACGCAACACGCTTGCGCCCCTTGGCCGATAATCCTGCTTTTTTGTCATACACAGAACATCAGTGCGCTCCATCAGCGCCGCAGATGTCGCACTCTCAGTCCAAGAATCACCAGCGCCAAAGCGTAAAGCAGCAGCCCGGAGACCACGATCAGCGCCAGCCATCCAACCCGCTGCAGCACGCCTGCCTCGGTCCATACTGTGGTCTGCCCGGCCAGCCACCAGGTCGCCGCGGCCATGCCGACCCCGGCCACCAGCATCCTGCCCCAGTGGAACAACCAACCCGCCTGCGGCGTGTAAACCCCGGCCCGACGCAAGCCAATATAGAGCAAGCCAGCATTCAGCCAGGCAGACAGAGCCATGGCCGTGGCCAGGCCCACATGACGCATCTCCCATACCAGCAAGGCCCCGAAAACCATATTGGCCAGCATGGCCAACACCCCGATTTTCACCGGTGTTTTGGTGTCCTGGCGGGCATAGAAACCGGGCGCCAACACCTTGATCAGCATGGCCGCCAGCAAGCCGGCACTGTAAGCACGCAATGATTGCGCGGTCTTCGCCACATCAAAGGCGGTGAACTCGCCATACTGAAACAGGGTCGAGAGCAACGGCTCGGCCAGCACAGCCAGCGCCAGCGCCGCCGGCAGCCCTATCAAGAGCACCATGCGAATTGCCCAATCCATCATCCGCGAGAAATTTTCCGGGTCCGACTCCGCATGCTGTTTCGACAGGCTGGGCAGGATCACCGTGCCGATGGCTACCGCAAAGATCCCCAGCGGCAGCTCAATCAGGCGATCTGTGTAGTAAAGCCAGGTCACCGAGCCCGTCTCCAGCAACGAGGCTAGCACGGTATTCACCAGAGAGTTGAGCTGATAGACCGAAGCCCCGAACAGGGCCGGCACCATCAGCTTCATGATCTTGCGCACCCCCGGGTCCTTCCACCCCATGCGAGGCACCGGCATCAGATTCAGCCGTGCCAGAAATGGCAGCTGGAACAGCAGCTGCACCGCCCCGGCAATCAGCACCCCCCAGGCCAGCGCCACCGCCATGCGGTCTTCAGCAAAGTATGGCGTCAGAAACAGGGCGCAGCCGATCAGGCTCAGGTTCAGTAATACCGGGGTGAAAGCCGGCACGGCAAAGCGGTTCCAGGTGTTCAGAATACCGCCGGCAAAGGCAGTGAGCGCAATAAAGAACAGATAAGGAAAGGTCAGCCGCAACATTTCCACAGCCAGGGCCCGTTTGTGCGGGTCATCCCCGAATCCGGGGGCAAACACCCAGATAATGGCCGGTGCACCGATCACTCCCAACAATGTCACCAGCATCAGGGTACCGCCCAGCGTCCCCGCCACCCGGTCGACCAACAGCTTGGTCGCGGCCAGGCTGCCTTTGCTTCGGTATTCCCCCAGCACCGGCACAAAGGCCTGGTTAAAGGCCCCCTCAGCAAACAGCCGACGCAGGAAATTGGGAATTTTCAGGGCCACAAAGAAAGCATCCGCCCCTGCGGAGGCCCCCAGCATACGAGCGATCACCACATCGCGCACCAGCCCCAGCACCCGCGACAGCATGGTCATGGCCGACACCACCAGCGTGGACGCGAGCAAACCGGCCTGTTTCGGGCGGTCCTGCTGCGGTGTATCCTTTTCTTCGCTCATCAAGTCTCCATGGGCGCGGCGGCAAAAGCCTGAAAACAGCCCTCCTGCAGGGCAGAACCGGGCAAGATTAGCGAAAGGCCAGCACAACCGCTACCGATGATCATTTCACGCCCGCTTTTCCATTGACAACGCCCCTCGAGATCGGCATAGTTGCGCGTCTTTAGACCGTGGCACGCCTGTTTTTTGACCATCAACTCGGGTCTCAACGGTGCGGGCCGGCCGATCACGGCTTGTGTCATAAACCAATTTCGATTTCAGAATTCAAGATAGGAGCAGGACCTTGGCTAATTCACCGCAAGCACGCAAGCGTGCGCGTCAGGCGGAAAAGCGCCGTCAGCACAACGCAGCGATGCGCTCCATGGTGCGCACATACCTGAAGAAGGTGAACGCGGCTATTGCGTCCGGCGACCAAGGTGCCGCCCAGGAAGCTTACACCCAAGCGGTATCCGTGCTGGACAAAGCCACCCGCAAGGGCAAGTTTCACCCGAACAAGGCAGCTCGCCACAAGAGCCGCCTGAACACCAAGATCAAGGCAATGGCTGCCTAAGCCTCTTGGTGGACACAAAAAAACCGGCCTCGTGCCGGTTTTTTTATGCCGCTCTGCGGCTGCATCACGCTTCACGCAACAGGCTGCACGCAAAACCCCTTCAGGCGTCCAGCGTCTGGCCTCCAGCGTCGACCACCACCATATTATCCCGGTGGATCAGCTCCTCTTCGTTCATGAAGCCAAGCACATCGGCAATCTCTGAACTCTTCTTGCCGCACAAACGACGAGCATCGGCCGCATCGTAGTTGGCCAGCCCGCAGGCGATACGCTCACCCTGCTCGGTTTCGCAAGCCACCATCTCGCCCCGGGAAAACTGGCCGAATACATCCACCACCCCGACAGGCAACAGGCTGGAGCCGCCTTCACGGACGCGCTTGACCGCACCGGCATCCAGGACGACCCGACCGCGCATCTGCAGATGCCCAGCCAACCACTGCTTGCGGGCATTCATGGGGGAAGTGTCCGGCAATAAGGTGGTACCCGGGCCCCGACCCTCCGCCAACTCGATCAGCACCTCAGGACTACGCCCCGACGCAATGGTTGTCAGGGCGCCGGAACGAGCCGCCAGCTTGGCCGCACGCACCTTGGTCGCCATGCCACCGCGCCCCAGCAAGCCGCCACCGCCGGCCACCCGCTCGATCAGCGGGTCCGACGCCTGCGCCTCGGCAATCAATTTGGCATCCGGATTATTGCGGGGGTCGGCATCAAACAGACCCTCCTGATCGGTAAGAATGACCAGATGATCCGCCTCCACCAGATTGGCCACCAGCGCCGCCAAGGTGTCGTTATCGCCAAAACGGATTTCGTCGGTGACCACGGTATCGTTCTCATTCACCACCGGCACCACGCCAAAACCCAGCAGGGTGAGCAGCGTGGAGCGACCATTCAGGTAGCGCTTGCGGTCGGAAAGATCATCATGAGTCAGCAACACCTGGGCGGTGTGCAGATTATGTTTCTGGAAGCGGGACTCCCAGGCCTGCACCAGCCCCATCTGACCCACGGCAGCGGCGGCCTGCAGTTCATGGACGGAATCCGGGCGACGGGACCAACCCAGGCGAGTCATGCCTTCAGCAACCGCCCCGGAAGACACGATCACCACCTCAATGTCACGCTCACGCAGCATGACCATGCGATCCACCCATGACTGCATGAGGGCACAATCCAACCCCTTGCCGTCATTGGTCAGCAGGGCACTGCCGATCTTGATTACCCAACGCTGGCGATCTGCCACCTTCGCTCCTTACAGGTTCCGTAGGGCGGAAATTGGCGTCAGCCAATCTCCGCCAGCCAATGCAGTCACGGCGGAGACGGGCACGGCCCCATTTCCGCACTACGAAATATCAGGGCTCGTAGACGATCTCCACATCGTGATCGTCATCATCGTCGTCATCATCCCGGTCATTGTCGCGGGCACGGCGAGCCTCCGCCTTGAGCTCCTGCACCTTGTCCCGCGCTTCTTCTTCCAGGCGAGCACGCAGGTCCTGCTGAGCAGCCGCATACTCGGTATCCTCCTCCTCGAGACGGCGACGATCCTCAATGGCATTCATCAACGCATAAACCAGCTCTTCACAACCCACGCCAGCAGCAGCAGAAACCCGGAAAACCGGCCCCTGCCAGCCGAGCTCCTCGACGATACCGTCAATACGAGCATCCGCCTCTTCATCCGCTAGCAAATCAATCTTGTTGAATACCAGCCAGCGCTCCTGCTCCGCCAGCGCCGGCGAAAACTGATCCAGCTCATCCGCGATGGCGTCAATATGATCGGCAGGATTACCGCCATCCATGGGGGCCAGATCCACCACATGCAGCAATAAGCGGGTGCGAGCCAGATGCTTGAGAAAGCGAATACCGAGGCCAGCACCTTCAGCCGCGCCTTCAATCAGGCCAGGAATGTCCGCCACCACAAAGCTGCGATGGCGATCCGCCTTTACGACACCCAGGTTGGGCACCAAGGTGGTAAACGGGTAATCCGCCACCTTGGGCTTGGCCGCGGAAATGGCGCGAATCAGCGTACTCTTGCCGGCATTGGGCATGCCCAGCAAGCCCACATCCGCCAGCACCTTGAGCTCAAGGCGCAGGCGACGGGATTCACCCGGCTTGCCCTTGGTTGTCTTGCGCGGCGCCTGGTTGGTGCTGCTCTTGAAATGGATGTTGCCCAGACCACCACGGCCGGAGCGAGCGATCATCACCGGCTTGCCGGATTCGGTCAGATCCGCCAGCACCTCATCGGTGTCAACGTCGATCACCGTGGTCCCCACCGGCACCAGCAGGATCACGTCATCTGCGGATTTGCCGGTCATCTGCCGGCCCTTGCCCGGCTCACCATTGCGGGCCTTGAAGATCCGCTCGTAGCGATAATCCACCAGCGTGTTCAGGTTACTGTCCGCCTGAAAGAAAACACTGCCGCCGGCACCGCCATCACCGCCGTCAGGCCCGCCAAATTCCACATACTTTTCACGACGGAAACTCAGGCAGCCATCGCCGCCCTTGCCAGCGTGTACTTCAATGGTCGCTTCGTCGACAAATTGCATGGAAAAGGACTCTCTTTCGGATCGGTGCCATTCTACGGCAAGGAATTCACTTTGGGGACAGCGCAGAACCCCTGATTCAAATACAAAAAAACCCCGCGGGCAGAGCCTCGCGGGGCTTTTTGATGATCCAGATGGATCAGGCCACGGGCTCGATAACCACGTACTGACGGCTCAGCGGGCCTTTGACCTCAAACTTCACACGGCCAGTTTCGGTAGCAAAGATAGTGTGATCCTTGCCCATGCCAGCATTGACGCCAGCGTGAAACTTGGTGCCGCGCTGACGAACGATGATTTCGCCTGCATTGACCAGCTGGCCGCCGAAACGCTTAACGCCAAGGCGCTTACTCTGCGAATCGCGACCGTTACGAGTACTACCACCGGCTTTTTTATGTGCCATGTCTCAATCCTCTCGGTTGTCTGTTAAGGATCAGCCCTGGATCCCGGTGATTTTCACCGCAGTGTACCACTGACGGTGACCTTGTTGCTTGCGGTGGTGCTTGCGACGACGGAACTTGAGGATCTTCACTTTCTTGTGACGACCCTGCTCAAGCACCTCTGCGGTCACCTTGGCGCCATCCACAACCGGCTGACCGACTTTGACGTCGTCGCCGTTGGATACCAGCAGCACCTGGTCGAAATCCACGGATTCGCCGGTTGCTACTTCAATTTTCTCGATGCGAACAACATCGCCTTCTTCGACGCGATACTGCTTGCCACCAGTTTTGATTACTGCGTACATTCAGTGTGCTCCAGCACGGCTCCACTCAGGCGGGCGCACCCTTAACTCAGGGCACTAACCACTTGCAGGCCAGGAAGAGGGTTAAATCGGGCCGCGAAGTGTACGGCAAATAACCAGCCTCCGCAATGCTGAACACGGGATATTTTCCCGCTCTCCAACAGAGTTCGCGCGGCTTTGACATCGGACAATGACAATACGGCAGAATACATTGACTGCCAGCCCCCCCCTGATAGCATTGCCGGCTGTCGCGCCACCTTCATTCGCCTGGACTCAAGTACATGGATTTCAAGGCCATTTATGCCTCGGTCGAGCAGGATTTTGCTGCCGTCGATACCTTCATTGCCCAACACCTCGACTCCAGCGTTCCGCTGATCCGGGAAGTGGGCGACTACATCGTGCAGTCCGGCGGCAAGAGACTGCGCCCCCTTGTTGCCATTCTTTGTGCCCGCGCCTCCGGCTATGAAGGCGACCGTCATGTGGATGTGGCAGCCATCATCGAGTATTTGCATACCGCCACCCTGCTTCATGATGACGTGGTGGATGAATCCAACCTGCGCCGCGGCCGCCCCACCGTGAATGCGGTGTGGGGCAACGCTGCCAGCGTACTGGTTGGCGATTTCCTGATCTCCCGGGCCCTGCAACTGATGGTAGCGCTGCGCCATCCACGCCTGCTGGATATCTTTTCACAGAGCACCAACACCATTTCCGAAGGCGAAGTGCTGCAACTAATCAATGTGCGGGACCCGAACACCACCGAACAGAACTACATGCGGGTGATCCACCACAAGACCGCCAAGATGTTCGAATCCGCGGCGGAGACCGGCGCGGTACTGGGCATTACCGATGATCAGGATTTCACTGCAGCATTCGCTGAATACGGCCGCCATCTGGGCATCGCCTTCCAACTGATTGACGATGTGTTGGACTATCAGGGCGACGCCAGCGAGCTGGGCAAGAACGTGGGCGATGACCTGGCCGAAGGCAAGCCCACCCTGCCGCTGATCCACACCATTGCCAATGGCTCTCAGAAGCAGGCCAATCTGATCAAGGACGCCATTCGCAGTGGCGGGCTCGACCACCTGCAGCACATTGTTGAAACTGTTCGCGCCAGCGGAGGTCTTCAATACACCATCGACAAGGCTGACGAACATACCCGGCTTGCCCTTGATGCGATTGCCGAGGTGCCGGCCTCCCCTTACAAGGATGCGCTGGTCACCCTGGCCGAAGAATCGCTGCAACGCACCTACTAACTTTTGATCACGATCAACCAGGAGAAATCATGCTGCGAGCCGCCCTGCTGCTGACCCTGAGCGCCGCCTTCGCAGGCTGCGCCCTGAGCCCCCAGTCCATCGAAATCAAGCCTGCCGCCAATGTGCAGACCACCAACATCGGCCAGAACCAGCCTGTCCAGGTTATGGCCGTAGACTCCCGCGACCAGCTGGCCTTTGGCACCCGCGGCGGGGTCTACAAGGAGACTTCGCTGGTACAGCCCGCCAATGACGTGAAAGCCGCCGTGGAAGAGGCGGTGCGTCAGGGCCTGCAACAGCAGGGCTTCAATGCCTTTAACCCCGGCGAGAACGCCACTCGCCTGGAAGTGCGCCTGGAGCAGCTGGACTACGTGCCCGAAGAAGGATCGGTGGTCAACACCGTCACCCTGTCACTGGTACTGGCCGGGGAAGCGAGCCGCCCTGACGTGGCCTATACCGGCACCTACAAGAGCAGCGTCAAGCACGACCAGCCTCTCACCCCCAGCGCAAAACGCAATCAGGAAATGATCAACGAGATCCTCAGCGGCGCCATCACCCGCATGCTGGAAGACCCCAAGATGCAGGACTTCCTGCTCGGCAACGACCCCGCCTGATGTACCGCGTAACCATCCACTACTGCAGCCAGTGCAACTGGCTGCTGAGAAGCGGCTGGTACGCCCAGGAGCTGCTCAGCACCTTCAGCGAAGAGCTGGACGAAGTGGCACTGCAACCGGGAACCGGCGGCGTTTTCCGCATCACCGCCAACGACCAGTGCATCTGGGAACGCAAAGAAGAGGGTGGCTTTCCAGAGATTACCGAGCTGAAGCGGCGGGTCCGGGACGCCCTTTTCCCGGAGCGGGATCTGGGCCACATCGACCGCAAGGGCTGAGTTGAAAGTTTAAAGTTCAAAGTTTAAACGCGGAGTCTGCCCCAGTTTTTTGAATGCCGTGCCCGCGCTTGCCGGTAATGGCGCGGGCACGGCGGCTTAGAACCCAAGCAGCTCTGGCGCGCTTTTCAACTTTGAACTTTAAACTTTGAACTACTCATTCTCCGGCCTCACATCGACTACCGGCTCATCACCGCCAAACGGCACCTGCACCGTAAATAGCAAAGGCCGGCAGCAGACCTGACAATCCTCCACGTACTCCTGCTCGTCCACCGACGTATCGATCAGCACCTCGATGGTTTCCCAGCAGCACGGGCATTGCACAGACAGCGGATACAGGCCGCTCACAGACCCTCCAGTGCCGACAGATCCAGCTTGTCCAGCCAGCCCGGCTGTTCACCCTCCGCCCAGGGCTCCGGCTGTCCCTGCCCCCATACGGGCCCGGGCCAGCACGGGTCGCCCTCGAAACGGGCAATGACGTGAATATGCAGCTGGGGCACCATATTGCCAAGCGCGCCGATATTGATCTTGTCGGCCCCGGTCACCCTTTCCAATTGGCCCGCCAGGGCATTCACCTGCGTCAGCAACTGGCGCTGCTCGTCCGTGGGCAGATGATGCCACTCACGGAGCCCATCACGTTTGGGCACAATGATCAGCCAGGCAAAGCGCTGGTCATTCATCCAGCGCAACCAGCACAGGCCGGTCTCTCCAAGTGCTCGGGTATCCGCGGCCAGGCGGGGGTGGAGTGAGGGCATGTTGATCTCCATAGGCAGGCAGGTCGCTATGTCCGGTAATCGGAAGGGCTGCGGCTGGTCCAGCGCCGGAAGGCACGCGCAAAGTTTGAGGCATCGGAGTAGCCCAACGACATGGCAATCTCGTCGACCGTGTGATCAGACTGGGTAAGAAACTCCACCGCCAGCCCTTTGCGCAAGCCATCGAGGATTTCCTGATAGCTGGTCCCCAACTGCTGGAGCTTGCGCTTCAGGGTCCGTGAGGACATGTGCAAATCACTGGCAACTTCTTCAACACTGGGAAAACGTCCACCACCGGCAAGAATAATCCGGCGCACCTGCCCCAACAGTGCCGGCGGCGCCTTGATAGTGGCCATCTCCTGCTCACACTGGTCCGCCGCCATCCGTGCAAGACGGGGGTCCGCAAACTGCAATTCACGGTCCATCCGCTCCACCGGAAAGCGCATCTGGTTGTAGGCACAATCAAAATATACCGGCACCGGCATCAACGGCCGCATACGGTCAAAGTAATCCGGCTCGGGATAGGAAAAACGCAGCTCCCCCAGCACATCCAGCCCGGGCAACAACTTCTGTCCCATGAAATGAAAGCTGGAGAACAAGCTCTCCATGGTCAGCGGCGTAAGCGCCCCCAGGGAGAGCAGCTCATTGACCTGCAACACCGCCATGTCGCCTTCCTGGAAGGTTTCCAGCTGCACCATGGTGCTGCGGGTACGAAAATACTTCACCGCCAGCTCCAGGGCTTCGCCCAGGGTAGCGCTGCTCATGGCAGCGTAGCCAAGAAAGCCGTGGGAGGAGAGCGTCATGGACGCGCCCAACTCCCAGCCGATCCAGGGCTCGCCCGTCATGCGGATCGCACGGCTGGCCACCCTTTCGAAATCCTGGGCAGACACTCTTGCCTTCGGGTCGCGCCAGCAACCGGCATCGATCTGGGTGCCGACCAGCAGCTCTTCGCTGGGAATACCGCGCCGCGCCATCACTTCCAGCATCAGGGAAAGATATTCCGCAGAGACCGAATACTCCGCCGGGTCCATCTTCAATATTGTCATCGCTATTATCCTGATCAGGCCACCATGGCCCCAAATGACCGAGCAAGACACCTTAGCCTGCCATTCCTTTTGTGACAAGTGACCACAGGACACTGCCACAAGGCGCTATTGCCAATAAACCAAGCGCTTGGTAGGTTTGCAGCCTGATTCACGGGAGAGCACCATGACCAACCCACTGCACAACAAGACCCTGTTCATTTCCGGCGCCAGCCGGGGCATTGGCAAGGCCATCGCCCTCAAGGCCGCCCGGGATGGCGCCAATATCGCCCTGTTTGCCAAGACCACCGAACCTCACCCCAAGCTGCCCGGCACTATCTACACTGCCGCCGAGGAAATACGCGAGGCTGGCGGCAATCCGCTGGTCTGCGTGGGTGACATCCGCCATGAGGACCAACTGCTGGCTGCGGTGGACAAGACCGTTGAGACCTTCGGCGGCATCGACATCCTGGTCAACAACGCCAGTGCCATCGCCCTCACCGGCACCGAAGCCACCAGCATGAAGTCCTACGATTTGATGCACCAGATCAACAGCCGCGGCACCTTCATGGCCAGTAAACTGTGCCTGCCGCACCTGAAAAAGGCGGATAACCCACACATCCTCAACCTGGCACCACCACTCAATATGGCCCCCCACTGGTTTGGTCGGCATGTGGCCTACACCATGGCCAAGTACGGCATGAGCCTTTGCGTTCTGGGTATGGCCGACGAGTACAAGGGCAAGGTGGCAGTCAATGCGCTGTGGCCAAAGACCGTGATCAATACCGCCGCCGTACAGAACCAGCTGGGCGGCGTCCCGGCGGTACAGGCCGCCCGCCAACCCTCCATCATGGCTGATGCGGCCTATGCGATCCTCACCCGGCCCGTGTCCGCCGCCAGCGGACAATTCTTCATTGATGAAGACATTCTGCGAGATACCGGGACCACGGATTTCAGCGCATACCGGGTCGACCCCAATCTGGAAGATGACAAACTGTTGCCGGACTTCTTCCTCGACTGAGGCGGGTTACAAAAATTGTCACATGCTGCCGAGCGCCGGCCCCCTGTCCGGCGCCCAGCCGGCAGAAAAAACATAACCCACTGAAAACAAAAAGAAAAAACATCCTTCCCAAGCTGGCACGGTTCTCGCTTTTGAGTGCTTAGACACACGGGGATCGCATCATGAGCAGGATACTGACACTCAGCACACTTCGGCCGGAAACCGCACTGGAGAATCTGAACCGACTTACCGGACTGGATTTTCAGGAATGGCCACAATCGCTATTAAATGAGCCGGTGGCCTCAGGGGCAGGCATGAACGAACAACAAGATCCCGCCCGGGACATGACCGGGCAGAATCTGGAGATTAAGTGCCGTCAGCAGGGCTGACCGCGTTCAGAAATTGGAAATCAGCTTGTCGGAGGCGCCCAAGGCAGAACCACGGCGCTGCATGAACAGTTCTTCCACCACGAAGTTCATGGCCGGATCCGACAGACGCAGGGATACCTGCACCTGCTCCACATCCGCACTCAGGCGCAGCATGACCGAGCCTGAAAGCAAGGCACTGCCTTCCCCGGTCACCTCGGCCGTATCCACCAGCACAGCGCGGTCATTGCTTTTGTCCACATAACGCACCACCAGCTGGACCTGCCCGGAGGCCCCGGCCACTCTTACCCAGGACGCCACATTGAATTCAGCTTCCCATTGTCTGGCTTTGCCGGGACGGCCTTCTGCCCAGATCCGCGACGGCACTTTCGCGATGAACTTTTCTAGCATTCTTCTCTCTCTGTCTCACGAACCCCAAAATATGAACGTCTTGCTCCAGGACTTCCACAGCCCTTTCTTGCCAGTGTACGCATGAGAAAAAAGCACGACCATGCGGTGATTGGCTTACTGACTTTGATGGATATCACACCTTGAAGCATGAACACCATCCGCCCTGTGTATAATTGTCTGACAAATAAGGCGCCTCCGCCCCGCAATCCCTCTTACTCTTCTCATCACGCAGCGCCAATTTACCGCTGCACTTTTTTCTCACACCGGACAAATTGAAGGAAGCAAGCATCATGGGCGAGCTGAAAGATCTGCGTGAACAAAGCGAATCTCTGGTTAACCGTGCCAAGGACCTGGGTAACAAGCTTTACCTGGCCGG
The DNA here is from genome assembly GCF_017794965.1 of Alcanivorax sp. Lineage (NCBI taxonomy): Bacteria > Pseudomonadati > Pseudomonadota > Gammaproteobacteria > Oceanospirillales > Alcanivoracaceae > Alcanivorax > Alcanivorax sp. The sequence goes on from NZ_CP051240.1 coordinate 2,819,069, forward strand.
CCTGGGTGCCTATGACAAGGCAGAGGAAAACTCTGAAGAGCTGCTGAACAAGTATGTGGCTGCAGGCACCGAGGCCTTTGGCGAAGACGCTGAAAGCAAGCCGAAAGCCCTGCTGGCCGGCCGTGGCGCCCTGCAGGCTGCCCGCGAACTGCTGGACAGCGCGCCGGAGAAACGCCAGGAAATCTACGAGAAACTGGTAGAAGCCGGCAAGAAAGAGCGTGGCGAGAAAGCCGACGCAACCAACGAATTCGTGCTGGCCGGCCTGGGCGCCGTTGCCACCGCACGCGAAGAAGGCGAGAAACTGTTCAACGAACTGGTTTCTGCCGGTCAGAACCGTAGCTGATTCTGAACCCTTTTTGTTGTTACTCTCCTTTCGGGGGCCTTCTTGGCCCCCTTTCTTTTGTTGCCGCTCTGCGGCCGCAACAGGCAACAACCAGAACCCTGCTTGAAGCCATCAGATAGCGGCACCACTCTGCTTTGGCCTCTTTGACCCTTTCGATTTTCGCCTCTCGCGCCTCGTGACCCGCCCCTGAATGGCCGGCTGACCGCTCCTGTCGACCATTGAGACGGGAACTGTCCCTTTCTACCCTGTACAGCCTTCACTCCGCAGCGCTAAGTTAACGGCTACAACACTCAAAATATAAATAACACCACTACAGCGCTACGAGAGAGATCATGGCCGAGAAACGCCGTCGCAAACGCCCCACCACCACTACCGGGCGCCTTTTTCGCCTTACCGGCATGACCACCTCCATTGCCACTCGGGTAGCTGGCCACCAGGTAAAGGGGCTGTTCCAGTCAGACACCGCCAAGGCTGCAGACAGGGAAAAACTGATGCAGCACATCGGCAAGGAAGTGGCGGCCACCTTGGGAGAAATGAAGGGGGCCGTGATGAAAGTGGGGCAGATTGCCTCACAGATGCAGGACATCCTGCCGCGAGAAATCAGTGAGCAACTCAAGGTCCTGCAGAACGCCTCGGCGCCCATGCCATTTCACGTGATTCGCCGTCAGCTGGAAAAGGAACTGGGGGACAGTATCGATGCCCTGTTCGCCCAGTTCGAGGACACCCCTTTCGCGGCTGCGTCCATTGGCCAGGTGCACCGGGCCACCACCCATGAGGGCGACGAGGTCGTGGTCAAGGTACAGTATCCGGCGGTAAAGGAATCCATCGACTCGGACATGAAACACCTGCGCCGTATCCTCCGCCTTGGCAGCCTGCTTAAAGTGGATGAAGCCGCGCTGGACGGCGTCTTCCTTGAAATTCGCAACCAGCTGGAAGAAGAGCTGGACTACCATCAAGAAGCCAGCAACCTGAACCAGTTCCGGGAATTTCACCAGCACCAACCCTGGCTGATCATCCCCCGGGTTTACCCGTCACTGTCCAGTGAGAAAGTGCTCACACTAAGCCTGGAGCGGGGCACACCACTGGAGCAGACCAATGATGAAAATGGCTTCGACCAGGACACCCGCAACCTGCTGGGCACGCGCCTGTTTGATGCCATTGGCGAACAGATCTTCCGCTTTCGCACCGTTCACTGTGATCCCCACCCGGGGAACTTTGCCTTTCGCACCGATGGCAGCATCGTGATGTATGACTTTGGCGCCGTGAAACGCCTGCCGGACGACGATGCGGAATTGCTTCGCAGCATCGTGAAAGCCGCTCTACAGGAAAACTGGGGACAACTGGACAACCTCCTGCAAACCCTGGGCGCTCGCAAACCGGATAGCCAGGTCAGCGATCAGTTCTATGCCACCTGGATCGAAATGCTGCTGCGCGCCTTTTCCAGTGATCCCTTTGACTTTGCCCAGTCCCGACTGCATACCGACATCATGAAGCAGGTCCGCAAGACGCCATTGGAACAGATGATGAAGTTTCAGCCCTCACCGCGCTCGCTGCTCATTGAGCGCGTAGTCAGCGGCCACTACTGGACCCTGATGAACTTGGGGGTCAATGCGGCCTTTCGCCCCAATCTGGAAAGGGCCCTGAACAGTGAAGAACGGGCCAGCGCCTGACGGCCAGGGAGCCTGGCGCAGGGTGCCGATCAAGACTCCAGAGAGCCTCCGGCACCCCGCAGGAAATCAGCCCCTTGAGTGGTTTTTCGCAATACAAGAGGCAGGATTTTGCGGCCTCAGCGTCAAGCATTGGGCGCTACCCAAGGTAATCAGAATGCAGAGCGCAGCCCCACACTGATACCTGAAATTTCCTCTTCATCGGTATCGATGTAGCGCATGTACTCCAGATTGGCACCCAGCGTATCGGTGATATTGAAATCCAGACCGGCGCCGTAAGATTCATCCTCAAAGTTTTCACTATCGCTGAAGGAGTAGCTGACACCGGCCACATCACCCTCCGCCGATACGGTTCCCTTGGCCTTGGTGTAACCACCAATCACATAGGGGCGCAGGGTCTCGCCGATGGGCGCACCCAACTTCAGGTAACCGCCATAAAGGTGATCCAGCTCAAAATCGGCAATGCCTTGGGAGTCTTCATCGAAACCCATTCCACCCCGGGCCTCCAGGGCGATAAATTCGGAAAACTCAAAACCCGCGCTCACCGTGGCAGCATCAATTTTCAGGGTATCCGTATCGAACTCTTCGTTGTCATACTGAATCTGGCTGTAGTTACCGCCAATGTACGGACCTGCTGCCCAGGCTCCCGGCGCAGCCAGCATTGAACAGGACAACATCAGTGCACCACGCATCATGACTTTCATTCGAGACTCCTTTTCCAATTAAGTCAGGTATTTGGAGATGCGGTCAGGCGAAATGTTCCTGTTATTCCGGTAAATTCTGTAAAATCAGCCAAGAAGAGGGCTCCGAGGCCGCAAACCGCCAGCCACACCGGCGCCAACTCCGACACCCAAGGTCTCGGCACCGCTGACCAGCAGGTCCACATAACAGCGAAAAACAGGATCGGGAATGAGAAAGGGACGCCGCTTGCCAATCGGGCTTGTAGTGATGGCACTATTACTGCCGTTGCTGGGCCACTGCCTTACCCTGACGGAGGACCAGCAGGAGTATCAGGCCGCTTCGGGCATGCAATGGCTGCCGGACCCGGACCACAGCCTGACCCCCAGCTCCGCCCTCAAGGCCCTGCAAGACGGCAAAGGCACCACACTGACCTCACGCTACCCTTCACAGGGCTTCCGGGATGGCCTGCAATGGTTTCTGGTGACGCTGGACAACAACACCCGCTTTCCCAACTGGTTCCTGCGCATCAGCCGCCCTCATCTGGATTTTCTGGACATTTACCTGTTTGACCGGGATGGCAATGCCATTGACCACCAGCGTATGGGCGATCGCATCCCCTTCAGCCAGCGGGAATTTCGCCATTATCACCTGATCAGCCTGCAGAGCTTCCCCCCCCAGGACCGCAGCTACCTGCTGATCCGAGCCCAGGGCGACAACGTCATCGAAATGCCCGTCAGCATCAAAACGCCAGTGGCTTTCAGCCAGCAGGACAACCAGATATCCCTGCTCTACGGCATCTACTATGGCGCCATCATCGCCATGTGCATCTTCAACCTGATGATCTTCCTGTCCATCCGTGAACCCAGCTATCTGCTTTATGTGCTCTATCTGGGCACCTTTGGACTCAATCTGTTCACCCGGGAAGGCTTGAGCTATCAGTGGTTATGGCCTGACTCCCCCATGTGGAATCATTACTCCCTGCCCATCTTCAACTTGCTTACCCTGGCATTCTCGATGCTGTTCGTGCAGCACTTTCTTGAACTTCGCACCCGTTTACCGTTCATGAACCGGGTGATCACCATCGTCACCGTGCTGGCCCTGCTCGCCATCCCCTTCACCCTGATCAGCTTCCACTACAGCATCCAGATCACCACGGCGGCGGTGCTTCCCTGGCCCTTCATCATGCTGGTGCTGTCCCTTTGGCTGATTTATCAGGGTTACAGCCCTGCCCGCTATTTCCTGCTTGCATTCCTGTCCGTGGCGGTGACCACCACGATTTTCATCCTCAAGGCATTCGGGGTCGTGGAAGGCAGCTGGCTGATCGAGAACATCATGCAATTGGGCACCTTCCTGGAAGCCGTACTGCTCTCCTTTGCACTGGCCCACCGCATGACGGTACTGAAAAGCGAGAACGCCCGTATTCAGCGCGAGGCCACAGAGGCCCTCGAACAACGGGTGGAAGAGCGGACCCAGGAACTGAACAGTGCCCTCAGTGCCCGCAGTGAATTCCTGGCCGTAATGAGCCACGAAATCCGCACACCGCTAAACGGCATTATCGGCACCGTGGACATGCTCAAGACATCACCGCTGAACAACGAACAGCAGCACAACCTCAATATCATTGAGCAATCCGGCAACAGCCTGCTCAACCTGATCAACGATATCCTGGATTACTCCCGGATCGAGGCTGGCAAGATGCCCATCGAGCAGACCCGCTTTGATCTGCATGAACTGGTCAATGACTCCCTCGGCCTGTTCCAGCACAAGGCCCGTGTGCAATCCAATTTGCTCACCCGTGAAATGGGCAAGGACCTGGGGCACTATTGCGTGGGTGACCCGGTGCGATTGCGTCAAATCATTGTCAATCTGATCAGCAACGCCGTGAAATTTACCGATAACGGCACCATCACCCTGGCGGCCACTCGCGATAGCGACAATCCCGACTATGTGCTGTTCGAAGTCATCGACACCGGCATCGGCATCAGCCCGGAGCAACTGACCAACCTGTTTGACTACTTCCAGCAGGGAGACAGCTCCACCAGCCGCCGCTATGGCGGCACCGGTCTGGGGCTGGCCATCTGCAAGCAGCTGGTGGAGATCATGGGCGGCGAGATCGGTGTCGACAGTCGCCGCAATGAAGGCTCCCGATTCTGGTTCCGCCTGCCGCTGCCTAAAACCGATGCCAGCGCTAACCTGCCTTCCATCCACGACGACATTGACGATCTCACCCATTCCGGCGGAAGGCTGCTGATCGTGGATGACAACCACATCAATCTGATGGTGGCCGAGGGGCTCTGTAAAAAGCTGGGCTATGCCACGGAAGTGGCAGAGAGCGGCATGGAAGCCATTGCCGTGTTGCTCTCGGCCGACGAGCCTTTTGACCTGATATTGATGGACTGCGAAATGCCGGAAATGGACGGCTTCGAAACCTCCCGCTCCATCATCAAGCTGCAGAAGGAAGGGCGGCTGGTCAAGGTGCCAATCATTGCGCTCACCGCCCATGCGGTGCCAGACAAGATTCAGGCCTGTCACGATGCAGGCATGGTCGGCCATCTGGCCAAACCCATCAACAGCGAACGCCTGCTGATGACACTGAAACGGGTGCTCCGCGACCCGGACCTTCGCATCAAAGGGCAAGCCTAGACAGACCGGAGACTGCCCAGCAGACTATCGACCACCTGCTCCAGATCATTGAGGTTGGCACAACGCCGGGCCACCCGGCAGTGGGGCAGATAACTGGCCATCACCGCATCACCGCTGTTCCACTGACTTCGGGCTTCCGGGTTCAACCACCAGATCTGTTTCACCCGCCGGCGAATCTGCGCCAGCAGCTCTGCCCGCTCCGGAAGATAATTGTTGCGCGCATCCCCCAGAATGATCACGGTGGTATGCCGATCCAGCTGGCCCTCGCACATGCCCAGAAAGCCTTCCAGCATTTCACCGTAGTCGGTACCACTGCCTGACAGCCTGTCGAGCACACGGGCGACCGCCACATCCGGCGCATAACGTTGAAAGTCCTCGCTGATTTCATCAAACCGGGATGCAAAGGCAAAACTGCGCACCCGCGGCAGCACATCGCTCATGGCATAGAGGAATTGCAGCAGAAATCGCGCCGGTTCACTGACCGAACTGGATACATCACAGATCACCATCACACGACTCTTGTGCGGCGGCTTGCGGCGCCAGACAAGAGAGGCCGGCACCCCGTCATGACGGATGCTCTTGCCCAGCGTACGGCGGGCATCCAGCTGGCCGCGCCGGGCCACTTTCATGCGGCGCTGATGGGCACTGGCAAGGCGGCGCGCCATCTTTCGCACCAATGATTTCACCTCACGAAATTCCCGCAGATCCCGGAAGGCAACCTGTCGCATAGTGTGCTCGCGCAGTTCCCGGCCCCGCGCTGCGCCGTGCAACAGAAACTGCCGGCGCACCAGGCTAGCGGCCTGCTCGCGAACCTGCCCTCGCCATTCGCGCAGGGCATCGGCACGGGCCTCGTCAACGCCACTGCCCCGGGAAAGCTGCAGCACGCGCTCATCCACCGCCCCCATCCCCATGTTCATCAACAATCTACGGGTATACAGCCCCTGCTGGGTAATCACCTGCATGGCGGTAAAATCCATGGCGGCAGCCGCCTCGGCCATGCGTTGCTGCAACTGCTCTGCAGACGAAGCCAGCAGGGCATCCAGCTCGGCATTTTCCCCTGACTCGCCCGCGCCCTCCACCGCTTCACTGTCGGCCAGCGCCAATGACGGCGGCATCTGCGACTGACCCGGGGCCGACTCGTCCTGCTCCCCCCCTCCGTCGCGGGCCCGTTCCCCACCCTGAAAGTAACGGGCAAAGGTCTCTTCAAAGGCTTCCCGATGGTGCTCTTCCTTGACCAGACTCACCGACAGCGCATCATGAAAACGCTGGCGCGAGTCGTACCCCACCAGGGCCACAGCCTGCATGGCAATGGCCGCCTCATCCGGGGAAATTCGCAATCCTGCCCCGCGCAGCGCCTGGACAAATTCCGACAGTCGGCGGGACAGCATCAGCGCTTCCCGAACTTGCGCAGCCAGGCAGGCAACAACTCCCGAGCCAACGTCACATCCTGCTCGGTCTTCAGCACCAGGTTGAGCGTATCCGCCACCATGGCCTGATCAAGGCTGTCGGCATGCAGCAGCACCAGCGCCCGGGCCCAGTCCAGGGTCTCGGATATGGCCGGCAGCTTCTTCATCTCCTGTTCGCGAAGGTACTGGATAAAGGCCACCAGCTGTTCGCGCAGCGCTGCCTCCAGTTCCGGCACGCGAGCGGCCACGATGGCGGCCTCATGGGCTGGCTCCGGATAGGGAATGTAGAGATGCAGACAGCGTCGCTTGAGGGCGTCGGACAGTTCGCGCTGGTCATTACTGGTGAGCAACACCAGCGGTTGATGACGCGCCTTGACCGTGCCCATCTCGGGAATGGATATCTGGAAATCCGACAGCAACTCCAACAGAAACGCCTCGAACTCCTGGTCGGCCTTGTCGATCTCATCGATCAACAGCACCGCCGGCTCGTCGCTGCGCAGGGCCTGCAGCAATGGGCGCGGCTCCAGAAAGGTATCGCTGTAGAAGGCCTCGCCCAGATCGCCAAGACGGGCCATGCTGGCATCCAGGCTGTCGGTATCCGCCAGCATGCCGCTGAGCTTGTCGCGCAACAGCTGGGTATAGAGAAGCTGCTTACCGTATTTCCATTCATACAGGGCACGGCTTTCATCCAGCCCTTCATAACATTGCAGCCGGATCAACGGCGCCTCGAGAAAAGCGGCAGCGGCTTTGGCAAGTTCAGTCTTGCCCACACCCGGCGGCCCTTCCACCAGCACCGGCTTGTGCAGCTGGGCCGCCAGATAAATCGCCAGAGCAATCTGGTCACTACAGATATAGCCCTGTTCGGCAAAATTGCGAGTGATGTCTTCTATGGAATCAATGCGGGTCTTCATGAAGGCTCCTGTACCGGAACCTCAAAGGGTACCTCAGTACAGGCAATACAGACACGGGCCGGAAACGACACGCACATGTCCCGACACGCACACGTGTCCGGGAAAAACGGAGGGAGGAGAAGGAAGGTCTATAATGCCGTTAATGCAGGGTAATATTGCCGGCCAGCACCACCGGGGCAATATCCTGAACCTCTTCCACCACCGGCTCACCATCCACACTGCTCACGTCATAGCGTGCTGAGTGCACCTCGCCGTCAATCAGATCAGGAATGGCATCCAGAAACGCATCCACATGCTCGGAGCCAAAGTGCACTTCCAGTGCATCCAGGCTGCTCCACTGCTGCAGCACCATGATCACCCGGGGCTCATCCGCCTGCACATAGACCTCATAGGACAGACAGCCCGGCTCCTTGCGCGAGGCACTGGCCAGTGCCTGCACCAGATCCAGCGCAACGGGCTGCTGGTCGGCCTTGATGGGAAAGGAGCCTTTGACAATGATCATGGACATGAAGGGGGAACCACTTCTTCAGTAAAACGACCATTGTAGCATATTTTTCATGCAGCTGCCGGGCTCATGCCAGCCTCAGCCACAGAAGCGCACAGACTCCTTCAGGGGGACCCGCCCTACCCGGGTCTTGTTGGCCGCAATGTCCGGATCCTCATAACCGAAGCTGATCCCCAGCACGATGGCGGCGCTATCCGGAATGCCAAGAATCTCGCGCACATCGGCGGGGTAATAACGCATGCTGCCCTGGGCACAGGCGCCCAGCCCGTAAGCGCTCATGGTTAGCAGCAGGGACTGGATATACATCCCCACATCCAGTGCTACGGTGACCCCGAAGGCTCGGTCCATCCCGATGAAAGCCACATGGGGAGCATCAAACAGTTGAAAATTGCGCAGTTCCGCACGGCGGCGACCTTCACGGTCCTCCCGGGCAATCCCCATGCTGCCGTACAGGGCCATGGCACAATCTACCTGCCGCTCCCGGTACACCCCTTCGAAGCGGGGCAGACTGTCATAGTCTGGCTCGAACGGTACTCCACGGCTGACCTTGTCCACCATTCGCTCACGCAGGGTATCGCGGGACTGGCCACTGGCCACCCATACCTGCCAAGGCTGGATATTACAGTTGGAAGGGGCATGTTGCGCCAGTGAAAACACCTCATCCAGAACCGATTGGGGAACCGGCTTGTCCAAAAAACCACGGACAGAACGACGCTGCTTGAGGGCATCGGCGAGAGTGACGGAATCGGCGTTCATGTGAGCTCCTGACTGCATTGGACGGCGGATTGGCTGATTGCCAATGACAGTCTAGCGAGTCGGCAAAACCAGAGCGATGACAGTAACGCTCAGCCGGCTGGACAGGAGAGCAGCGGTCTCAGGAAGCCTTGAGCATGGCTTCGCAGATCTGATCAATGATCGGCTCAGCGCACTCCAGTCGCCCCTCTCCCCCCTCTCCCCCCTGCACACCCAGTCGGTCGGCACAGGACGGGCACAGGACGGTGAACACCAGCTCGCCCCCCTGGCTGGGGGCGGGCAGCACAGCCCATTTCTCCTGACGGGCACGCTGTCCGATGCGGTGGTAGTAATCGAGATTGATCTGCCCGCCGGGCTCGAAATCGAAAGTGGTCGGGCAGCGGCTACAATTGAGCCACATGTCATATAACGCGGCCGCGTCATACGGGTCTCTTGAATCGAATGCCATTGCCACCTCCAATTTGTGGCTCGCCTTCATCCCTGTGAGGGCGCAAAGATTCCAACGCCCGGTTTGCCTGCCCCCTTATAGAGCAATGGCCGATAAAAGCCCGTGACATCCATCACAGCGTGTCCGTTTACAGCCGTTCGCCTGAGGCCATGGCTCGCCCGCCCAGGACCAGCATTCGCAGTTGCAAACAGGCATGATCCGCCAGCACCTTGCGCGCTGCCAGGCTGCTATCCAGCATGGAAATACCGGCCCCGAACATGATCGCGATCGCCGCTTCTGCTTCCTGTTCCGCCGGCACTTCGGCGCCCCCGCGGGCAGACACCGCCTGGCGCACGTCCTCCGCCAGTTCATCCACCAGCAACTGCAGCTCGCGCTGTATCCTTAACCGGTAACGGTCATGGCTGCCCAGACGCTGCTGCACCAACAGGCGAAAATCGTTACTGTGTTCCTTGAGGTAGCGCACAAATCGCGCCACCAGCTCATCAACCGCCCGGGCAGCACCAATCTCGATCATGCTGCGCCGCTCGTACTCCATGGCCGAACGTAAACGGAAACAGCAGGAATCAATCAACGCCAGCCCCAGGGCATCCATGTCCGGGAAGTGGTTGTAGATCGAGGTGGCGGCCAGTCCACACTCCCTTGCCACCTCACGCAGCCCCAGGCTATCCAGCCCGCGCCCCCCTTCCATCAGCGTACGCGCCGCCGCCAGGATCCGCTCCCGGGTTTGCCGCTTCTGGCGCTGTCGCACTGTCTCTGCCATAACCGTACCACTAACAACTGTTAGCTTTAATAGTCCCATGAAATAAGCCCATATAGCAACAAAAAGCGGGTTACAAAATAACCTTTGACAAACACTTGTTAGCTGAAACAAAATTCGCCTTACAAATGTAAGGCGAGGTGATTTGTCACCTGCCGCCTTGGCGGCGCATTATCTTGGAGGGCCTCCGAACCACTCCTCGAGGCGCTACAACACATGACTGTCGGATCATCCCGACAGCAGGGAAGCTACAAGGGGCTAAACATGAACTACTTCGTTACCGGTGCCACAGGTTTCATTGGCCGTTTTCTGGTTGCACGCCTGCTCAAGCACAGCGACGCCCGCGTCTTTGCGCTGGTGCGCGCAGGATCGGAATACAAACTGGACGCGTTGCGCCGCCGCCTGGGCGTGGATGCTGACCAGTTGGTGGCTATTCATGGCGACATCAACGAGAAACTACTGGGCGTCAGCAAGCGCGATCAGGATGACCTCACCGGCCTGGTTGATCACTTCTTCCACCTGGCCGCCATCTATGACCTGACCGCGGACGAAAACAGCCAGCGCTATACCAACATCGAAGGAACCCGCCAGACGCTGAAACTGGCCGAAAAGCTGCAAGCCGGCTGCTTTCATCATGTTTCTTCCATTGCTGCCGCCGGCCTCTACGATGGCGTGTTCAGCGAGGACATGTTCGAAGAAGCCACCGGCCTGGACGACCCCTACCTGCTCACCAAGCATGAATCAGAAGCACTGGTACGCCAGGAAAGTGCTATTCCGTGGCGCATCTATCGCCCCTCCATGGTGGTAGGACATTCCGAAACCGGGGAAATGGACAAGGTGGACGGCCCCTATTACCTGTTCAAGTTCATCCAGAAACTGAAGGATGTGCTGCCGAACTGGATCCCACTGGTGGGCGTGGAAGGCGGCAAATTCAATATCGTGCCGGTGGATTTTGTGGCCGATGCCCTGGACCACATAGCCCATCAGGAAGACGGCAACGGCCAGTGCTTTCATCTCACCGCCGACCGCTCCTACAGCCTGGGCGAGATGATGGACGTGATCGCCGGGGCAGCCCAGGCGCCACGCTGGGCCGTGAAACTGGACAACAGCCTGTTCAGCGCGGTGCCCGGCATCGTCAAGAAGGGGGTCAGCGCCATGACCCCGAAGATGGTCCTCAATGCGGCACTGGAGAATCTGGACATTCCGCCGTCTGCCATGCAGTTTCTCACCTTCCCCACCGAATACGACAACCGACGGGCCCGCGCGGCACTGGCCGACAGCGGCATTGAGGCACCGGAACTGCAGAGCTATATCCAGCAGCTGTGGGACTTCTGGGAAAACCATCTGGACCCGGATCGCGGCGAGCGCAAGGATGAATTGCAGCCCCTGCCGACCCTGCCTGAACGGGTTGAAGGCAAGGTCGTCATGGTAACCGGCGCCACCTCCGGGATCGGCAAGGCCACCGCCCTGAAGCTGGCCCGGGCCGGTGCCACCGTACTGGTGGTGGCCCGCACAGCGGAAAAACTGGACGAGACCCTGCACGAAATTGATCAACTGGGTGGCACCGCACAGTCATACAGCTGCGATGTATCCGATCTCAACAGCGTGGACCAGTTGGTGCAGAAGGTGATCGCGGACCATGGTCACGTGGACATACTGGTCAACAACGCCGGCCGCTCCATCCGCCGGTCGGTGGTGCATTCCTTTGAGCGTTTCCACGATTACGAACGCACCATGCAGCTCAACTACTTCGGCGCCCTGCGCCTGATCATGCAACTGATGCCAGCCATGATCGAGCGCGGCGGCGGCCATGTGATCAACATTTCCAGCATCGGGGTGCTGACCAACGCCCCCCGCTTCTCTGCCTATGTCGCCTCCAAGGCAGCGCTGGATGCCTTTACCCGCTGTGCGGCCAGTGAGCTGGCCCATGAAGGGATTCGCTTCACCACCATCAACATGCCGCTGGTGCGCACGCCGATGATCGCGCCCACCAAGATCTACAACCATGTGCCCACCATCAGCCCCACCCAGGCCGCCGACATGATCTGCGACGCCATCGTGCGGCAACCCAAGCGGATTGCCACCAACCTGGGGATCATGGGGCAGGTGATGCACTTCCTTACCCCCAAGGTAACAGAAACCATCATGAACACCGGCTACAAGCTGTTCTCCGATTCGGCAGCAGCCCTGGGCGGCAAGGAAAACACCCCGAAGAAGATCAGCCGCGAACAAGCAGCCTTCTCCCGGTTGTTCAAGGGGATTCATTGGTGAGGACGCCTGACGCCTGACGCCTGACGCCTGACGCCTGACGCCAATAATGAGACCTTGAGGAGAAAACCGGCAATGCCGGTTTTCTTTTGTTTTGCTTTTAGCGTCAGGCTTCCGGCATCAAGCGTCCAGCATTCATAAAGAAAAGGCCCCGCAAGCGGGGCCTTAAACGTTCCGGAAACTATCCGGAAGCATACGCAGCGGGACCATGTCCCGCAGTTATAGTCTCGCACCCACCCACTGGCCGCCTTGACTCAGGTCAGTTTTTCCCCGGTTTGCCCGAAACCACCCTTTTCCAGGGTTGCCGCAGTCAAGTCCTGCGCCAGTCCACACTTCTATACTGGCAGGCATGAAAACAACAACGCTTCGTCAACACCCGGTGGCCATTGCCCTGTGCCATACCCTGTTCCCGGCGGGCAAGACCTTGCCGGCGGCCAATGTGGATGAGCTACTCACCACCCTGGAGCAACAACTGCAGCACCACCCTCACCTGCGGCGTAGCCTGTTTGCCGGACTTGCCTGGCTGGATCAGCGCCATCGCCTGCTCAACGGTCGTGCCTTCCGCAACGCCCACCCCGCACAGCAACGTCGTTTTATTGACAAACTGGCGGGCACTCCGGTTTCCGGCAAGCTGTTGCGTGTGCTGTGTCTGCCCTTCAAGGCGGTTTACCTGCTTGATGAGGCGGTTGCCGAGGCCACCGACTGCCGTCCGCCGGTCCAGGTGCCCGCCCAGATCGAACGCTTCCGCTGGCAACAACAGATCTGTGCAGCTGCAGACTGTGAAGAAGACCAGCACCTGGAAGCGGATGTGGTGGTTATCGGCAGCGGCGCCGGCGGAGCAGCCGCCGCCTATGAACTGGCCTGTCGCGGGCTGGCGGTAGTGATTCTGGAAGAAGGCGAGTATCTGGACCGGCGGGACTTCACCGGCAAACTCAGCGATGTGATCCCCAGGCTTTATCGCAGCAATGGCGCCACCGTTGCCACCGGCAATGCGGTTATCCCGGTACCAGCAGGCTGCAATGTGGGCGGCACCACCACTATCAATTCCGGCACCTGTATGCGAACGCCGCAGGCAGTACTGGATGCCTGGCAAGCCCGGGGGCTGGGACAGTTTGATGAAGACAACATGGCACCCTGGTTCGAGCAGGTGGAAGCCATGCTCAAAGTTCAGCAGGCCAGCGCAGAGGCTGTCGGCCCCATTGGCGAGATCATCGACCGCGGCGCTGCCATCAACGGCTTTCAACAACGCCACCGGCTGATGCGCAACGCGGAGGGCTGCGACGGCCAGGGGCTTTGCCAGTTCGGCTGCCCCACCGATGCCAAGCAATCGACCAACGTGAGCTATATCCCCCGCGCCCTGGAAAGGGGTGCCTTCCTGTTCTGCGGGTTCCGTGCCGATCGCCTGCAGCGTCAGGGCAACACCATTACCGGCGTGGTTGCCACCGGCCGCAACCAACAGGGCCATAAGGTGCGCCTCACTCTTCAGGCACGCCATGTGGTCGTTGCCATGGGCACCCTGTTCACTCCACAGTTCCTCAAACAACAGGGCATCCGCAATCGTCATCTGGGTCGCCATCTGACCCTGCACCCCGCCGGCGTGGTCAACGCCCTGTTCCCGGAACAGCCCCTGGGCAACAGTCGCAGCATTCCCCAGGGCTTTGGTGTGGCCGATCTGGCCGAACAGGGATTGATGTTCGAAGGCGGTACTGTGCCCCTGGCCGGCCACGGCCTGCTCAACAACCTCTACGGTCAGCAATGGATCAACCACGCGGAAAACTACCCCCACACCGCCTACTTCGGCTTCATGATCCGTGACACCAGCGAAGGGCGCGTCTTGCGGGGCCCAAGCCGCGGCCTGCCCCTGATTCGCTACCACATGAACCGGCATGACTTCCGCCTGTTCCTGCGCGGCATTGAGACCCTGGCTAACTGGTACTTCGATGCCGGCGCCAAAGAGGTGCAGATTCCCGGCCCGAACCACATTGAAACCCTCACCAGCAAACAGGCGCTGGCCCGTTTCATGAGGCAGCGCCACAAACCCGGCGACTTTCTGATCACCGCCTACCACCCATTGGGCACCGCCCGACTGGGCGCCAATGCCGAGCAAGGTGTCTGTGATCCGCAACATCAGGTGTACGGTTATCAAGGGCTATCCGTCATGGACGGTGCCTGCATACCTTCCAGTCTGGGGGCCAATCCCCAGATCACCATCATGGCCCTGGCCAGCCGCGCGGCCAGCCAGCTGGCCGAACGGTTACTGGCCGACAGCCAGCCACAAACTGCCACCCCACAAGGAGAATGCGCATGAGTCTGGGATTACTACTGAAAGAACGCATGAGCGGCTGGTTGCAGCTGGAGAATGAACCCCGTCAGACCTTCGCGTTCGAGATTCGCGCCTTCACCACCCAGGTGTTCAGCCTGTCCGCCCCACGCTACTTTCAGGGCATGGTGACCCTCGGCAACCAGACCCTGCCCTGCGAGGGGGAGCTGACCATTCTCCTTTCCGGCCCCCATTACTGGCTGACCTTTGACCACCCCTCTCTGGGCCGGGTCCGTGCCGAAGGCAAAAAGCACTACGGTCGCAATGGCCTGATCGCCTCCCTGATTACCTGCCCGCTGACGCTCACCCGGGACCGCCAGCCCATCGGCACGGCGGAGGTGGCATACCGGGACAGCATGCTGGCCTTCCCGTTCCGGGCCCTGCGCCTGGTCAGGGAAGACAAGGCCTACGGGAGCCTGAGCTGATGATTCCCTTCTACGGCCTGCAGGCCCCCGCCCGCGGCGGACACTATGAATCCTGGTTTGTCCGCGCCAACCACCCTACTCGCCCCCTGGCCCTGTGGATCCGCTACACCCTGTTTCGTGCCGCCGACGCTCGCCCGGCCCTGGGGGAAGTGTGGGCCATCTGGTTTGATGGTGAGCAACAGCGCACCGTCGCCGCCAAGCAGGAGTTTCCGCTCAGCGACTGCCGCTTCGCTACCGACAGCATGGCGGTGAATGCCGGCGACAACCAGCTGCGCCCCGGCCAGCTCAGCGGCCAGCTCCAGCACCGTGAACAGAGCCTGCAATGGGATCTGTACTACGATGACGGTGAAGACACCCTGCTGTTTTTACCGGAATCGTTCTATCGACGCCCCCTGCCAAAAGCCAAGTCTCTGGTCAGCCGTCCCATGATCCGGCTGCACGGCACTCTCAACGTCAATGGTGAAACAATCCGGCTGGATGGCTGGCGAGGCAGCGAGAACCACAATTGGGGAAGCCAGCATACTGACCGCTATGCCTGGGGGCAGGTAGCAGGGTTTGATGACGCCCCGGAAGCCTTTCTGGAATGCGCCACGGCACAGATCAAACTCGGACCACTGTACAGCCCGAGGCTGTCCATCGCTGCCCTGAGCCTGGACGGACAACGCTTCCTCTTCAATCAACTGGGCACCGCACTGAAAGCCCGGGCACGGTACCGCCCCTTCCAGTGGACCCTGGACACCGCCAACCGGGACGCGCAGCTACAGATCAGGATGGAGACGAGCAAGGAACGGGTAGCCGCCCTGACCTATTACAACCCTCCGGGGGGCAACAAGATCTGCCTGAACAGCAAGCTGGCCACCGTCACTGCCACCCTTAAACAAACAGGCAAGCCTGAACGAGTTCTGCGCAGCCGCCATGGCGGGGCTTTCGAGATTCTTACTGACACCTTGCCGGCGGGGATGGAATTACAGGTATAGGTACGAGTTTCGAGTTTCGAAGATCAAAACACAGGCTTTGAACGCTGCAACGGTTTTGCCTTTCGCTACTCGAAACTCCTCACTCGCAACTGGGCTTGTTTCCCTGCGCTGCCAGAACGTCTTCCAGGGACGGCGGAGAATAGTCCGGCCCTTTGAGCACCTTGCCACGCTCATCCTTCACTGGCTTGCCGTCCGCGCCCAACTTGCTCATGTTGCTGCGGTGCACTTCCTCACAGGTCGCATTCAGATCGATGCCGAAGGTATGGCCTGCGCCGTAAGTCACATAGTTGATATCGGTCAGCGCATCCGCCACACCCACCAGATCCACGTCGAAGTGGCTCAGCCCTTCAAGCTGCTCCCGGGCGGCCTCCAGCGTATTCAAAAACGCCTGCTGGGCGGCATTCGGGGACTGACAGGTTGCTTCCGCCAGCTCATGAAATTCTTCCAGCAACAGGGCGAGTCGCAGGCGCACGGTGCGGTCATCCGGGACCACCGGCCGCGACTCCACCGGCAGTGAAAAGCAACGATGAAACTCCCCTACGCGATGAAAATTACTGCGTTCACTCGGCGCTTTTGCCATTCACTTCCTCCAGAAAGGCGAGAATTTCCCGGTTCACTTCCGACGCCTGCTCCATCTGAATCCAGTGACCGCACTGGTCAAGCAGCACGGTGCGCAGGTCAGGCACATAGTCCGGCATGCGCTGCAGGGCTTTCTGGTTGAACATCAGCACCGGATCCTGCAAGCCGCCAATGAACAGCACCGGCATACCCAGCTGCCAGCTGTCATCCTCCCGACTCTCCGCCCAGGACAGATCCATGGCCCGATACCAGTTGATCGGGCCGGTGAAACCACTGTCCTCGTAGCGTTCGGTGTAGTAATCCAGATCTTCCTGGCGCATCCAGCGCGGCGGCGTCTCCGGCGCCTGCATGGAATCCAGCAACCCGCTATCGTTCTTGCCCACGCGGTACTCCGCAATTCCGTCGGCGGATAAGCAGTGGAAGATCTTGCGCAGGGAGTCGCGCACGTTCTTCTCCAATTCCTGCTCAGGCAACGCCGGCTGCTGGAAGTAAAGCATGTAGAAGAAATGATCGCCGAACACCCTCTTCATGGCCTCAGTGGGCGCCTCCGGCGCAGGGCCGCCATAGGGAATGGACATGCCAACCACTGCTGTAACAGTTTCAGGGTATTGCCTTGCCACCTGCCAGGCCAGCGCGCAACCCCAATCATGGCCCACCAGAATGACCTGGTCATGGCCCAGTGCTGTTATCAGTGATCGCACATCCTCCACCAACACAGACATGCGGTAATCATCCACCAAACGGGAACCGCCTGTCTGCCCAAACCCCCGCAGGTCGGGAGCCACAGCGTAATAACCGGACTGGGCCAGCATCGGCAATTGATAGCGCCAGGAGGCCCAGCATTCCGGGAACCCATGCAGGCACAAGACCAGTGGCTGGGCGCGCTCTCCGGCCTCTGCCACGAACATCTCCAACCCGTTGGCAACCACCTTGCGCTCTCGAATAAACGCCATACTCATTTCCTGGTTTGGGCGGGTGTAAAAACCAATTTACGGCTACTTACCCAGCACGACGAAAATGCTATTGTTAGCATACGAAACATGACTTATTACCATGAATTTGACAGCAAGACCTGCCGCAGGCAAGTCTGCATCAATCACGTTACGGCAATAACAGGGATGGACCGTGACTGAACCGACCGAACCAAAACAGACCGCGCGCACTCGCCTCGGCGAACTGCTGGCACCCTATGTGCCGGACTACTTCCCCGTTGCCTGGAAACTGGGGCTGTCCATTTCCCTGCTGATCCTTTGCGGGATGACCGTTCTGGGCACCCTGTTGCTCAACAACCAACTCAGCCGCATGCGCGACCAGGCGGATACCTTCGGAGTCGCCATTGCCCAGCAACTGGCCAACACGGCCCGTGAACCCATGCTGGCGGAAGACACCTTTCTGCTCAAGGTACAGCTCAACAACCTGACACGCAGTGAAAGTGTGCGTGGTGCTGCTCTGTTCGACCGCGATGGCAACCTGATCGACAAGGCCGGGATCCTGCCGCTGGCCGCCAGCCCTTTGCAGGAGCAGATCAAGCGCTGGGAACTGGAACGTGAGCCGGTCACCACCTATTACTACACCATCAAGGTTGGCGAGTCCGCCGCCGGCCATGTGGCCGTTTCCCTCTCGGACCGGCCTATCATGGCGGCCCGGGAAGCGGTGCAGGACACCATGATCACCGCCACACTGATCATGAGCGTCATCGCCATCATCGTGTCCTTCCTGATCAGCCGTCGGCTTGCACAGCCGATTCAGGATCTGCTCGCAGCCACCAGCGCCATGCGGCGCGGGGACCTCAACTACCGCATTCAGGATCGTCGTAACGACGAGATTGGCGGCCTGATCGAGGCCTACAACACCATGGCCCACGGTATGCTGGAAAAGGACCAGGTGGAAAAGGTGCTACAGCGCTTTGTCAGTCCGTCCGTGGCCCGCAACATGATGGCGGATCTGGACCAGGTACAACTGGGCGGCCGGGATGTGCAGGCCACCGTGGTCTTTGCGGATATTGTGGGCTTCACCCGCCTTTCTGAAAGCCTGTCGCCGGAAGCCATCGCCGACATGCTCAACGTCTATTTCGATGCCATCACCACCGCAACCGGCTTTTACCGGGGCACCATCGACAAATACATGGGTGACTGTGCCATGATTGTGTTCGGTGTGCCGGAGAAGGACGACGAGCACCTGTTCCATGGTCTTTGCTGTGCGGTAATGATCCAGCGCCTGGTGGAGCGTCTCAACGAGTATCGCCGAGCCCACCACCAGACCACCGTGGAGTTTCGTATCGGCATCAATTCCGGTGCCATGCTGGCCGGCAATCTGGGCTCCCGTGACCGCATGCAATACACCGTGGTCGGCGACGCGGTGAATCTGGCGTCACGGCTTTCCAACATGGCCGCCGGCAATGAAATCATTGCCGCCGCGCCACTGCTGTCCAACCCCAACATTGGTTCTCGGGTACGCGCCACCGAATACGGCGCCATGCGTATCCGTGGCAAGTCGGAGCCGGTGCGTACCTTCCGTATCGACGGGGTGCATGCCCTCTCTGAAACCCTGATGGAACAGCGTATCGCCCAGTTCCTGGCCAACCTGAACACGGAGCAGCAACGTGCACAAGGCGAGTAGCCTGCTGTTGGCCGCTTCCCTGATCAGTGGTTGTGCCAGCCTCGGCAACCCGGAACAGGATGTGATCGCAGCACTGGATGAACAGGATTATGCCCGCGCCATTCAGGTCATCAACGAGACCCCTGAAAGCCACGATCAGTATCCGTTATTGCAGGAACAATACGCCGGCATCCTGCAAGCCAGTGAGGAATACCGACAGCATCTGATGCAGGAAGCCGAAGCGTACGGGCGTCGGCAGCAGTGGGCGGACGCCTTTGCCTTGCTGGAAGCAAACCGTAGCAAGGTGGTCGCCCCCTATGCCATTGACGAGCTCACCGCCTCTCTGGCCATTCTCGAGGGCCGCCAGCTCAATGAACTGTTGGCCGACCGTCGTTCCGCCCAGGCACAGGCCATGCTGAAAAGCACCCAGCTTTCAGACACCCTGGCCAGCTTCCATGACCCTCGCGCGGTAGAAGAGAAGCAGCGACTGGATGCGGAATTTGAAAGACTGAGGAGCGACCTCACCCGGCTGGGCGAATACTTTGCCGAACAGCAGAAATGGACCCAGGCCAGGGACCTGCTGCGTTACGCCCACCAACTGGCACCGGATCAGCCGCCGTCACCGCAACTGGCCAGGGCTCAACAGGTTCTCAATAACGCCGATCAGCGCGCCCGAGCCAAACGCAATCAGGCCCTGCAAACGGAAGCCGAACAATTGATGGCCCGCTATCAGCGCGACGGCACCATGGATTCCCTGCTGGCAGCACGTCACTTTCTGGACAAGCACAAGGGCAATCCCACCCTGGATCAGCATCGCGACCGCCTGGAACAATGGTCTCGCCGCCGCTTCAATGAGGAAATGAATACCGGCGAAGCCCTCTATGCCCGCGGGCAATACAAGGAGGCTTATCGCATCTGGAAGCAACTGGCACCGCTCTACCCCAACGACGAAGAACTCAACAAGAAACTGGAACGCAGCCGCCGGGTACTCTCCAATTTGAAAAGCCTGCAACAATCGTGAACAGAGACGCATCATGCTGCATGCCTGATGCCTGATGCAAAAAGGCCCGCCCGGGTTACCGGGCGGGCCTTTTTGCATCAATAAAACACTCGCTATACCCCGCGTAGGAGCTCAGCTTGCCTGAGCGATCCGAGCCTAAGCGAGGCAAGGATTCCAGAAGCGCATCTCGAAACTGATTACCTCGCTGTCGCTCGGATCGCGGTCGAACGACGGTTATTCGCTACGCTCACCCTTCGGGCCGCACTGCGTGCGTGACTCCGCTTCGCTACGTTCCTACAGCGGCTTCGTAGAGAGCTGAAAATCAAGCGCAGCGCGTAGCTCAGCCCATAAAAAAACGCGCCCTTGTGGCGCGTTTTTTTATGGGAGGGGAGGCGGCTGCTTACGGTTCGCTTTGCGCCTCTTCCCCCGCGTCCGCTTCTACGGCTTCGGGTTTCAGTTCACCGTTACTCTGGTCCGCATCGTAGGCATCACGGAAGGCCTGATCCACGGGGGCACGGCCCTCGAAGACCTTGTCCACCTGCGGGGGCAGCGGATGCTTGACCACCTGCTCCAGCTCACCGTCATCATTCACCTCAAACTGCAGCGCGGTGATGCCCATGTATTTCTCGCGGCTCATCTTCACCAGACGCGCATTGTCGGCCAGGATCGTCGGACGCAAGAACACCATCAGGTTGCTCTTCTGACGGGAGTTACTGGTGGAGCGGAACAGAAAGCCCAGCAGCGGAATATCGCCCAGTATCGGCACCTTACGTACCACCTTGCGAATGTCATCCTTGATCAGGCCGCCCAAAGCAATGGTTTCCCCATCATCCGCCAGCACCGTACTCTGCAGCTTGCGGGTGGTGGTCACGATATCCACCGCCTCACCGGACGACTCCTTCACTGCAGAATTTTCCTGCTCCAGCTCCAGGCGGATGGTGGACATACCGGCCACATGGGGGGTGACTTTCAGGGTCAGACCCACGTCTTCACGCTGAATGGTGGTGAACGGGTTGGACACCCCGGAACCCGTGCTGGTGCTCTGGCCGGTCACGAAAGGCACATTCTCACCCACGATGATGGACGCTTCTTCGTTATCCAGGGTGAGAATGCTGGGCGTGGACAGCAGGTTCACATCAGTGGAAGAGGCCAGTGCCTGCATCAGGGCGCCCCACTTCAAGTCACCATTGGCATCCGTCTCACCTACCCCGAACGCCAGGCCATCCCCCAGGGACAGACCGGAAGGATCGTCGGTGGCCAGCGCCTGCAGGATGGAGTTCACGCTCAAACCTGCATTATTGAAGTTCACCGCGCCGACTCCGGACTCGTCACTGCCAGCCACATACTGGAAGCCCAGCGACTTGGCGTTCTCTCCGGTCACTTCCACGATCGCTGCTTCAATCAGAATCTGGGCACGCCGCACGTCAAGCTGACTGATGATGGACTGCAGCTCCTTCATCATGCCCGGCTCGGCACGGATCACCAGCGCATTGAGGGACTCGTCCGCCTGAATGGAAACCTTGCTGGAAGAAGAGGACGACACCGTCGACTTGCCATCGGCACCCGGCTTGGCGGCAGAGGCGCCGTCAGCAAAGTTCTTGAGAATCTCCGCCAGGGTCTTGGCATCACCGTGGGTCAGGCGCACCACATTGACACCACTGCTGGCACTGTCCGGTGTATCCAGGCTGCGCACCATACGAGCCATGCGCTCACGGGTAATCCGGTCGCCCTTGATGATCAAGCGGTTTGTGCGTTCGTCCGCCACCACGGTTACCGCCCCCTCCTTGGCCTTGGAGCGACGGGATGCTGTTTGCGGCGTCAGCGACTCCAGCATCTTTACCATGTCACCGGCAAAGGCATGCTCGAGCTTGATGACCATGACATCTTCGGACTCGGCATTATCCAGATTGGCAATAATCGCTTCCATGCGACGAATGTTGTCCAGGTGATCACTGATGATCAGGGCATTGGCCGACCCCACCGCAGCCAGATGGCCATACTGCGGCACCAGCGGACGCAATACCGGCACCAGCTCTTCCACGGGTGAGTTTTCCACGGCGATCACGCGAGTGACCAGTTCTTCGCCGGTACCCTGACCTTTCTCCACCAGCGGCAGGTTGCTTTGCTTGGCCGTGGTATTGGGAACAATCTTGATAATGTCGCCAGCGGGAACGGCGGCATAGCCGTGAACCTGCAATACTGACAGGAACAACTCATAGACCTCGTCGGCAGACAGTGCCTTGGTAGACACCACCGTCACATCGCGAGCCCGAACCCGGGGATCCACCACGAAATTCTTGCCGGTCATGTCAGCGATCTGACTGATGAAGGCCTGAATGTCCGCGTTGCGAATATTCACTGTCCAGCTCTTGCCGTCATCGCTGGCCTTCACCTGGGCCTGGGCTGGCAGCACGGCCACTGACAAAAGCGCCGCGAGCAGAATGTTAAGCACTGAGGCTCTGAAAATGGACATTAGTAACACCATCTAGGGCGGATAATTCACAGTAAATTGCTGGTCACCACGCTGCACCACAATCGTGGCCTGCTGGGTCTGCTTGAAAGACTCCAGTGCAGCAATGTCGCCGTCTTCGGTTCCCAGGCCGTGACCGTTCACGGAGAGAATCACATCATCAGTCTTCAGTCCCACCTGACTGATCAGCTGTTTGGGAGCCCGCTTGCCCAGCTTGTAGCCTTGGTTTGATCCCTGGGAGACCGGAGTCAGTGCAAGCTGGCTGATGATGGTCTTGCGCTGGCGCGCCATATCATCGGGGCCACCTTCCTGCACCACTGGCGACGGGCTCTGCCTTGACCGGGCCGGCGGTGAGACTTCACTGACGCCCCCCAGAGCAGTATCAGACCAGCGCAAGGCTTCCAGTCGCCCCGCTCGGCGTAGAATCACACGATCCGGATAGACTTCCTCAAGGCTGGCATTGCCCGGAATACTGTCACCAATGTGATACAGCTCCCCTTCCTTGCCTTTCTCGGCAATGATGGCACTGGACAATTCCGGTACCGGACTCTGGAACACCCCCAGCAGTTCAAGACGGAGCCGGGTTTCGGGCGCGTCGGTGGGCGTGTCATCCTTGGGTGCCGCGACCGCCTGGTATTCACCAAACAGCTGCCAGCCATCCACCTGATTCTGGGAAAGGCTATCGCTCTGGCGAGCACCGGAAACCTGCAGGCGGGTACGATCGGATTCGGGAATCGGCTGATTGGGGCCGTACATCAGCAGCCAGACGGTTTCCGCCAGCAGCCAGGCCAGCGCAACCACCAGTACCACGGCGATCACCCCGCGAACCGGTTTGCCCCACTTACCCATTTCTGACAACTGCGACTTCACGCTCCCGCTCTTCCTTATCGTTATATCTTCGTCGCGGCGACAACCGGCATCAACGGATTGAAAAGATACCGGATCCGAAAAGCAATTTATTGCTGTGTCGTGTTACCGACAACAGGAATTTCTTTACAGGATTCAGCCACCACCCAGGGCAAAGGGCTGGGACATCTGGAAAACCACATCATCCGCACTCCCACCCTGACTGACACCCAGCAGCTGTGGCCAGGCACGCAATACCGCCAGCTTAAAGCGCCCATCCGCCAGGCTGGCATTCATCAGAGACTGCCCCTGCGGATCACTAACCTGCAAGGTGGGAACCTGCCCTTCCATACTGACCTTGCCCTGCAGCACCGGGACGGTGGCCGAGCCGTTATTCCCCCAGGTCACCGTACCCCCACTGTATTGTAGCGTAGCACGGGCATCTTCAACCTGACCGGAGGACACGACCAGCGACATGATAGTGGCGTCTACCCGGCCATCCGCATTACCTTGGGGAATGCGCTCGGCAACCAGAGCCACCGGCACCGCCAGCCGCAATTGCGATACAGACCAGTCCGCCTGACCGGTACCACCCAGCCAGCCACTGATACGGGCGTCGTCACCCGCGGTAGTGCGCGCAGCGATGTGCATGCCCGGTGTCAGGCCCTGCCAATCCAGCCGCCAGTCAAGAACACCCTGCAGCTGCTGCCAGCGCCAGTTGACCTGTCCCTGCCACCAGGGCCCGCGGGGGGAGTGCAGCATCAGCGGCGCGCCACCGGGACGCAGGGCTGGCACCCGTTCCACCAGCACTGCCGCCGGCATCAACACCACCAGAAAGACTATCAGGCTGACCACAAAGCACAGGGCCAGTATCCACTTGCGAGGCATCAGACCGCCTTAGAACGGAATGTCGTCATCAAAGTCGTCTGCCGGGCCACTGAAGCCGCCGCCCTGGTTCTGGTTGGACTGGGGCGCATTGCCACCCCCGCCACCACCAAAGTTGTCGTTGCCATAACCGCCCTGGTTGCCGCCGCCCTGATTACCCTGGGGAGCAAAACCACCGCCCTGGCCACCGCCATCACCACGGCCATCGAGCATCTGCATTTCGTTGGCGACAATCTCGGTGGTATAGCGGTCCTGTCCATCCTGGCCCTGCCATTTGCGGGTGCGGATGGAGCCTTCAATGTAAACCTTGGAGCCTTTCTTCAGGTATTCGCCGGCAATTTCACCCAGCTTGTTGAAAAACACCACCCGGTGCCATTCCGTGCGTTCCTGCATCTGGCCGCTCTGACGATCTTTCCAGGATTCACTGGTGGCCAGACGAACATTGGTGACCGCACCACCACTGGGCATGAAACGGGTTTCCGGATCCGCACCCAGATTACCAATCAGAATTACCTTGTTAACGCCGCGCGCCATTGTTTCTCTCCGTGACTCTCATGGTCAGTATTCAGGGAACACCCAGGATTTGTGTCCCCGGCTTCATCTCGGAAGCAGGGCAAGTTCGCTATTGTGTCAGCTTTGCGCTACCGCGGCGAGTCCCTGCAACCGGCCCTCATCAAACGAGCCAGTATCAATCTTCAGCAGCACCATGGCCTGGGTTTCCACCACGACCACTTCCTCCACACCCGGCACCTGGTGCAGACGCTGACTCAGCGCCAGCCAGTCCTGCCCAGGCTGCAGATGCAGCACCCGGTTCTCCAGACGGGGCAACTCCTGCATGCCGCTCAACACCAGCAACCAGACCACCGCCAGCACCATGCAACCATAGAACACCGCCTCCGGGCCCAGCCACTGATACAGTGCGCCGCCCAACTGCCCGCCAACAAACACCCCCATAAACTGGGAGCTGGAATACACCCCCATGGCCGTCCCGCGGGTACCCGCAGGTGCCGCCCTGCCGACCAGTGAGGGTAGCAGGGCCTCGAGCAGGTTGAAGGCGGCAAAGAACACCAGCAAGGCCACCACATAATGCCACAGCGCGGCATCCGCCAGAGCCAGCAACACCTGGGAAACCGCCAGCAGCACAATAGCCAGGCGCTTGACCGGGATCGCTCCCCGCCGCTCAGCCCGGATGACCAGCGGCACCATGGCAATAAAGCCCACCACCAGCACCGCCAGATACAGCAGGCTGTGGCTCTGCAAACTGAGGCCAAGGCGCTCGGAGAGCAGTGCCGGCACCACCACGAAAGACGCGGTCATGATCATGTGCAAGGTAAAAATACCCACATCAAAACGCAGCAATGTCTTACTCGCCAATACGCGACGGAAGCGTTCCCTGGCCGGCAAAAGCTCACCCTGATGGGCTTTGGGTGCCGGCACCACACAGGCCACCACCAGTGCCAGCGCCCCCAGCACGGAGGTTGCCCAGAAAAGACCTGACAACCCCAGCCAGGCCGCCAGCAGCGGCCCCAGAATCAGGGCAAGGATGAAGGACCCACCCACCGACATGCCAATTAGCGCCATGGCCCGGGTGCGGTTCTTTTCGCTGACCACATCGCCAATCAGCGCCATGATCACACTGGCGATGGCGCCTGCGCCCTGCAGGGCACGCCCGGCAATCACGCCATAGATATGATCACTCAGGGCAGCCACCACCCCACCGGCGATGAACAGCAACAGACCGATCAGCAGCAACGGCCGGCGACCGAAGCGGTCCGACATCATTCCAAAAGGGATCTGCAAGAGAGCCTGCATCAGGCCATAGGCACCAATGGCAGTCCCGATCAGCAGCGGAGAGGCGCCTTCCAGTTCCTGCCCGTACACGGCGAAGATTGGCAGAATCATGAACAGGCCAAACATCCGCAGGGCAAAAATGGTGGCCATGTAACCGGTGGTTTTCAGCTCTGTGCGCTGCAGCGTCTGGGAAGAGGGTGCTGTCATTGAAACCTGGGTGCTCCTCACCACTCTGGCCTCGGGGCCAGTTATTAGGGGGCGGGCAGTGTAGCAGATTCCCGCCGGGGCGGGACATTATCACGCGCTCAGCCCCGCCTCCCACAAGGACAAGCCGGTCACAACAACACAAGAAAATTACCAATCTTGACGAAAACTGGCCCCGGTAAATTGAACCCCCGTCAAAGCGGTGATAAATTCACACGCTGGTAAGTTTTTTTTCTTAGGCTAACGCCTAGGGAGACCGTCATTGATCCTGCGCATACGTCACAGCACGCTGAACGCGCACAGGGCCCCTGAATCTCCCAAGCAGTCATGGACAGGACAATGAATACCCAACAACAAAGCCAGCAGGTCTACGTCGTCGGTGGCCAGCAGTTGCAGAATGCGCTGCTCACCGAATTTCTGGTCAAGGAAGACGTCGCTACCCACTCTATCCCCTCCGTGGCGGATATCACGGTGGAGACGCTGCGCACCAATGACCAGAACCTGTTTCTGGTGGATTACCACAGTGTGGACGTGAATGAAGTCATCGCTCATTTGCTGGAAGCAGACCAGGAAGTGGAAAACGATGTGCTGATTGCCGTGTTCAACGTGGACGATGAAGAATCCCTGTCCAAGCTGGCCGGCCTGCCCATGGTCAACGGCGGGTTCCAGTTCGATTGCCCGCAGGCCCTGCTGAGCAAGGGCATCAAGGCCATTTTCGATGGTGAGCTGTGGTTCCCCCGCGCGGTGCTGCAGACCTACCTGATGAAAAGCCGTACCTTCAACAAGACCTTCTCGCGCAGTGAGGTGAACCTCACCGACCGGGAAGTGGAAGTGCTCAAGGTCATGGCCACCGGCGCCAAAAACTCGGAAATCGCCAGCAGCCTCAACCTGAGCCCGCACACCATCAAGACTCACATCTACAACATCTTCAAGAAAATCAACGCCTCCAACCGCCTGCAAGCGGTGAACTGGGCGCAGGAAAACCTGTAAAGCGCCTGATGCACGACGCCTGCAGCCAGACGCGGGGTTTTCGCGTCCTGCATCTGGCGTCAAGCATCCAGCGTCCCTTATACTGCCCTGTTCATTTTGACAGTACTCAGGGGCAGTAGATGGATACCATTCTGGTTCGCGGGGCGCGCACCCATAACCTGAAGAACGTGGACCTGGATATTCCCCGGGACAAACTGGTGGTAATCACCGGCCTGTCCGGGTCGGGGAAGTCCTCGCTGGCGTTCGACACCCTCTATGCAGAAGGCCAGCGCCGCTACGTGGAGTCTCTCTCCACCTATGCCCGCCAGTTCCTGTCGATGATGGAAAAGCCCGATGTGGATCACATCGAAGGGCTCAGCCCGGCCATTTCCATCGAACAGAAGTCCACCAGTCATAACCCGCGCTCCACCGTGGGCACCATTACCGAGATCTACGACTACCTGCGCCTGCTGTTCGCCCGCGTCGGCGAGCCGCGCTGCCCGGAGCATGACACTCCGCTGGCTGCGCAGACCATCAGCCAGATGGTGGATCAGGTACTGGCCATGGAAGAAGGCAGCAAACTGATGCTGCTGGCCCCGGTGATTCGCGAAAAGAAAGGTGAACACCTGCATCTGTTCGAAGAACTGCGGGCCCAGGGCTTTATCCGAGTGCGGGTGGATGGCCGCATCTATGACATGGACGACACCCCGACCCTGGAAAAGAACAAGAAGCACACCATCGAAGTGGTGGTGGATCGCTTCAAGGTACGTGACGACCTGCAGAACCGGCTGGCCGAGTCTTTCGAAACCGCCCTGAACCTGGCGGATGACATTGCCATCATTGCGCCCATGGACGGCGACGGCGAGGAAACCACCTTCTCCGCCAAATTCGCCTGCTCCCACTGCGGCTACTCCATCCCTGAACTGGAGCCGCGCCTGTTCTCCTTCAACAATCCGGCCGGCGCCTGCCCCAGCTGTGACGGCCTGGGCATGAAGCAGTTCTTTGACGAGGACAAGGTGATCAACTCCGCCGAGCTCTCCCTGTCGGAAGGTGCTATCCGCGGCTGGGACCGCCGCAACGTTTACTACTTCCAGATGCTCAACTCCCTGTCACAGAGCATTGGCTTTGATATGGACCTGCCCTTCCAGGACCTGGACAAGGGCACCCGCAAGAAAATTCTCTACGGCACCGGCAAGGAAAGCATCGAGTTCCGCTACCTGAATGATCGCGGCGACATCATCAAGCGCAACCATCCCTTCGAAGGCATCATTCCGAATATGGAACGCCGCTACCGGGAAACCGAATCCGATGCGGTGCGCGAAGATCTGCTCAACTACATGTCCACTTCCAGCTGCCCCAGCTGTAACGGCTCCCGCCTGCGTGAAGCCGCCCGGCATGTGTTCATCGAGCAGACCACCCTGCCCGACGTGGTCCGCCTGGCAGTGGGCAAGGCGCATAACTATTTCAGTGAACTGAACCTGCCTGGCAGCAAGGGCGAGATCGCCGACAAGATCCTCAAGGAAATTCGTGACCGGCTGCAGTTTCTGGTCAACGTGGGCCTTGAATACCTGACTCTGGAACGCAGCGCGGAAACCCTGTCCGGGGGCGAAGCCCAGCGGATTCGCCTGGCCAGCCAGATCGGCGCCGGCCTGGTGGGCGTCATGTACGTGCTGGATGAACCCTCCATCGGCCTGCACCAGCGAGACAATGAGCGACTGCTCAACACCCTCACCCGGCTTCGCGATCTGGGCAATACCGTGCTGGTAGTGGAACATGACGAGGATGCAATTCGCCTTGCCGACCACGTCATTGATATCGGCCCCGGTGCCGGGGTTCATGGAGGCACCGTGGTCGCCCAGGGCACCGCAAAGCAGGTGTCAGACAACCCGGACTCCCTCACTGGCGACTATCTGTCTGGCCGCAAGCAGATTGCGGTGCCAAAGCAGCGGCGGCAGAACAAGGACGACAAGTGGCTGACCCTGCTGGGCGCCACCGGCAACAACCTCAAGGGACATCCACTGAACATCCCCGTGGGCCTGCTCACCTGCATTACCGGCGTGTCCGGCTCCGGCAAGTCCACCCTGATCAACAGCACTCTGTACCCGCTGGCCGCCACCAAACTGAACAAGGCCACGACCCTCAAGGCATCACCCTATGAGGCCATCGAGGGGCTGGAGCACTTCGACAAGGTGGTGGATATCGACCAGAGCCCCATCGGCCGCACCCCACGCTCCAACCCGGCCACTTATACCGGCATCTTCACGCCGGTGCGCGAACTGTTCGCCGGCACCCAGGAAGCCCGCGCCCGGGGCTACAAGCCGGGCCGCTTCAGCTTCAACGTCAAGGGTGGCCGCTGTGAAGCCTGTCAGGGCGACGGCGTCATCAAGGTGGAAATGCACTTCCTGCCGGATATCTACGTGCCCTGCGAAGTGTGCGAAGGCAAACGCTACAACCGGGAAACCCTGGAAATCCTCTACAAGGGCAAGAATATCTTCGAGGTGCTGGACCTGACCATCGAGGAAGGCCGCGAGTTCTTTGACGCGGTCCCCTCCCTGGCACGCAAGCTACAGACCCTGATGGACGTGGGGCTCAGCTATATCAAACTGGGCCAGGCCGCCACCACCCTGTCCGGCGGGGAAGCCCAGCGGGTGAAGCTGGCCAAGGAATTATCCCGTCGGGATACCGGCAGCACCCTCTACATTCTTGATGAGCCCACCACTGGCCTGCACTTCCAGGATATTCAACTCCTGCTGGACGTGCTCAACCGATTGGCAGACCACGGCAATACGGTAGCCGTGATTGAGCACAACCTGGATGTGATCAAGACCGCGGACTGGATTGTGGATCTGGGCCCGGAAGGCGGTGACGGTGGCGGCGAGATTATCGCCGAAGGCACCCCGGAAGAGGTGGCCAGGGAAAAGGGAAGTCATACCGGGCGTTTTCTGAAAACCATGATAGGCAAATAAAATGTGGCTATTCACCCGAACAGCCCTGGCTGTGACCTTGGCAGTCCTTCTCAGTGCATGCTCGAGATTCCAAAATCTGAGTGAGCATTTCAATTGCTCCGCAGAACATTGCCTGCGCACCTACCCCGCTGTGGATATTACTCAACAGGATTACGAGGCTTTTGACACCATTACCATTCTTCCTCCTGATCTTGCGATGGAAGAGAAAACGCTCAGTGGTGAGGTGACCGGCGCCACCAAGCGCACAGGCTACGGACAGGCATTACTGCTCGAACAGCTTACCCCTGTGGCCAAGAGTTATGAAATAGAAAGCCTTACTCTCACGATTGACGCCCCAATCGCCGATGCTATCTCACAACTTTACACCAAGGCCTGGGCGGACGATTTAAGCCCGCAACAGGTAAAAGAGTCGACGCCTTTTTTCGGTTTACCTGAACTGCCAGCCCCGGTGCAACAGGCGTCCCTTGGCCTTCCTGAATCATTGGCAAAATACCAGGATGGAAGCTGCTGTTATCTGCTTACCCGCTTTTCGGGCTGGCATCATACAGATGGCGCCAAGGCGGCCAAGATCACCTCAGCCGCGCTCTTCAGCACGTTTTCCGGAGGTAGTGGCTATGCTGGGAGTTTTGGCAGTGCAATCAGCGACATGGCCGTTGTTCGAAAAAGCGATGGAAAAGTGCTTTGGAGCGCACGGATGATTAGTGATGGCAGACCCAGACAACTGCGCATGACAGTCGCCGAGTTTTTTAGCTCTGTTTACAACGCCAACGTAATCCGCGAACAAGATCTTTCCAAACAGTGAACCAGAGGGAGATCACATTTTCATGGCCTGTCACCTGTTTGAATTATCCTGCCCACCTTAACGTCATCAATCAGCGACATGATCAGCCTAACCACTCGCTATGGAGGTTGATCATGAAACGGATCTGGGCACTACGAGGCGTTATCACTGCGGCTGCGCTGGCAGCGACCACCGTTGCCTGTGCCGGCAATAACACGAAGGCACCAAAAGGCACTGTGGAGCTGGGGCCTCGCCCCTTCTACCTCTTGACTGACATGGACGAGGGGCCGGTGAAACAGGTGTTGCAAGCCTGTGCACGCAACCCACGGCCCATGCAGCCCAGCGACTTCTCCATCGGCCATCGCGGAGCCCCCCTACAGTTCCCGGAACATACCGAAGAATCCTACCGCGCAGCTGCGCGTATGGGCGCCGGCATCCTGGAATGTGATGTGGCCTTCACCAAGGATCAAGAGCTGGTATGTCGCCATTCCCAGTGCGACCTGCACACCACCACCAATATCCTGGAAACAGACCTGGCCAGTCAGTGCAGCCAGCCCTTCAGCCCCTTTGATGGCAGCAACCCGGCCAGCGCGCAATGCTGCACCAGCGATATCACCCTGGCTGAGTTCAAGACCCTGAAAGGAAAAATGGATGGCGCCAACCCCCGGGCCACCACTGTGGAAGGCTATTTGCAGGGCACGCCACCGTACCGTACCGATCTCTACAGCGCCAGGGGCACCCTGCTCAGCCACCGTGAAAGCATTGCGCTGTTCCAGCAACTGGGCGTCAAGATGACCCCGGAACTCAAAACTCCGTCTGTCCCCATGCCCTGGCAGGGTACTTACACCCAGCAGGACTATGCCCATCAGTTGATTCAGGAATACCGGGACGCGGGCGTCCCGCCCCAACAGGTCTTTCCCCAGTCTTTCCTGCTGGAAGATGTGCGCTACTGGATTGACCATGAAGGCGCCTACGGCCGTCAGGCCGTTTATCTGGACGGTCGGGACAGCCAGGGACTGGATCCACAGAACCCCGGCACCTGGCAACCGGACATGGCCACTCTGGCCGGTTACGGGGTGAACATCATTGCCCCGCCACTATGGATGCTGGTCACCACTGATAGCCACAACCAGATTGTTCCCAGCCCCTATGCTGAAGCCGCACGTGCTGCAGACCTGGATGTGATCGCCTGGTCACTGGAGCGTTCCGGGCCACTCACGGGCGGCGGCGGCTGGTATTACCAGAGCGTGGCCCCGGCCATCGACAATGACGGCGACACTTTCACCTTGCTCGACGTGCTCGCCCGCCAGGTTGGGGTCATTGGTGTTTTCTCTGATTGGCCCGCCACAACCACCTTTTACGCCAACTGCCTGCAGCGATTTCGCAGCGCCTCAAAATAACCCATGGGTAGCACCAATCTGGCCGCCCTGCCCCCGCCCGGGGCAGCCAGGCTGGCCCTACGCCATATTTCGTAGTGGCACGATTTCTGCTTAAACCCTGTTATTCGCAATACACAGACTGGGTCTGAGGAGTATGTGATGAGTAACGCTACCGACCACCGTTGGTTAATGCAGTACAACATTGTCAATCTGGTCAACCAGTGTCGCCGTCTGATTCGTGCGGAGTTTGATGCCAACCTTTCTCTGACAGATCCGGAACTGCGCCACAAGCTGGCACACTATGCCGGACGAACCCGCTCCCAGGGAATGCAGCGTTTATACGGAGAGATCAGATTGGCTCTGATCGAACTGGAAGGGCCAGATGAACTCATAACCCCGGAAGAAGCGCTACCTGTGCGGTTCTATCGTGGTCAGCCGGTCGACATAGCCGAACACCGCAAGAAGCGCCCCGAACAAGAGGGAAAGTCGAAATCAGGCAAACCCCTCATGTATCGCGGGCGGGTCGTCGCCCAGTAAGGAGGCAGATCAGGCTGAGAATTGAAAGATACTCAGATCCAGTGGCTGGCTGTCCCCCAGCCACATCACCAACTCGGTGTGATCACGCAGATCATCGCCACTGAGTCCATGAATAAATATCGTCAAACCGTTACGACTGGCCATTAACCAGGGAATCACCTCACCAGCCAGTCGCCGTGGAATAGTGAGCTGACAGCTCCAGCGAGGATGCGGACCGACCCGCTTCCGGTGCATCTGCCCCATGGTCAGATCGAATTTCTGTCTTGCAGACTGGCACAGCGCAGCGGCCTGGCTGAAGGTGTCCGCGTCGTAATACACGTGCGCATGAAAACCCTTGATTGCCATAGACCTCCCCGCCCGTTGCGATATCTGAGAACCCGGACTGCCAGCGCATCTCCCCAGCCATCGCCAAAGAATGGAGCGAAAATGACACAACGCCTTCCACAAAGCCTCTGTATCAGCATAGTACAGCCGTGCGGGCTTGCAACAGACATAAAAAAACCGGGCCTTTGGCCCGGTTTTTTTGATCACTGCAACTCGGCGCTTATTCAGCGTCGGCGTCAGCAACCTCAGGACGGTCTACCAGCTCAACATAGGCCATCGGTGCGTTATCACCGGCACGGAAGCCCATTTTGAGGATACGCACGTAACCGCCAGGGCGGCTCTTGTAGCGCGGACCCAGCTCGTTGAACAGCTTGCCAACCACTTCCTTGGAACGGGTGCGGTTGAAAGCCAGACGACGGTTGGCTACGGAATCTTCCTTTGCCAGGGTGATCAGCGGCTCAGCCACACGACGCAGCTCTTTAGCCTTGGGCAGAGTGGTCTTGATCGCCCCGTGCTCCAGCAGAGACACGGCCATGTTACGGAACATCGCCTGACGATGAGAGCTGTTCCGATTCAGTTTTCTGCCGCTTTTGCGATGACGCATGATTCTGTTCCTATGTTCAGGGGCGCTTCACAGCGTCCACAACAACTAACTTAGCGCAATTTGGTGTTCAGCCGGTCGTCGTCACGAAGGCTGACCGGCGGCCAGTTCTCCAGACGCATACCCAGCGACAAGCCCTTGGAGGCCAGCACGTCCTTGATCTCGGTGAGAGACTTCTTACCCAGGTTCGGGGTCTTGAGAAGCTCTACCTCGGTACGCTGAACCAGATCGCCGATGTAGTAGATGTTCTCTGCCTTGAGACAGTTGGCAGAACGAACGGTCAGTTCCAGGTCATCTACCGGGCGCAGCAGGATCGGATCGATCTCTTCGCGCTCTTGCTTCGGCTCAGGCTTGGCGTCCTGTTCCAGATCCACGAATACCGCGATCTGCTGCTGCAGGATAGTCGCAGCGCGACGAATCGCTTCTTCCGGATCGATGGTACCGTCGGTTTCCAGATCGATAACCAGCTTATCCAGGTCGGTGCGCTGCTCAACACGGGCAGCTTCGACCACGTAGGCTACGCGACGAACCGGGCTGTAGCTGGCATCCAGCTGCAGACGGCCAATACCGCGAGTCTCGTCTTCATCAGTCTGACGGGAATCGGCAGCTTCGTAGCCACGACCCTTCTGCACTTTCAGCTTCACACGCAGTTCGGTGTCGCCGGTGATGGTGCAGATCAGGTGATCCGGGTTGACGATCTCAACACTGTGATCACGCTGAATGTCATCCGCAGTGACTGCCCCGGGGCCTTTCTTGACCAGTTCCAGGGTAGCTTCTTCGCGGTCTTCCATCTTCAAGGCTACGCCCTTGAGGTTCAGCAGGATGTTGATCACATCTTCCTGAACACCTTCGATGGAAGAGTATTCGTGTTGTACGCCCTCGATCTCCACTTCGGTGATCGCGCAGCCGGGCATGCTGGAGATCAGGATGCGACGCAGCGCAGTCCCCAGGGTGTGGCCAAAACCACGCTCCAGCGGTTCCAGAACCACCTTGGCGTGGGTCTGGTTGATCGCGTTTACAGCGATCGAGCGGGGCGTGAGAAACTCGTTCACGGCGGTCATAGAGATCCCTCAGGCAGTCCTTACTTGGAGTACAGCTCGACGATCAGGTTTTCGTTGATCTCGGCAGGCAGGTCGATACGCTCCGGCTTGGACTTGAAAGTCCCTTCCAGTTTCTTCTCGTCCACCTCAATCCACGGCACGAAACCACGCTGCTGAGCCAGTTCCATGGCGTTCTTCACGCGCAGCTGGTTCTTGGACTTCTCGCGAACGTTGATCACGTCACCCGGCTTCACCTGGTAGGAGGCCACATTGACGGACTGACCGTTAACCAGGATGGCACGGTGGGATACCAGCTGACGCGCTTCAGAGCGGGTAGAGCCGAAGCCCATGCGGTATACCACGTTATCCAGACGACCTTCCAGAAGCTGCAGCAGGACTTCGCCAGTTGCACCCTTGGAGGAAGCTGCCTTCTTGTAGTAGCTACGGAACTGCTTTTCCAGCACACCATAGGTACGACGAACTTTCTGCTTTTCGCGCAGCTGTACGCCGTAGTCGGAAAGACGACCCGGGCGACGACCGCCAGCAGCCTGACCCGGCGCCTGCTCAGCCTTACACTTGGAATCGAGCGGACGAATGCCACTCTTCAGGTACAGATCAGTGCCTTCACGACGGGAAAGCTTGCACTTGGGACCGATGTATCTTGCCATCTTGCTTTAACTCCCGTTACACGCGACGCTTTTTAGGCGGACGGCAACCGTTGTGCGGAATCGGCGTAACGTCCTCAATATGGGTAATCTTGTAGCCACAGCCATTCAGGGCACGAATGGAGGATTCGCGGCCCGGGCCAGGGCCCTTCACGCGAACTTCAAGATTCTTCAAACCGTAGTCCTTGGCAGCGTTACCCGCGTTCTCGGCAGCCACCTGGGCAGCGAACGGGGTGCTCTTGCGGGAACCACGGAAACCGGCACCACCGGAGGTCGCCCAGGACAGAGCGTTGCCCTGACGATCAGTAATGGTGATGATGGTGTTGTTGAAGGAAGCGTGCACGTGAGCGATGCCGTCCGCTACGCTGCGCGTTACCTTCTTGCGACGTGCGCCACTATCTTTCTTTGACTTAGCCATAATGCCTATCCAAATCCAGCCGCTGACGTTTCAGCTTACTTGCGAATCGGTTTACGCGGACCTTTACGGGTCCGAGCATTGGTTTTGGTGCGCTGACCGCGAAGCGGCAGGCCGCGACGATGGCGAATACCACGGTAACAACCGAGGTCCATCAGACGCTTGATGTTCATGTTGATTTCCCGGCGCAGGTCACCCTCGGTAGAGAACTTGGCAACTTCGCCACGAATGACGTCCAGCTGCTCACCGCTCAGGTCACGAACCTTTGCGGTTTCCTCAATACCGGCCGCGGC
This sequence comes from Alcanivorax sp., assembly GCF_017794965.1. Taxonomy (NCBI): domain Bacteria; kingdom Pseudomonadati; phylum Pseudomonadota; class Gammaproteobacteria; order Oceanospirillales; family Alcanivoracaceae; genus Alcanivorax; species Alcanivorax sp. Next base: position 2,855,516 of record NZ_CP051240.1, read on the forward strand.
ACAGATTTGCTGTGCACGGGTACGACCGACCCCGAAGATGTAGGTGAGTGAAATCACCGTGTGCTTATTTTCCGGGATGTTAACGCCTGCAATACGGGCCATCCGAATATCTCCGATTCACAAAACGGGTGCGCCAGGCTCTATGGCGCCGAAAGGCGGCAGAGTCTAGCGCTACGCCGACTGAATTTCAACCAAACACTTAAAAGAAGACTGAACCTTAACCCTGGCGCTGCTTGTGCCGGGGTTCGGCACTGCAGATCACCATGACGCGACCCTTACGACGGATCACTTTGCAGTTACGGCAGATCTTCTTCACAGAAGCCTGAACTTTCATCGCACTCGCCTCGTTCGTTAACGCACCAGTCCGGTGCCGCCATACCCTTTCAGGTTGGCTTTCTTCATCAACTTCTCGTACTGGGTGGACGTCAGGTGCGAATTAACCTGCGACCAGAAGTCCATGACTACCACCACAACGATCAGCAGAGAGGTGCCGCCCAGGTAGAAGGGCACATTGGCAACAGCTTGCAGACCCAGTGGCAACAGACACACCAGCGTCATGTATACCGCGCCGATCAGGGTCAGACGGCCCATCACGGTGTCGATATAGCGAGCGGATTGCTCGCCCGGGCGGATACCCGGTATATAAGCGCCGGATTTCTTCAGGTTGTCAGCGACATCCCTCGGATTGAACACCAGCGCTGTATAAAAGTAGCAAAAGAACACGATAGACAGGGTAAACAGCAGTACATACAGCGGCGTACCCGGCAACAAGGCATCACTCACGCTACGCAACGTCTGCCCCCACCACGAATCCGGATTGGAATCACTGAACCACTGGGTCAGTGAAGCCGGAAACAGCAGAATGGAGCTGGCGAAGATAGCCGGAATAACCCCTGCCATGTTCACTTTCAGCGGCAGATGACTCTGCTGCGCTGCATACACACGACGGCCTTGCTGGCGGCGTGCGTAGTTCACCGTAATACGGCGTTGCCCGCGTTCCACAAACACCACACCGAAAATAACGGCCAGTGCCACCAGGAACACAAACAGCATCATGATCAGACTCAGGTCACCAGTACGGGCAGACTCGAAGGTCTGAGCCACCGCACCAGGCAGGCCTGCCACAATGGACGCGAAGATCAGCATGGAAATACCATTGCCAATACCCCGCTCGGTGATCTGCTCACCCAGCCACATCAGGAACACGGTACCGGTCAGAAGGCTGGTAACTGCCACGAAATAGAAGCTGGCCACCTGCATGGAGGTTGCCGCTTCGGGCAGCAGGGTAATACCCTGGCTCTTCAGACCTGCGCATACACCGAAGGACTGAACTGCACCCAGTGCCACGGTGAGATACCGGGTGTACTGGGTAATCTTGCGTCGGCCCTGTTCACCTTCCTTTCGGAGCTGCTCCAGAGTCGGCACCACTGCAGACATCAGCTGAATGATGATGCTGGCAGTAATGTAGGGCATGATGCCCAGCGCAAAAATACTCATGCGCTCCAGGGAGCCCCCGGAGAACATGTTGAACAGGCCAAGAATGGTGTCCCGGTTGTTGTTGAACATCTGTTGCAACGCTTCCGGGTTCATGCCCGGAACCGGGATGTGTGCCCCGATCCGGAACACCACCAGGGCGCCCAACAGAAAACCGATTCGCCGCCACAGCTCGCGCATAGCGCCACTGTCTACTTTCGGCGCGCCACCATTCAATGTCTGAGCGCGATTCTTCGCCATAAAGCGTCGCCTTATTCTTCGACTTTGCCGCCGGCCTTCTCAACCGCTTCGCGGGCACCTTTGGTGATACCAACACCACGAACAGTCACTGCACGGTCAATTTCACCTTGCAGAACGATCTTCGCGCGCTTCATATCACGACGAACCACGTTGGCAGCTTTCAGGGAAGCCAGGTCGATCACATCGCCTTCCACCTTGGCCAGCTCGGCCAGGCGAACTTCGGCAGTGCCCATTGCCAGCTTGGACGTGAAGCCGAACTTCGGCACACGACGCTGCAGTGGCATCTGACCACCCTCGAACCCGGGCTTCACAGTACCGCCGGAACGGGACTTCTGACCTTTGTGACCACGGCCACCAGTCTTGCCCAGGCCAGAGCCGATACCACGACCGACACGTTTGCCGTCCGGGCGGGAACCTTCAGCAGGATGCAGATCATTCAGACGCATCACTATTCTCCCTCTACCTGTACCATGTACGCGACCTTGTTGATCATGCCGCGTACCGCAGGGGTATCTTCAACTTCCACGGTGTGGCCGATACGGCGCAGACCGAGACCACGCACACAGGCCTTATGCTTTTCCAGCCGGCCGTTGGTGCTCTTAACCAGCTTTACCTTGATCTTTTCAGCCATCGTAACGATTCCGTTATCTGCGCTTAGTTCAGAATGTCTTCGACAGACTTGCCACGCTTGGCGGCCACAGACTCCGGAGACGCCATGGACTTCAGGCCATTGAAGGTAGCCCGAACCACGTTAACCGGGTTGGTGGAGCCATAACACTTGGCCAGTACGTTCTGAACGCCTGCGACTTCCAGCACGGCGCGCATCGCACCGCCGGCAATCACACCGGTACCTTCATCGGCCGGCTGCATGTACACCTTGGAGGCGCCGTGACGGGCCTTCATCGGGTGCTGGATGGTGGAACCGTTCAGCTCCACCTGAATCATGTTGCGGCGGGCAGCTTCCAGGGCTTTCTGGATAGCGGCGGGCACTTCACGTGCCTTGCCACGACCAAAGCCAACCTTGCCCTTGCCGTCACCCACTACAGTCAGCGCGGTAAAACCGAAGATACGGCCGCCTTTAACAACTTTAGCAACCCGGTTTACCTGAACCAGCTTTTCCTGCAGACCTTCGTTGGGATCAACTTTCGACATAACCAAGCACCCTTAGAATTCAAGCCCGTTTTCACGCGCGGCGTCTGCCAGCGCCTTTACGCGACCGTGATATTTAAAACCGGAACGGTCAAAGGCAACGCGCTCTACGCCCGCTTCTTTGGCACGCTGAGCGATCAGCTGACCAACCTTGGCCGCTGCGTCAGTGTTACCGGTAGCTTCAGCACGCAGATCTTTCTCTACAGTGCTAGCGGAAGCCAGTACCTGGCCGCCGTTCGCAGAGATTACCTGCGCATAGATATGACGCGGAGTACGGTTTACGCAGAGACGAACTTCGCCCAGTTCACGGATCTTCAGGCGAGTACGTTTTGCCCTGCGCAGACGTGCAACTTTTTTGTCTTTCATGGCATTAATCTCGACGATTATTTCTTCTTGGCTTCCTTACGGCGCACTTGCTCATCAGCATAGCGCACCCCTTTACCCTTGTAGGGCTCAGGCGGACGGAAGGCCCGAACATTGGCAGCAACCTGACCTACCAGTTGCTTGTCAATGCCCTTGATAACGATCTCTGTCTGGCTCGGGGTTTCGGCAGTAATCCCTTCAGGCAGCTCGTAAGCAACCGGATGGGAGAAGCCGAGAGTCAGGTTAAGGACTTTACCCTGAGCCTGGGCACGGTAACCAACACCGAGGAGTTGAAGCTTGCGCTCAAAACCTTCGGCAACACCCGTTACCATGTTGTTCAATACTGCACGGGTAGTCCCGGCCAGGGCCCACGCCTTTTGGGAATCATCGTGAGGCTTCACAGAAACCACACCTTCCTCAACAGACACGGCTACCAGCTCGTGAACTTCGTGCTCCATGCTGCCCTTGCTGCCTTTGATGGCAACATTCTGGCCGTCGACCTTAACTTCGACGCCCTTCGGCAGGTTTACCGGACTTTTTGCTACTCTAGACATTGCTGCACCTAACCCGTCTACGCCGCTTCTGTTAGGACACTTCGCAGATCAGCTCGCCACCAACATTGGCTTTGCGCGCTGCGCGGTCAGAAATAATGCCCTGATTGGTGGATACAATCATCACACCCAGGCCGCCTTTGACCTTCGGAATCTCGTTTGCGTTCTTGTAGACACGCAGACCAGGACGGCTAACACGAGCGATCTTGTCGATCACCGGCTTACCTTCGAAATACTTCAGATCAACCGTCATTACCGGTTTTTTCTCATCGCTGACCTTGTAACCAGCAATGTAACCCTCGTCCAGAAGTACCTTGGCAATCGCTTCCTTTGCCTTGGAGGCAGGAATCTCAACCTGTACTTTCTTGGCCATTTGGGCGTTACGGATACGAGTAAACATATCCGCCAGGGTATCTTGCATGCTCATGCCGCAATCGCTCCGCTACTCATGCCTGTTTCTTGGCTTACCAGCTGGACTTAACCAGACCGGGAACATCACCGCGCATTGCTGCTTCACGCAGCTTGATCCGGCTCAGGCCGAATTTGCGGTAGTAACCGTGCGGACGACCGGTAATACGGCAGCGGTTACGCTGACGTACCGGCGAAGAATCGCGCGGCAATTTCTGCAGCTGAAGCTGAGCATCCCACTTCGCTTCAGGTTCTGCATTGGGATCCTGGATGATCGCCTTAAGCGCTGCACGCTTGGCGGCAAAACGCTTGGCCAGTTTGGCGCGTTTTGCTTCCCGGTTTTTCATGGATTCTTTAGCCATGATAAATCCTCTTAGCCCTTCAGCGGGAAGTTGAAGGCGCGCAGCAGCGCCCGTGCCTGGTCATCAGTCTTCGCATTGGTGGTGATGGTGATATCCAGACCACGCAATTTGTCGACCTTGTCGAAATCGATTTCCGGGAACACGATCTGCTCACGAAGACCCATGGAGTAGTTACCACGGCCATCGAAGGATTTCGCATTCAAACCACGGAAGTCACGAATACGCGGGATCGCGATGGAAACCAGGCGCTCCAGGAATTCGTACATACGATCGTTGCGCAGGGTTACCTTGCAGCCGATCGGCCAACCTTCACGGATCTTGAAGCCGGCAACAGACTTACGAGCCTTGGTTACCAGGGGCTTCTGACCGGAAATGGCAGTCATGTCGGCGAGAGCGCCGTCCATTGCCTTACGGTCGGCAGAAGCTTCACCAACACCCATATTCAGGGTGATCTTGGTGATCTTCGGCACTTCCATGATGTTATCGAGACCCAGCTCGTCTTTCAGCTTGGGCACGATTTCGTCTTGATAAATCTTTTTCAGATCACTCATGGGTCACCTAACCTACAGCGTTTCGCCGTTGGACTTGAAGAAACGCACTTTTTTGCCGTCTTCAAAACGGAAGCCCACACGATCCGCTTTCTGCGACTTGGGGTTCCAGATGGCAACGTTGGAAGCATGAAGTGCCGCTTCCTGTTCTACGATGCCGCCTTGAGTACCGCGGTTAGGATTGGCCTTAACATGCTTTTTCACCATGTTAATGCCGCCAACGATTACGCGACCATTGTCCAGAACCTGCTGAACAGTGCCACGCTTACCTTTGTCCTTGCCCGCGATTACGATGACTTCGTCATCACGCTTGATCTTAAGCATTACCTTCACCCGCCTTTACAGAACTTCAGGTGCCAGGGAGATGATCTTCATAAACTGCTCGGTGCGCAGCTCGCGCGTTACCGGGCCGAAGATCCGGGTACCGATCGGTGCTTTGTTGTTGTTCAACAACACCGCGGCATTTTCGTCGAAACGAATCAAAGAACCATCGGGGCGGCGTACACCTTTACGGGTACGCACAACCACGGCGGTCATTACATCACCTTTCTTTACACGGCCGCGCGGAATTGCTTCCTTCACTGTGACCTTGATGATGTCACCAATGCCTGCATAGCGGCGGTGAGAACCACCCAGTACTTTGATGCACTGTACTCGACGGGCGCCGCTGTTATCGGCAACTTCGAGCATGCTTTCGGTCTGAATCATCGCTAACTCTCTCCAACTCTGCCTTTACAGGCAGCCACAGCAACGGTCCGTTAGGCCTTGTTGGCCTGTTCGACTACATTTACCAAAGTCCAGGTTTTCCGCTTGGACATCGGACGGCATTCCTCGATGGTAACCAGGTCACCTTCGTTACACTGGTTTTGCTCATCGTGCGCCATCAGCTTGCTGGAACGCTTGATGATCTTGCCGTAAATCGGGTGCTGAACCCGGCGCTCTACCAACACAGTGATAGTTTTTTCACCCTTGTTGGAGATCACTTTGCCGGTAGCGGTCCGGCGCATTTTTGCCTCTGCCATGACTAGTTACCCTGCTTCTCTCTCAGAATGGTTTTTACGCGCGCAATGTTACGGCGAACCGTCCCAAGCTCGTGGGTTTTGGAAAGCTGGCCGGAAGCAGACTTCATACGCAGCTTGAACTGTTCCTCAAGCAGGTTGATTTGCTCCTGTTGCAGCTCTTCAACACTTTTATCTCTCAGCTCGCTCGCTTTCATGGCTTACATCACCGTCCGAGTTACGACACGGGTGCTTACCGGCAGCTTGGCCGCGGCCAGACGGAACGCTTCACGCGCCACGTCTTCAGAAACACCTTCCATTTCGTAAAGCATCTTGCCCGGTTGAATCTGGGCAACCCAATACTCTACAGAACCTTTACCTTTACCCATCCGCACTTCCAGCGGCTTGTTGGTAATCGGCTTGTCCGGGAAAACCCGGATCCAAATCTTCCCGCCACGCTTGATGTGACGAGTCATGGCACGACGGGCGGCTTCGATCTGGCGTGCGGTGATACGACCGCGGCCAGTTGCCTGCAGACCAATAGTGCCAAAAGACACTTTGCTGCCCCGCTCTGCCAGGCCACGGTTGCGGCCCTTATGAACTTTCCGGAATTTGGTACGCTTCGGCTGCAACATCGTTCGTTACCCTTTAACCGCGGCCGCGCTTCTTCGCGCCCTTGGACTGCTTCTGCTGCTCTTCCTGCTGAACCTGCTCCATGCCACCAAGCACTTCGCCACGGAAGATCCACACCTTGATACCGATGGTGCCGTAAGTCGTTTCAGCACGTACGCTTGCGTAGTCGATGTCAGCACGCAAGGTGTGCAGCGGCACTCGGCCTTCGCGGTACCATTCGGTACGCGCAATCTCTGCACCACCCAGACGACCAGACAGCTGAATCTTGATACCTTCAGCGCCGGACTTCATGGCGTTCTGTACGGCACGCTTCATGGCGCGACGGAACATCACACGACGCTCCAGCTGGCCAGCAACGTTATCGCCTACCAGACGCGCATCCAGGTCGGGCTTGCGCACTTCCTCGATGTTGATATGAACCGGCACACCCATTTTGGCGGCCACATCGCGACGCAGGCGCTCGACATCTTCGCCCTTCTTGCCGATTACGATGCCCGGGCGAGCGGTAGCGATCGTGATGCGTACGTTTTCGGACGGACGCTCGATCTTGATCCGGCTCACAGAGGCATTCTTCAGACGCTTGAACAGGAACTCACGTACCTGCAGGTCGGTAACCAGGCAGTCTGAATAAGACTTCGGTCCGGCATACCAGAGCGAGTTATGCTCTTTAACGATGCCAAGGCGAATACCGACCGGATGAACTTTCTGACCCATCTGGTTACTCCTGACCTTCCGAGACTTTCACAGTAATGTGGCAAGTACGCTTGAGGATCCGGTCAGCGCGGCCTTTGGCGCGCGGACGGATACGCTTCATGGTCATGCCTTCGTCCACAAAAATTGTGGATACCTTCAGCTCGTCAACGTCAGCGCCGTCGTTGTTTTCCGCGTTTGCAATTGCGGACTCCAGCACTTTCTTAACGATTTTTGCCGCCTTCTTCGGGCTGAATTCCAGAAGATTCAGCGCCTTCTCGACTTCCAGGCCTCGGACCTGGTCCGCTACGAGGCGTGCTTTCTGAGCCGAAATTCTTGCACCGCGCAGACGGGCTGCAACTTCAGTAGCCATGGCTGTCACCTTATCGCTTAGCCTTTTTGTCCACGATGTGCCCGCGGTACGTGCGGGTCAGGGCGAATTCGCCCAGCTTATGGCCCACCATGTGCTCGGAAACCATAACCGGCACATGCTGTTTGCCATTGTGAACAGCAATAGTCAGACCCACCATCTCCGGAATAATCATGGAGCGACGGGACCAGGTTTTAATCGGCTTACGGGAGCCGGCTTCCACCGCATCTTCCACCTTGCTCAGCAGGTGGTGATCCACAAAAGGACCTTTTTTGAGTGAACGTGGCACAGCCTGAACCTCTCTTTATCCCTTACTTACGACGGTCGCGCACAATCATCTTGGAAGTGCGCTTGTTTGTACGGGTCTTGTGACCTTTGGTCGGCACACCCCAGGGGGTCACCGGATGACGGCCACCGGAAGAGCGACCTTCACCACCACCATGTGGGTGGTCTACCGGGTTCATTGCCGCACCACGTACAGTGGGGCGAACACCCCGCCAACGTGTGGCACCCGCCTTACCCAGTGAGCGCAAGCTGTGCTCACTGTTGGACACTTCGCCCAGGGTCGCCTTGCAGTCAGCGTGCACCTTGCGCATTTCGCCAGAGCGAAGACGCAGAGTGACATACTGGCCATCTTTGGCGAGCACCTGGATGGCAGTACCAGCAGAGCGTGCCAGCTGGCCACCCTTGCCCGGCTTCAGCTCCACGTTATGAACCGTGGAACCCAGCGGAATGTTGCGCAGCGGCAGGGCATTACCTACCTTGATCGGCGCATCTTCGCCGGACTGAATCCGATCATCAGCCTTCAGGCCCTTCGGAGCCAGAATGTAACGACGCTCACCATCCAGGTACTTGACCAGGGCAATGTGCGCAGAACGGTTCGGATCATACTCCAGGCGCTCAATGATGCCCGGGATCCCGTCCTTGTTACGACGGAAGTCGATTACACGGTACTTCTGCTTGTGACCACCACCCTTGTGACGAGTAGTGATGCGACCGTTGTTGTTACGACCACCGCTCTTGCTCTTGGCTTCCAACAGAGGCGCATAGGGAGCACCTTTGTGCAGATCTTCGTTGACCACCTTGACTACAAAGCGGCGGCCCGGAGAAGTCGGCTTGCACTTTACAATCGCCATTATTCCTTACTCCCTTCCTTACTCTGCGCCCAGGAAGTCAATGTCCTGGCCTTCCTCAAGGGAAACGTAGGCCTTCTTCCAGTCAGCGCGCTTACCCGCAACACGACCGAAGAATTTGGACTTGCCTTTCACTTTGGCGGTACGAACAGACTTCACTTTCACTTCAAAAAGGGTCTCAACGGCCTTCTTGATTTCCAGCTTGTTCGCATCGGTAGCAACCTTGAATACAAAGGTGCCGTTTTCATCAGCATTAACTGTCGCTTTTTCAGAAACGTGCGGAGCACGCAGCACAGTCAGGATACGCTCTTGATTCATGCCAGTGCCTCCTCAAGTTTCTTCAGAGCCGGCACAGTGATCAGCACCTTTTCAAAAGCAATCAGGCTGACCGGATCGACGCCCTGTGCGTCGCGCACATCCACCTTCGGCAGATTGCGGGAACCCAGAAACAGGTTCTCATCCACGTTATCAGTCACGATCAGCACATTGCTCAGCTGCAGATCTTTCAGCTTGGCCGCAACAGCTTTGGTCTTGGGTGCATCAACGCTGAATTCGTCAACAACAACCAGACGCTCCTGGCGAACCAGCTCGGACACGATGCACTGCAGCGCGCCACGGTACATCTTGCGGTTCACCTTCTGTGAAAAGTCACGGTTGGTCGCAGCAAACGTTTTGCCGCCGCCACGCCAGATCGGGCTGCGGATGGTGCCAGCACGAGCACGACCGGTGCCCTTCTGACGCCACGGTTTGCGACCACCACCACTCACATCGGAACGGTTTTTCTGAGCCTTGGAACCCTGACGGGCACCAGCCAGAAACGCAGTTACAACCTGATGAACCAGAGGCTCGTTAAAGTCCTTGCCGAAGGCGACTTCGGAAACGCTAACGGTACCTCCAGAGGCAGTATTGAGATTCATCCTCTATTCCTCTTTCAGGCCTTCGCCTTCACTGCCAGACGCACGATCACATCACCACCGGTAGCACCGGGGACCGCACCTTTAACCAGCAACAGATTCTTCTCAGCGTCTACACGCACCACTTCCAGATTCTGGACAGTCACACGCTCAGCACCCATGTGGCCAGCCATCTTCTTGCCCTTGAATACGCGGCCCGGGGTCTGGTTCTGACCAATGGAACCCGGAGCACGGTGGGACAAGGAGTTACCGTGGGTCATGTCCTGGGTGCTGAAATTCCAGCGCTTAACGCCGCCAGCAAAACCCTTACCCTTGGAGGTGCCGGTCACATCAATGATTTGACCTGCTTCAAAACCTTCAACGGTTACTTCGGAACCGGCCTGAAGCTCACCAGCCTCAGCACGGAATTCCCAAACGCCACGACCTGCTTCGACACCAGCCTTGGAAAAGTGACCGGCCTGAGCCTTGGTCACACGGCTGGCACGGCGCTCACCCACCGTTACCTGCACGGCCTGATAGCCATCTGATTCTTCGGTCTTAACCTGAGCAACCCGGTTGGGGGTCACTTCGATGACGGTCACAGGAACACTGACACCTTCTTCAGTGAACACGCGAGTCATGCCACATTTTCGACCGATCACACCAATCGCCATTGTTTACCTCTTCACAACCTGTCGCGGTTATTAACCCGCCCGTTGTTAACCCAGGCTGATCTGCACATCCACACCAGCAGCCAGATCAAGCTTCATCAGAGCATCCACGGTTTTATCCGTCGGCTCGACAATGTCGACCAGTCGCTTGTGAGTGCGGATCTCATACTGATCTCGCGCATCTTTGTTTACGTGCGGAGAGATCAGCACAGTAAAACGCTCTTTACGCGTGGGCAGCGGGATCGGACCCGTCACCTGCGCGCCTGTCCGTTTGGCCGTATCCACGATCTCTTGAGCAGACTGATCGATCAGACGATGATCAAATGCCTTGAGTCGGATGCGGATTCTTTGGTTAGCCATAGCTAACAAACTCCAGACTGTTTCGAACCATAATTTATATGGCAAAAAGCCCACCCACCTGATCTCCATGGATAGGTACGTGGTGTCAAAACAAGCCCGGGAACAATGCCCCGGTTGGTTACTGCCCGAAGGCAGGGCGCGAATAATAGACAGGGTATTCGGGGTTTGCAAGGGGTAATTTCAATCAAAGTGCAAATTAGCCTTTTGTATACCCCATTTTCCACCAAACCCACCCTTATGTAGCGTTACCAAACTACCCATCGGAGCGGAATTTCGTAAAACCTGCCGCCACACTCTTCCCTGAATCCCTCCTCGCGGCGCATGTTTGAACCCAAGGATCGCTTGTATACCGCGCCTGCTGGCTTGCGGGTTTGCTCCATAGATAAGGAAGGGATTTCTGATGTTGATTCCAGTGATTATTGCCGGCGGCAATGGCTCTCGCCTGTGGCCGCTGTCACGCTCTCACTATCCCAAGCAGCTGCTGCGCCTTAATGGTGAGTACAGCATGCTGCAGGCCACCCTATTAAGGCTGCCAGCCGACCTGCGTAGCGTTAGACCCATTGTGGTCTGTAATCAGGAGCATCGCTTCCTGGTGGCGGAGCAACTCAATGATATCGGCATTGAAGCCGACATCCTGCTCGAACCCTGCGGCCGCAACACGGCTCCTGCGGTGGCACTGGCTGCGCTGCAGGCCCGTCAGCGCGACACCAACGCCAAAATCTTTGTCTGCCCTGCCGACCACGCCATCCGCAATCCGGAAGCACTGGAAACGGCCATTAATGCGGCTTATAAAGCGGCAGACGATGGCCTGCTGGTCACCTTTGGCATCCAACCCGACCGGGTAGAAACCGGTTATGGTTATATATGTATGGGCGAACCCTGCGGCGATCACCACCTGATCGACCGTTTCGTGGAAAAACCCGACGCGGCCACCGCCCAGCAGTTTCTTGATGACGGCAATTACCTGTGGAACAGCGGCATGTTCCTGTTTCGGGCCGAGCGTTACCTGCAGGAACTCCGCGAGCACCACCCGCAAATGCTGGCACACTGCACCCACTCCCTGTTGCAGGGGAAGGCAGATCTGGACTTTATCCGACTGGATGAATCCAGCTTCGCGCGCTGCGAAGACCTGTCCATTGATTACGCCATCATGGAACACACCCAGGATGGTGCCGTGGTCCCGGTTGAACTGTTCTGGAACGATCTTGGGTCCTGGCAATCTCTCTGGGACCACCTGGACAAGGATGGGGATGGCAACCACCTGCGCGGGGACATCATTGCCCACTCCAGCAACAACAACCTGGCCATCAGTGATGAGCGACTGGTAGCCCTGCTGGGCGTGGAAGACCTTGTGGTGGTAGACACCCCGGATGCGATTTTGGTCGCGCACAAGAGCCAGGCCCAGGAAGTGAAACGCATCACCGATACCCTCAAGGCCCGCAAACGCCCGGAAACCGAGGATCACCGCCTGGTGCACCGCCCCTGGGGCAAGTACGACTCCGTGGACAAGGGCAACCGCTATCAGGTGAAGCACATCACCGTGAAACCCGGAGAACAGCTGTCGGTTCAGATGCACCATCACAGAGCCGAACACTGGATTGTGGTCTCCGGCACCGCCAAAGTCACCTGCGGAGAGAACACCTTCCTGGTAGCAGAGAACCAGTCCACCTTCATCCCCATCGGTGAGGTGCACTCGCTGGAGAATCCGGGCCGCATTCCGCTGGAGCTGATCGAAGTGCAGTCCGGCACTTACCTGGGGGAAGACGACATCATCCGCATCAGTGACCGCTATCACCGTGAGGACGCCACCGAGAAAGTGGCGCAGCTGCCATGAGTGGGGCCTGCTTCAAGGCCTATGACATCCGCGGCAGAATCGGCGAAGAACTCAATGAAGACATGGCCTGGCGCATTGGCCGGGCCATGGCCGACTGGCTGAACGCCAGCCGCATTGTGGTGGGCGCAGATATGCGCCTGAGTTCCCCTGCCCTCTGCAACGCACTCAGCGAAGGCATCATGAGTAGCGGCGCCGAGGTGATTGATATCGGCCTTAGCGGCACCGAGGAAGTGTATTTCGCCACGGTGCATCATCAGGCCGATGGCGGCGTGCAGATCACCGCCAGCCATAACCCGGCGGACTATAACGGCATGAAGCTGGTGCGTCGTGGCGCCAGCCCCATTAGCGGCGACACCGGACTACACGAGATCCGCGACCGGGTACTGGAAAACCGCTTTCCGGACACGGGACGCCGCGGCACCCGCAAACGCATCACCGACAAACATCCGTATATCGAACACCTGCTTCACCTGGTGGATTGCCAGCCCCTGGACGGCTTCTGCATGGTCAGCAATGCGGGTAATGGGGCCATTGGCCCGGCACTGGATGTGCTACTGGAATGCCTGGGCGAGCGGGGAATCCGCCCATTACTGCATCGCTACCATGATACGCCGGACGGCACCTTCCCGAATGGCGTCCCCAACCCCCTGCTTCCGGAAAACCGGGCAGAGACCAGCCAGGCGGTGATCAAGCATGACGCCCAGCTGGGCGTGGCCTTCGACGGAGACTTTGACCGCTGTTTCTTTTTTGATGAGCATGGCGACTTTGTCGAGAGCTACTACATTATCTCCCTGCTGGCCCATGCCCTGCTGGCGCAGCAACCGGGCAGCACCATCATTCATGATCCACGGCTGACCTGGAGCACCATCGACACCGTACTGGAGGCCGGCGGCCTGCCCATGCAGAGCAAGACGGGCCACGCCTTCATCAAGGAGCGCATGCGCAAGGACAATGCCCTGTACGGGGGCGAAATGAGCGGCCACCACTATTTCCGTGATTTTCACTACTGTGATTCCGGCATCCTGCCCTGGCTGCATCTGTCCCGGTTACTCGCCGCGTCCGGCCAGACCCTGTCATCACTGGTAAGGGACCGCGCCAAACGCTATCCGGTATCCGGCGAAATCAACTTTTCCGTGCCCGATAGCGGCGAAGCGCTGCGCAAGATCCTTGATCAATACGGCCACATTGCTCTCGACCAGGACAATACCGATGGCGTGAGCCTGGAGTTCAGTGACTGGCGCTTCAACGTCCGCGCTTCCAACACCGAACCCCTGGTCAGACTCAATGTGGAAACCCGCTCTAACCCGGAACTGCTGGCCAGCAAGACACGGGAACTGAGCACCTTGCTACGGAGCGCATGATGAAGACCATCCTCGCCGGACTGTTGATGATGCTGGCCTTCCAGCCCGCCCTTGCCGCTGTTCGCCTGACCCCGATCTACGCCAACGAGGCCAGCAACTGGCCCCTGGAAACCTTTGCGGCCAACGGACTGTTCCGGCAGATTGCCCGCTACCAACAGGGCCATCCGCAAGCGGTAGTGCTCAATGGAGGCGACTACACACTGGCATCGCTGTCAAAGCAGCTTGGTCCGAGCGCGCTCACCGCCACCGAGTCTGGCTGGACGCTGCACTATCCTCTGGTTATCGGCCCCGGCGCCAGCCTGACCCTGTCCGGTGACACCCTGTTCATTGAAGGGCGACACGGGGGCTGCCTGATCAACCGGGGCGAACTGCTGGTTGAGCACAGCAATCTGTCCAGCAATGGCGACAACAGCAGCGGCTTTATTCATGGCTGGGGAGGCTCCACCACCCGTATTCACAACAGCTCCCTGAAGGATATGGGCCGTGCGGATTACCGCGCCAATGGACTGAGCGTGGCCCGGCACCGCTACCAGGGACCGGGCGCGCCTGCCACACTGGAGATTGTGGACGGCCAATTCAGCAACCTCTACCGGGGGCTGGATGCGGAACCCGGCAGCCGCATTACCATCGATGGACTCACCGTGGAGGCAAGCCGGGAGCAGGGACTGGTATTCCAGGACAGCCCCGCCAGCATACAGCGCCTGCAGGTGCAGCATTCCGCCGGCCACGGCGTGCGTGCCGGCGGCAAAGCCCCCTTCTCGCTTTCGGACAGCGAATTGACAGGCAATCATGGCAATGGCCTGTTGTTGGAAGATCACACCGGCGAAGTGCAGGTCTTTGCGGTTACCAGTCGGGATAATCATGAGTACGGCATTCAGATCAAGAGCCTGCGCGACCAGCAGCCTACCCGGCTGACACAGCTCACACTGACCGGCAATACCAGTGACGGCCTGCGCCTGGACGGCAGCATGCACGTCACCCTCGACGGGGCGGACATCAGCCGGAACCAGCGTTACGCGATTGCCGTGCAGGCTGCAGACGGCAGAAAGATCAGTGCAGATCTCAAGATGCTTCGCCTGCATCGCAACGGACTGGCTGCCTTGCAGACGGGCGGTGAAGGAGAATTGCTACTGCAAGGCGTGAGCCTTCGCCATGACAGTAACCGGGGCAAGTATCTGGCCGGCAACCTGGCCGACCGGGAAGCCGACCTGCTCCCGCCTCTGTTACAGGGTAAGGAAGTGATCGTGCAGTTTACCGAGACTCTCCCCACAATCCCGCTAGCGAGCCTCCGGTAAACCGGGAGCCAAAGCGCTCACCCTCGTCTGCCGGTAACGGCAGGCGATCCGGGAAACGGTGCGCATACACAGGCCACCACGCCATCTTGTGATCATCGATGGCGACCTGCTTCTGGGGGAACTGCACACCCTTGCCATCCTGGGCCCAGAAATGGACCACTTCCTCGGCAAGCGCATGGAGTTGCTTGCCATCACCTTCGTACAAGGTCAGGCCATTCCGGGTACCGGCCTCAGCCATGAGGATCAAAGGAGTGAGCGCAAAAGCGTGGTACTCGCCCGCCCGCTTGCCTCGGGCCGCCTCAAGCGGCAATACCACGCCGCCATTGCGGGGGGTGATCTGCCCAATGGCCAGCCAGTAGCCCTGCTCTGCCCACTCAAGGCGCTCAGGATCATCCAGCACCAACGCGGCGCCCATCACCGCCCATGACGACCAGTAGTCATGATTGTTGTAAAGGTCCATGCGTTGACGCCGCGGGGTGGCGTAAGCCTGAACGCGGTCCGCCAGCAGTGCCAGCCAGTCCCGCTGTGCAGAGGTCATCTGCCAATCCGTCAGCGCCTCTGCTTTCATCATGTTGATGGCCAGCGCAGAGAGAAACCACTTTCGGACAGCCTCCCCCTGTTTGCTTGCCGCAGATTGCGCCAGGGCCTTTTGCTCTGCCCACGGCGACAGGGCCAGGTTGAAGCAGTCCCGGGCAGCCGCACGGATGGCTGGACTGGGCTTACGCATGTACTCGGTGATCTGGCCAAGAAAGCCCAGATAGCTGTAGATCGCATCCACCTGCTTCTGGTATTCCCGAGCCGCCGCCTTATCGAGCGTATCCTTGCTGGATTTACTTTGATCATATTTGCTGCCCATCCGCAGCGGCCCGTCATAGGAGGGATATCCCTGCGCCTCGGCCTGACAGCGGGCCAACGCCCTGGCGTCCGGCTTTGCTGCGGACAGTTGCTGGCTGTCAAACAGGGGCACCAACGACGCCTGTGTACAACCGCTGAGCACCCCCAACATCACCCCGGTCAGTAATCGCATAGCGACGCCTCCACTTCCGTAACCGCCTTAACCGGCTGCTCAAACTCCAGCAGCACCGATAACAGGTTGCTGTTCCGCCCGGGAGGATCCAGACGCAACATGAAACGGCCATTGTCGAGCCGGGGCGGGCGACGGATACGGATTTTTTCACGCTGGCCATCATCGTAATAGGCCAACACATAGAAATCCTTGAGAGCGCTGTCGGAAAAGTTCATGTCCAGCAGCAAATGCCGGCGGCCGGCGGTCAGGCTCCGCTGCCGCCCCCCGTTCGCCAGCACCTGTGCACGCTCATCCATCTCGGAGACCGGTATGGTCACAGAATCACTGGCCAGCAATGCGCGATTGTCGCAACCTCCCGCCGCCGCCGGCAGCAATTGCCGCCACACCTCCTGCTCTTCCAGAGCGTAACTCACCGGCAATTCCCAGATCAGATAACGAAACTGGCCCTCCTGGTAAGCGTCAGATAGCAGCAGGTCTTCCATCGAGCCCGTGGCCCCACCACCGGTCATGGCGAAGTTGACCACATCCCGGCTGAGGTATTGCTGGAGAAAGCCGTGGAAATTGTAATTCTTGTAGCGGTCTTCCCGAATATCCGAGTTACTGGTACCCACCAGTGCAATCGCCGGCACCGCCACATCGCCAAACAGCGCATCCGCACTGTCTGTTTCTTCTGCCGGGGCAGTCACGCTGCCACGCACCCACTGGTAACTGTAGGTGTTGCCACAAACCATCCCTACCGCCACATTCAGGGTGCCCATCTTGCGCAACAATATGTCTGGCCGGGTTTCAAAGGCCACTTCCGGGAGGTCGGCAAGCGCCGTGTCCGCCAGCATCGCCTCAGCCACCTGCCTGGCACTCACGTCTGCACCATAGGGGGTCCAGTGGTGATCACGGCGGAAGAAATATTCCTGCTCATGGTCACCGGTCAGCACGGGCGCCATGTCTGGCACAATCGCGCCCAATGAACGCAGGGTCTGCGCCTTCTGCAGAAAGGACTGCTGTGCCGCGGCCAGCGAATAACGTTCTTTCCAGGGGGATACCAGTTCATCCGAATGCATCAGCCCTCGCGTGGGCTGCAACATCACCACCAGACGAATACCTCGCTCGGCAAGGCGGTCCACCAGTTGTGCAAAGGCGGTTTGCGCAGGCTTGTCCAGCGGAAAGGCCGTTTGCAAATCGATCTCCGAGCGGAAGAACCAGAACGGCGCCCCCGGGATGATCTGGCGCATGCTGGTCATGGTGCCTTCGGCATAGGTTGCCGGATCAGACAGGGCCGCGCAGGTGAAAGGCGGCTGAAGAAAGGCTCCCCGCATTACATCCAGCTCTTCCTTCTGCGCGATATCCGTACTCGCCGGGCCCTCTTCTTCCACCGCCGCCCGGCTTGTGCCTGCCAGGCAGAAACACAGGCCAAGGCACAGCATCAGGCGGCACATGTGATCAAGACTCTGTTTTGGTAGCCACATGGGTTTCCTCCAGGCGAGCCTGGCCATCACCGTCACCCGGCGTTACCAGCACGGTATAGACCCTGCCGCGCTGCAACACCACGTCTTCCAGTGGCAATGTCTTGCCGCTATCCAGGGTCACTTTCAAGGAGACTTTCACCCCATTGATCTCTCGCTCATCGCTACTGCCTGCCAGCAAGGGGCCGATTACATTCACGGCGCCATTACTGGTCTGCAGGGTGGCCGACTGGGAAGACAGGTTATACATCACCAGCAAGGCTTTCAGGCGGCTGTTGAAATAGGTGTCTTCATGGGGCACCAGCGCAACACCATCGAACACCAGCGTCTGCACCGAGCGTTTGCCGAACGAGAACTCGAACGGCTTGTCGTTGACACGAAGTGTCGCGGTTCCCGCCGGACGGTACAGGTAATCCCCGGACTGCCCCGGTGACAGGGACTGGCGCCAATCATCCATCGCCACTGCCACCTGTCCATCTGTCACATTGACCACCCGGACAAAAGCAGAGTCCGGCGGGGCGGCCATTTCATAGAGCCCCTCGTTACCGTCCTGGGCTGCCCATACCGGCAAACTCACCAGCATGCCCAGAATCATGAGCCATACACGCATGACGCTCCCCTTCCACAATCGGTTCCATTGATTGAATCAGTGCCCGCTCCGGCACTTCCCACAGTACATATTTCACCCGCTCATCCCTGGCGGCAGGGCCGTTGATGAACTCCCGCATGGCGGCAAAAGGCCCTTCCGCCTCCAGCGCATAGACAAGAACGTCTTCACCCAGTTGCTGCTTCAGGAAACCGGGAAAATGCCACTCGTCCATGGCGCTGTAGCTGGTGCCCACCAACGCCACCGGCGGCATGTCATCCCCCAGCAATGCCGCCGCATCCTGCGCCTGGTCCAGCGCGGCAGTCTCATAGCGGGGCAAGGGCTCCTGGCGCTGCGGGCCGATCCCCTGACTGGTGGGAAGGTAACGCAGCAGATCGCCCTCCCAGGGTTCCACCGCCACTTTGCGTGTCTGATACTGATGGCGTGGCGGAATCGCCAGCGTGGAAGCCACGCCCTCTGCAACCACTTCCGCGCCCCGGGGACTCCAGTGCGTATCCGTACGCATGAACACATCCGTCTGGGCAGCGGCATGCTGCATCAGTGGCAGGGTATCCAGCCAGGGGATACGCGCGTCACTCAGCGACGAGGTTATCCGCTGGTAAAGCGCGTCCATATCTGTGGAAACACCGCGCTCACTCCATTGAGCATAGAGGCGCCGCTTGGCGGGCACCGGCACCAACAGCACCTGTTTCCCCAGCGCTTCCAGCATGCACACGGTGTGAGCCACTTGCTCAAGATTGCGCGTCAGCCTTTGTTCGCTGCGGCTATCGAAATAGTACTCTTCGCGGGTGAACAGCCACTCCTGCTCGCCGACCAGCACACCGGGGCGGCCGGCATGGAACAGCAGAAAGCTGGCATCCGCCCACAGGGCAATTGACGGCTCGCGCAGGATGAACTGCTCGTCCACATGACGCTCCAGCTTGCGCACCAGCTCACCCTGGCGAAACTGATCCCAGGCGGCTGGCTCTGTGACAAAGAACTGCCCCACCGGATAAAGCAACGACAGCAATCCAGAAAAAATGACGACGAGGAACAGCCAACCATTAATCTGTGAGGCTTTTTTCATGGCAATCATGGCGACCTCCTGTCAGAACTGGAAATACAGAAAGGGAGAAAAAGACTCGGCTGACAAGCGCGTCACCGCCAGCGCAAAACCGCACCACAGAATCGGCACCCGCCAGCTACTCACATCCTGGAACACGTTGCTTTCATCCAGCCCCAGGTAGAACCGCTTGTTGTAATAGGCGCTGCCACGCTCCCAAACAAACGCCACCAGGCAGAAGAACAGGGTCATGGGCGACACATACAGTGTCAGGTTGTGCAGACTGCCCAGGCCATTGAGCCCCAACAGGCCCGACATCATCCGCCAGGCATCCGGTATATTGCCGGCCAGGAACAAGGGCCAGATGAACCACAGGAACGCCTGAGCGCGATAATTCCTGAACAGGGAGTATGGGGTGGACATGGTTGTCACCCAGCCAAGCCGCCGCTCCAGCACCATCATCCCGCCGATGGCTGATCCCCACAGCAGGAAGGCCAGATCCGCCCCGTGCCAGAAACCGGCCAGCGCCAGGGTAGTAAAGGTGGCCGCACCCATCGGCCAGTTCAGGGTTTTCTTCAGCGGCCGGTAAAGGTAATCCCGCAACCACTGGGACAAGGTGATATGCCAGCGCTGCCAGAACTCGGTTACGCTGAGGCATACAAAGGGCTGATTGAAGTTCTCCTGAAACTTGAACCCCATCATCATGCCAAGGCCAATGGCCATGTCCGAATAACCGGAAAAATCGAAGTACAACTGCAGAGTGGACATGACGACGGCAAAGACGCTGTCAACAAAGCCCGGATCCGGCGCCGCCATATAGTAGGCCGCAACGGGGGCGATACTGTCGGCAATCAGCACCTTCTTGATAAAGCCCAGCAGAAAACGACTGGCCCCCAGGGAGAATAGCTCCATGGAGTGAGTACGTTTTTCAAACTGCCGCTCCAGATTTCGGTAACGAAGAATCGGCCCGGCAATCAGCTGCGGGAAAAAAGAAATGAACGCAGCAAAGTTGATGAAGCTGCGGGTGGGCTTGGCATCACCACGGTACACATCCACCAGGTAAGCCAGCGCCTGGAAGGTATAGAAGGAAATCCCCAGGGGCAGAATGATGGTTTCCAGATAGAACGGATTCAGGCCCACCGACACCATCAGCGCACTGATGCTATCCACACCGAAGTTGGCATATTTGAAATAGCCCAGCGCAGCCAGGTCGCCCGCCACCCCGACTACCAGCCAGTAGAAACAACGTGGATGCTCACGGTATTTCTGAATCGCCAGGGCAAACACGTAATTCCACAGCGTGATGGCCACAAACAACAACAGAAAGTCCGGCCGCCACCAGGCATAGAACAGATAACTGCCCAACAGGATGGTCCAGTTGCGCCAGCGCCCCGGCGTCAGATAGTAGGCTGACAAAAACAGCGGCAAAAAAAGAAACACGAACAGATTGGATGAGAAGACCATGGTTACCACCTCCCTGCGATAACAAACAGGATCTGATGAATCCGCTCAGGCCGCTGGTAGGCGTTCCCCATGCCAAAAGACGAATAACTCAGCCGTGCGGACAACTGCATCTGGCGCCGTTCGGACACCGCCAGCGGGAAGGACTTCCAGCCCAGTGCCACATTCATCACATCGCCCAGATGCGATTCACCATCCACAAGTGGGTTACTGATCTGACTGTTTACCCGAAGAGTGTCATTCAGCCTTTGCAGGGAGCCCGCCAGCACCTCCAGTTCCGCACGGGGCCATAGCTGCTGCTCGTACCACACCGCCGCATAGGCCAGGTTATGCATCTCATAGTCGATCAGATCCCCCAGCGGCCCAGTGGACAGATCTGCCACCCCGGGGCGCCGGTTACTCTGCACCCGGCTCTGGAAGTAACCATCATTTACCGCGTATTCCGGTTCGTCTGTGGTCGCGGCACGCACCCCCAAGCCCGGGCGCCAACTCAAACTGTCCAGCCGACCGAAGAGCTCTCCCTGAACGAAAAAGCCCTGTACCCGGTCCTCACTGTCCAGGCTGCTCCCGTCGCCGTCGATAACATAGCGATCAAGATCCCCCTCCTGAAACAGGGCATTGACGGTATAACCCACAGCCGGTGCATGACCGCTCTCACCGTGCAACCTGACACCCGCCCAATACCCGGTGAAGTCGCGCACATCCAGCAGGTCCTCGAAGCGCTCCACCTGGGCTCCGGAGCGGTCATCCTGGTAATGCACCCGCAGGTCCCACCAGTGACCGGGCGCCCACTGCTTGCCCACCCCGGCCAATACACGGGTAATGTCCTCATCACGGGGATCCAGATCCGATTCATCCGAGCGGAAGGTTGTCAGCTGTTGACCCGCAATCAGATGGGCACGCCAGTGGCTGGACTGATAATCCAGGTTGAGACTTTCTAGGGGCAAATCCCAGATCACCCCTTCTTCATCCTTGTAGGATTGACGACCGAAGGCCAGTGACAGGGAGGGAGCGCCAAACAACATGCGGCGCCGGATCCAGGCATCCCGCAGTTCGGCGTAATGCTCATCCTCCTGAATACGGCCATTCTCATCCGCCTGCAGACTGCTGGGGCGGCCTGCCGCCACCAACAGCTTGGCCCGTAACTGGGCATCCCAGCGATGCCACTCGGTATCTCCGCTACGCCAGTAGTAACGTGGCTCATAACGCAGCAGCCCATTGGGCTCGGTCTGATCATCAATGAACAGCTTCTGATAATCCGGTGATTCGCCACCACTGAAATAAAGACGCTGATCATAGGTATGAATCGGCAATGGGGTTGCAGCACCGGCCTTCAGCGCCGCAACCGCCAACATCAGCGCCAGGGAACTATTGCGTAATCGCGACATGGAACTGCTCCTCCAGCCAACGACGACGCTGCGCCACCAGTTTCTCTGCCGCCTGTTCGCCGGCAGGTTGCAGACTCTCCGGCAGAACCAGTGTTTCACGGGCTTCTTCCCGGGCTGTTCTTGGCAGCAATACCTTGCTTGCCTGCTTGTGGGCATAGGCTTTGATGGGATCACGCATCATTCCACGCCCGGTGAGGTAAAGCCTGGACAACGCTTCATCCCCCTGAGCGATGCCCGCTTGCGCCGCACGGGCGTAGTACGTCACTGCCTTTTCCATATCGGCCTCCCCCAGAAAGCCACGTTCATAAAGTGAGCCCAGCGCCATCAATGCCTGGGCCATGCCCTGCTCCACCAGCACCTCAAGATCATCCCGGGCGCGCTCGGGCTTGAGGGCATACCACTCGGACTGAATATCCCCCTGTGCCCGATAGAACCGCGCCACCGCTGGATCCTTCGGCATCAGCTCGGCGACCTTGTCAGTGAATTCCCGGTGGGAGTAGTAATCAGGCCAGGCCAGCATGTAACGCAGCTGTTCCGACAAGGCGAGAGGCTCGCCGTTATCTGCAGCGCGCTGCAGCCAGCGCATTACGGACGGGTCATGCTCTGCGCTGGTGGCATTGGCCTTGATCAGCGTCGCCACACGCAAACAGTAAGCGCCATCCAGGGTCACATCCCCTTCCAGCGCCTGCATCATCGCCACAAACCGTTCCGGCTGCTGGTTTTTCCAAAGCATGTCCTGCAGGTACTCCACAGCGCGAGGGTCACGATGCAGCGCCTTGCCATAGAGCATCTCAGCCTGGGAAAACTGTTCACGATGCTGGGCGTAACGCCCGGCATAGGTTTCGAAGTAGCAGTCGATGACGCAGCTACGACGATAGAGCCGCAGCCACTCCTGCCACTGACTGTCGTTAGCCGCCCCCGGATAAAGCGCAACAATATCCAGCGCCAGCTGCAGGTCTTCCGTGCTTTCCCGTGGGCGCAACGGCTCCAGCAATTCGCGCGCGCGCGTTTCGCCGAACGCCAGGCTGCCCTGGTAACGTTTGAAGAGCCGCAGGCTGGCAGGGCCAGCTCGATAGTCATGCTGGCGCCAGGCGCGCTGGTACCACTCCATGGCCTCTGACGGATCCGTGCCCTGATCGCTCGCCAGCAGCTTGCCGTACTCCACCTGGGCCGCCGAGTCTCCTGCCTCAGCCAGCTCTCGCAACTGGTCACGAGCCAGAGAAGTATTGCCCTGGGCCAGCAGATAGCGGGCGGTGCTGGTGTCCGCCGGCATCTGGCAACCGGCCAATGCTGCGGCCAGGCAAAGAATCAGAGTACGGGTAACCATGCCGGATGCACCGTGACGCTGACGGGTTGATTCTGGGCAGAGGAAGGCAATTCCCGCGAACCGCTAATCTGCATTCGCAACAAACCACTTTCCTCATCCCTGACCAGCTGGGTGATGGTGGCACTGCCATCGGTCTCGCCGTCCAGATAACGGACCGTCACCGTTTCACCAACGCCCGCATCCAGCGAAGCTGCATTGCCTGAAAACAGGGCCGTGATCGACACCGGCCCGGAGGGGTCAACCAGCTTCATCAACACGTTGTCCTTGTGGACAAACTCACCATCCTGCACCTGCAGTTCTGCGATCTCACAGTCGCAGGGACTGTTAAGTGTCACGTCAAATACCGCCGCATCTACCAGCGCACGTACCTGCTTGGGATCCAGACTATCCAGCAGCACACCATTGTTCAGTCGCGCCACCAACCGTGACGACACGGTCAACAACGGCTGCCCCTGTTCAACCTGTGTAGTGCCTTCGGGAATCAACAGCTGAACATAACCGTTTTCCGGCATCAGTACGGTCTTGCCGGGGAGGGACACCCAGGCATCTTCGGCGTGGGTAAGGAAGGCATGCTGGTAAAGCTTCCAGGCCACAAACAGAAAAGCCAACAAGCCAGCCACAAAAAACAGTATGCTCACCGACATGGCGCGAGCGCGATCCCAAAAGGTACGCCCGGCTGCTTGCTGCTTGTTCTTACGGGTAGCCACATAGTTCTCCCGCTTCATGTTGTCGATGACATCGTCCAGCTCGGTGAGCTCACCGGCCAGATAGTTGCTGATCAACAACCTCAGGAGGTCCGTGTTCTGTTGATCGATCACGGTGTACTGTCCGCCCACCCGCTGACTGTCAGCCTGCTGATAGATGACCTTGAAGCTGATCGGCATGGACAGATTGGCGCGGCCGAGACGAAACACGATTTCACCGTGGCACAGGGTGCCCGGTGTCAGGTTTACCTGACCGGCAATAAAGGACAGCCCCCCCAGGGATACATCTTCAAGGGAGAAAATCCCTTTCACCGGGCTCTGCATTCTCAGCCGCAGACTACCCTGCAGTTTCACACGTACATGTTGTCGCTCTTCCTGAGACTCATGCACTTGCCTGACCTTTTTCTCTTCCATGATCCTTCCCTCCTTGACAGCACCCGTTCCCCGAATCAGTCGGCCGCTGTGTTTAACTGCCGGTTAGCAGCATCATCAAACAGACAAACAGACTTCCAGCCGAAAACAGCATGGTTTTTGAGCTGATGCGATTAAAGGCTGCATCAAAGCCTGCATTCTGGACGGACAACTTCGTCTTCTGGCGTGTCCAGCTTTGCCGATCAAGATGAAACAGAGCAAAGATTTTCACCAGAGAACCCACCACCTGGTTGTAGTACAGCAACACTGGATACAGAGGCCCCACAGGGTGGCAGGTCACCTTGAGCAGCAGCGCTACAAAGGTGCGGGATAACGAAATCCAAAACAGGTACACCACGAACAATTGCCAGTTTTGCAGCGATGCCATCATCAGGGCCGCCGTCAAACCAATCAGGCAGGTCCACATGCTGATGCGCTGGTCATACAGCACGAAAGTGGTGAACACCCCCAATCGACGCCAGCCCAACCGGGTGGCTCGCAGGTTCTGCCGCAACGAATTGCCATACCAACGAAACATCAACTGCAGTGTGGCGGGAACAAACCGGTGGTGAGGCGGATGCTCCACCGTAAGGGTATGGGCATCCGGCACGTAGAACGTATCCCAGCCCAAAGTCATCAGCGAGTTCCAGCTGGACTTGTCATCACCGGTAAGAAATCGGAATTTGCCCAGCCGCCAGTGCTCCAGGTGGTCGGCTTCCACATCGGCAATGAACTCCGGGGCCGTGAGTACAGCCGCACGGAAAAACGACATCCGCCCGGTCATGGTCAGCACCCGGTGGGACAAGGCCATGGAACACATATTCAGGTGACGCTGGGCGAAGCGCATGGTGTGCCAGTCACGCATAATGCGACTTCCCCGCACCACACACTGCTCATTGGTGGTCAGCCCGCCCAGATTGGGCATCAGGCCAAAAAAGCAGACCGAATCGCGCACGCAATCCGGAGCCAGCATGGTATCGCCATCCACCACGCCCACCACCGCATCGCGGTCCGGCATGGTTCGGCTGACCGCCCGAAACGCCAGCGCCAGTCCATCCCTCTTTCCGGTACCCCGGGCACGGCAAATGATCAGCTTCACGCAACCGCCAGGGTCAAACTCCCGGTGACACTGGCGAATCAGATTCTCGTCAGCGCGCTCCACAATGGACACCACCACCGTAGCGGGTGTCCCGCAGCCCACCGCTTCACGGAACACGCTGGCATACACGTTCCACGTAGTATCCGCCGGGATCCGGAAGCTGGTTACCACCAAATAGACATGGCTGGGCTTGTAGGCATCCGGGTCACGGGCAATCTGGCGCCGCATGGCGGGAAATCTTACCCGCATGAACCAGATCCCCCGTAACAGGTGCATACCCCCAATGGAGTAACGCCACAGGCCAATGGCTCCGATCAACAGGATGAACTTGCGGTCATCACTGTCCAGGTAGGCAGGGTCGATAAGTAACGCCAACCCCATTACCACGGACAGCCATAACAGCCATTCTCCGAGGTTTTTCATGGCCGTTACCAGCAGATACCCTGACGATCTTCACTGGAAACACCGGGCAGATAACCACACAGGTCAATCAGCAAACGTCCGCTGTTCACCGTATCCGCCACGGCCTTGAAGGCAGGAATGGCATGGCCGACCACGACCACTTCACTGCTGTCCACCAGCTGATCCATATCATCGGTCAAACAGTTGAACAGCTCGCCATAACTACTCCACAGCTGTTCCGCTACCGGGCTGTGCTTGCTGGCATAACTCACGTTACTGTCGTGGATGGCCAACTCGTAGCCCTCTGCCACCAGGCGCGCGGCCAGACTCACCAGCGGGCTCTCCCGCAAGTCATCGGTACCCGGCTTGAAACTCAGCCCCAGCATGCCGACTTTCTTCATGCCAGATTCGCGGATCATGGTCATGGCCCGCTCCACCTGGTTGTCATTGCTACTGGACAGCGAGGCCAGCAGCGGCGATGGCAGAGACACCTTGGCACACCAGGCATTCAATGCGCGTACATCTTTTGGCAGACAGGAACCGCCATAGGCAAAACCGGGTTTCATGTAATAGCTGGACAGGTTCAGCTTGTTGTCCATGCATACCACTTCCATCACCCGGCGCCCGTCCACACCGGCCTGCTTGGCGATATTGCCGATCTCATTGGCAAACGACACCTTGGTGGCATGCCAGGAGTTACAGGCGTACTTAACCAGCTCTGCCTCTTCCAGAGCCATCTTCACCAGAGGCGCATCCAGCCCTTCGTAGAGCGCGGCGAGGGCGTCGGAAGCGTCCTCGTTCATGCCGCCAACCACGGTCATGGGCGGGTTGAAGAAGTCATAGATAGCCGTGGATTCACGCAGAAACTCCGGATTGACCGCCAGCAGGAAATCTACCCCGGCCTGTTTTCCGGAGGCCTGCTCGAGGATCGGCAGCAACTCGCCACGCACCAGACCGGGCAGCACCGTGCTACGAATGACCACCAGGTGCACATCATCCTTGTCGCGCAACGCCAGGCCGATGTCTTCACACACCGCCTTGAGATAGCGGGTGTTGAGAAAGCCGCTTTCGTCGCTGGGCGTTCCCACACAAACAAAGGAAACCTGGCTATCGGTTACCGCCTGACGGGCGTCGGTGGTTGCCGTAATCCGGCCGGCAGCCACCCCCTCGGACAACAGCTCGCCGAGCTGCTCTTCCACAATGGGTGACTCCCCCTTTTGCACCTGGGCCACCTTGCCCTCGCTAACATCCATGCCGATGACATGGTGACCTTTTTTGGCAAAACATGCGGTGCAGACTGCGCCAACGTAGCCCAGTCCAAAAATTGAGATCGTGGACATTCCCTTTCCCCAGTAGCCCAGTAGTTAGCAGCCAGTTAATGGCCGAGAAACAACTCAATCCTTCACATGGGCAATCTAACGCCTGACGCATGAAAAT
This sequence comes from Alcanivorax sp., assembly GCF_017794965.1. Classification (NCBI taxonomy): domain Bacteria; kingdom Pseudomonadati; phylum Pseudomonadota; class Gammaproteobacteria; order Oceanospirillales; family Alcanivoracaceae; genus Alcanivorax; species Alcanivorax sp. The sequence continues at coordinate 2,883,234 of NZ_CP051240.1, forward strand.
GTGTAGAGGGGTAACACTAAAAGGGAACGGTCTTACTATGAGGTTTTACGAGACCTGAGCCCAACAGCTAAGCCAGAAATCGACCAAGCATATACTTTTGGCTATATCAGCCCCAATTAAGGCTTTGCGGCGCTCCTTTTTCGCCAACCCGGTCACAGCTTTCTGTTTGTTCGCCAACAACAGCGATAGGCAATTCCGATAACATCCCGCCAGCCAACGCCACACCGCATAGCGTTACCGACAGGGTAAATCAAGTCGCGGAAAACAGCCTGCTCTCCATGACAGAGCCACTGAGGCAAAGGAAAAGCAATCAGGGATTCACAGGAGAGACTCGCTGAGCCGGATCAAGGCTGGACTCAGGCACTGCAGCAGTGCGGATGTGGGAAGGGGGAAAGCAAGCGCCTTGCGCGGCACTCCCTGCTTTTTCGCAAAACAAAAAAGGGCCGCCGAAGCGACCCTTTTTCTGATACCGGGTAACGAATTACTCGGTGATCTTGGCTACCACACCAGCGCCAACGGTACGACCACCTTCGCGGATAGCGAAGCGCAGGCCGTCTTCCATGGCGATCGGAGCGATCAGCTCAACGTCCATCTGAACGTTGTCGCCCGGCATTACCATTTCAGTACCTTCCGGCAGGGTGCAAGCACCGGTGACGTCGGTGGTACGGAAGTAGAACTGCGGACGGTAACCGTTGAAGAACGGGGTGTGACGGCCACCTTCGTCCTTGCTCAGTACGTATACCTCGGCAACGAACTTGGTGTGCGGAGTGATGGAACCGGGCTTCGCCAGGACCTGACCACGCTCTACTTCGTCACGCTTGGTACCACGCAGCAGTACACCAACGTTCTCACCCGCACGGCCTTCGTCCAGCAGCTTGCGGAACATCTCAACACCGGTACAAGTGGTCTTGGTGGTGTCGTGGATACCCACGATCTCGATTTCCTCACCCACCTTGATGATGCCACGCTCTACACGGCCGGTTACTACAGTACCGCGACCAGAGATGGAGAATACGTCTTCGATCGGCATCAGGAACGGCTGGTCTACGGCACGCTCCGGCTCCGGGATGTACTCGTCCAGGCACTCAACCAGCTTCTGCACGGCAGGCATGCCGATGTCGCTGGTGTCGCCTTCCAGCGCTTTCAGGGCAGAACCCTTGATGATCGGGGTGTCGTCGCCCGGGAAGTCGTAGTCGTTCAGCAGCTCGCGGATTTCCATCTCTACCAGCTCGAGCAGCTCTTCATCGTCTACCATGTCCGCTTTGTTCAGGAACACAACGATGTAAGGTACGCCAACCTGACGGGACAGCAGGATGTGCTCGCGGGTCTGCGGCATCGGGCCATCAGCAGCGGAACATACCAGGATCGCGCCGTCCATCTGGGCAGCACCGGTGATCATGTTCTTCACATAATCAGCGTGCCCGGGGCAGTCTACGTGGGCGTAGTGACGAGTCGGGGAATCGTACTCTACGTGAGAGGTAGCGATGGTGATACCACGCTCACGCTCTTCCGGAGCATTGTCGATACCGTCGAAGGCAACGGCAGCGCCGCCCCATACTTCCGCACATACGCGAGTCAGCGCAGCGGTCAGAGTGGTTTTACCATGGTCAACGTGACCGATGGTGCCTACGTTTACGTGCGGTTTATTACGTTCAAACTTTTCCTTTGCCACGGTTCTATACCCTTAACAATTAACCGTAAATTTAAGATTTCTTGCCGCTGATGACGTCATCAGCGATATTCTTCGGTGCTTCAGCGTACTTCAGGAACTCCATGGAGTAGCTGGCGCGACCCTGAGACATGGAACGCAGGTCAGTAGCGTAACCGAACATTTCAGAGAGCGGAACCTCAGCGCGGATCACTTTACCGGCCATGGTGTCTTCCATGCCCTGTACCATGCCGCGACGACGGTTCAGGTCGCCCATCACGTCACCCATGTACTCTTCCGGGGTTACCGCTTCCACCTTCATCATCGGCTCAAGCAGCACAGCACCACCTTCTTTAGCGGCATTTTTCACAGCCAGTGCACCGGCCATACGGAAGGCGTTTTCGTTGGAATCCACCTCGTGGTAGGAACCATCGTACAGGGTCGCTTTCACGCCCAGGATCGGGTAACCCGCCAGAACACCTGCCTGCAGCTGCTCGTCGATACCCTTCTGTACGGCGCCAAAGTATTCCTTCGGTACGGTACCACCGTGAATTTCTTCCGCGAACTGGAACTCTTCATCACGGTCGATGGGCTCGAAACGTACCTTGACGTGACCGTACTGACCACGACCACCGGACTGCTTCACGAACTTGCCTTCCACATCGGAAGCCTTGGTGAAGGTCTCGCGGTAAGCTACCTGCGGCGCGCCCACGTTACATTCAACCTTGAACTCGCGCTTCATGCGGTCAACGATGATGTCCAGATGCAGTTCGCCCATACCAGAGATGATAGTCTGGCCGGATTCTTCGTCGGTCTTCACACGGAAAGAGGGGTCTTCCTGAGCCAGACGACCCAGTGCCAGGCCCATCTTTTCCTGGTCAGCCTTGGACTTCGGCTCCACCGCTACGGAGATTACCGGATCCGGGAATTCCATACGCTCAAGCACGATCGGCTTGTTGAGATCACACAGGGTGTCACCGGTGGTGATGTCCTTCAGACCAACACACGCCGCGATATCACCCGCGCGCACTTCCTTGATCTCCTCACGGGAGTTGGAGTGCATCTGCAACAGACGCCCCACACGCTCTTTCTTCTGGCGCACGGAGTTCATCACGCTATCACCGGAGTTAAGCACGCCGGAGTAAACGCGAATAAAGGTCAGAGAGCCTACGAACGGGTCGGTGGCGATCTTGAACGCCAGCGCTGAGAAGGGCTCGTCGTCGGAAGACTTACGTGATTCAACCGTTTCACCGTCGTCCAGCACGCCCTGGATGGCTTTTACTTCATCCGGGGCCGGCAGGAATTCAACGACAGCGTCCAGCAGAGCCTGTACACCCTTGTTCTTGAACGCAGAGCCACACAGGCCGAGAACGATTTCATTGGCCAGTACCTGCTGACGCAGACCCGCCTTGATCTCATCGTTGGAAAGCTCACCGTTTTCCAGGTACTTCTCCATCAGCTCTTCAGACGCTTCTGCGGCAGATTCCATCATCTGCTCGCGCAGTTCGTCACAGCGGCCCTGGATATCAGCCGGGATATCACCTTCTTCGTAGGTGGCACCCATGTCTTCTTCATTCCAGTAGATGGCCTTCATCCGGATCAGGTCGACCAGACCCTTGAAGTCATCTTCCGCGCCGATGTTGTACTGGATCGGCACGATCTTGGCGCCCAGACGCTTGCGGATCTGCTCGCACACGGAGTCGAAGTTCGCGCCAGCACGGTCCATCTTGTTGACGAACACGATGCGCGGTACTTCGTACTTGTTAGCCTGACGCCATACAGTCTCGGACTGGGGCTCAACACCGGAAGAACCACAGAACACCACCACGGCACCATCCAGTACACGCAGGGAACGCTCTACCTCAATGGTAAAGTCCACGTGTCCGGGAGTATCGATGATGTTGATCCGGTGACGGTCATACTGCTGGTCCATGCCCTGCCAGAAGGTGGTAGTAGCAGCAGAGGTGATGGTAATACCACGCTCCTGCTCCTGCTCCATCCAGTCCATGGTGGCAGCACCATCGTGCACCTCACCAATCTTGTGGGAGATGCCGGTGTAGAAAAGAATACGCTCGGTAGTGGTGGTCTTGCCCGCATCTACGTGCGCACAGATACCAATATTGCGATAGCGATTGAGAGGAGTCTGACGTGCCACGCTGCTAACCTCGATTCACTGGTTCAAATACAAAAACCGGCCTGATGGCAGGCCGGTTGACTCTTTTGCCTTCTGCCTTAGAAGCGGAAGTGGGAGAACGCCTTGTTGGCTTCGGCCATGCGATGCACGTCTTCACGTTTCTTCATCGCTGCACCTTTACCTTCGGCTGCATCCATCACTTCACCAGCCAGGCGGGCCGGCATGCTCTTCTCGCCACGCTTACGGGCGGCGTCTACCAGCCAGCGCATGGCCAGTGCGGTACGACGACTCGGGCGAACTTCAACAGGAACCTGGTAGGTAGCACCACCCACACGGCGGCTCTTCACCTCAACCGCCGGACGGATATTGTCCAGGGCCTTCTCGAACATCTCCAGGGAGTCACCACCCTTACGCTCGGTGATGATATCCAGCGCACCGTAAACGATACGCTCGGAAACGGATTTCTTACCGCTGACCATTACATGGTTCATGAACTTGGCCAGCAACTGGCTTCCAAACTTGGGATCCGGCAGGATCTCACGTTTGGCAACAACGCGACGTCTTGGCATCGGATGTGTTCCTCTAACGTTCCCGCTTTGGGCGGGGAAAGCTTCAGGTAATTCCGGAACGGAGTCCGGACCTTACTCATCCCTCCGCAGCTCATTGAGCTACGGCATTCAGAAAAGGTAGCTCAATTACTTCTTGGGACGCTTGGCGCCATACTTGGAACGACGCTGTTTGCGATCCTGCACACCTGCCGTATCCAGGGTTCCACGAACAGTGTGGTAGCGCACACCGGGAAGGTCTTTTACACGACCGCCACGGATCAGAACTACGGAGTGCTCCTGCAGGTTATGACCTTCACCACCGATGTAGGAAGATACTTCATAACCATTGGTCAGACGCACACGACACACTTTACGCAGTGCGGAGTTCGGCTTCTTCGGGGTAGTGGTATACACCCGAGTGCAAACGCCGCGACGCTGGGGGCAGCCCTGCAGGGCTACGGAGTCGCTCTTTTCTACCTTGCTTTTGCGCGGCTTGCGCACCAGCTGGTTTACAGTTGCCATGAAACTACTGCCTCACGCTTACAGTTCTGTGACAAAAACCGTCAGATAACGGCCAATGCCACCCATTTACCACCCATACAATTATGGGGGCAGCGATTGTAGGGACACCCCGGCATCCCGTCAAGGATACCAGGGTGTCCCCAGCCCTCCTCCGACAGAAGAAGGGATTGTCAGGGCCCCGTTGGGACCCTGCGGCTCGCCAGCTTACTCGTCGGAGGAGCTGAGAGCCTCGGACAGGGCGGCTTCCACCTCGTCCATGGTTGGCGCCTCCGGCCCACGCGCATCTTCGCGCTGGCGGCGGCGATCCATGTGGTAGGCATAGCCGGTACCGGCCGGGATCAGACGACCCACTACCACGTTTTCTTTCAGACCGCGCAGGTCATCTTCCTTGCCGGTCACTGCCGCTTCGGTCAGTACCCGGGTGGTCTCCTGGAAGGAGGCCGCGGAGATGAAGGACTCGGTGGCCAGAGACGCCTTGGTGATACCCAGCAGCTGACGCTCGAACTGGGGCAGCATCTTGTCTTCGGCCTTGAGGCGTTCGATCTCTTCCATCACGCGAGCATATTCAGCCTGCTCACCCTTGATGAAGGAGGACTCGCCAACTTCCAGAATCTCTACCTTGCGCAGCATCTGGCGGATGATGGTCTCAATGTGCTTGTCATTGATCTTCACACCCTGCAGGCGGTAAACCTCCTGCACTTCGTTAACAATGTAACGGGCCAGTTCCGATTCGCCTTTCAGACGCAGGATGTCGTGCGGGTTCAGCGGGCCGTCAGAGACCACTTCGCCTTTCTCAACACGCTCACCTTCGAACACGTTCAGCTGGCGCCACTTGGGGATCAGCTCTTCGTAGTTCTCATCGCTGTTGTCCGGGGTAATCACCAGACGAACCTTGCCTTTGGTTTCCTTGCCGAAGGACACGGTACCGGTCTTCTCGGCCAGGATGGCGGCTTCTTTCGGGTTACGGGCTTCGAACAGATCCGCCACGCGGGGCAGACCACCGGTGATGTCACGGGTCTTGGAGGATTCCTGCGGAATCCGCGCAATCACGTCACCCACGCCGATGTTGGCGCCATCTTTCAGGCCACACAGCGCGCCGCCCGGCAGGAAGTACTGGGCCGGCATGTCAGTGTTGGGCATCACAACGGCCTTGCCCTTGCTGTCCACAACACGAATCACAGGACGCATGTCCTTGCCTGCTGAAGGACGGTTCTGGGAACCGAGCACTTCAATGTTGGTCAGGCCGGTCAGCTCATCGGTCTGGTGGTTTACGGAGATACCTTCTTCCATATCACCGAACTGCACCTTACCTTCCACTTCCGCGATGATCGGGTGAGTATGCGGATCCCAGGTAGCCACTACCTGGCCGCCATCAATCACGTCACCTTCGTTCACGGTCACGGTAGCACCGTAGGGCAACTTGTAACGCTCACGCTCACGGCCCAGCTCATCCGCTACCGCCAGATCCGCGGAACGGGAAACGATCACCAGACCGTCCTTGTGCTGTACGTGCTTGGCGTTGTGGAAGCGCACCTTACCGCCGTGCTTGATCTGAATACTGGATACTGCAGAGGCCCGGCTCGCCGCACCACCAATGTGGAAGGTACGCATGGTCAGCTGGGTACCCGGCTCACCAATGGACTGGGCAGCAATAACACCGACAGCCTCACCCACGTTGACCTGATGGCCACGGGCCAGATCGCGGCCGTAACAGGTGGAACACACACCCCAACGGGTGGCACAGGTAATCGGCGAGCGCACCAGCACTTCGTCCACACCCTGGGCTTCCAGCTTTTCGACCCACACTTCGTCCAGCAGAGTACCGGTTTCGGCCAGCACTTCGTCCTGGTTCAGCGGGTTCATCACATCACGGGCAACCACGCGACCAAGTACACGCTCGCGCAGCGGCTCTACCACGTCACCGCCTTCGATCAGCGGCGTCATCAGCAGGCCTTCTTCGGTGCCACAATCTTCTTCGTTGACCACCAGATCCTGCGCCACGTCAACCAGACGACGGGTCAGGTAACCGGAGTTCGCAGTCTTCAGAGCGGTATCCGCCAGACCTTTACGAGCACCGTGAGTGGAGATGAAGTACTGGAGTACGTTCAGACCTTCACGGAAGTTGCTGGTAATAGGGGTCTCGATGATGGAGCCATCCGGCTTGGCCATCAGACCACGCATGCCGGCCAGCTGACGAATCTGGGCCGCAGAACCCCGCGCCCCGGAATCGGCCATCATGAAGATGGAGTTGAAGGAGCCCTGCTCTTCGTCCTTGCCTTCGCGGTTCTTCACCACTTCGACTTTCAGGTTCTCCATCATCGCCTTGGCGATCTGGTCATTGGTACGCGCCCAGATATCCACGACCTTGTTGTAACGCTCACCGCGGGTTACCAGACCGGAAGCGAACTGCTCCTCGATCTCGCGCACTTCCTCTTCAGCAGCGTCGATCATGGTGTACTTGGCATCCGGGATCACCATGTCTTCCACACCAATGGAGGAACCGGACAGGGTGGCTTCGCGGAAGCCCAGATACATCAGCTGGTCAGCAAAGATACAGGTCTCTTTGGTACCCAGAATACGGTAGCAGGTGTTCAGCAGCTTGCTGATCGCCTTCTTGGTCATGTTCTGGTTGACCATTTCGAAGCCCAGACCCGCCGGAACGATATCCCACAGCTTACAGCGACCCGGTGTGGTATCGACGATGAAGGTACGTTCTTCCACGTTACCTTCCTGATCTTTCACCACTTCGTGGACACGCACTTTAACGCGGGCGTGCAGGTGCACCTGCTTGTTGGCCAGGGCACGCATTACTTCCTTGGTGTCGGCAAAGACCTGACCTTCACCCTGGGCGTTCACACGCTCACGGCTGATGTAGTACAGGCCCAGTACCACGTCCTGGGTCGGACCGATGATGGGCTCACCGTTTGCCGGCGACAGGATGTTGTTGGTGGACATCATCAGCGCACGGGCTTCGAGCTGGGCTTCCAGGGTCAGCGGTACGTGCACCGCCATCTGGTCACCATCGAAGTCAGCGTTGAAGGCCGCACACACCAGCGGGTGAAGCTGGATAGCCTTACCTTCAATCAGCACTGGCTCAAACGCCTGGATACCGAGACGGTGAAGGGTCGGTGCACGGTTCAGCATGACCGGGTGTTCGCGAATCACTTCGGCGAGGATATCCCACACCTCAGCGGTTTCACGCTCGACCATCTTCTTGGCCGCCTTGATGGTGGTCGCCAGACCACGGGCTTCCAGCTTGGCGAAGATGAACGGCTTGAACAGCTCCAGCGCCATTTTCTTGGGCAGACCACACTCGTGCAGCTTGAGGGTCGGACCTACCACAATGACCGAACGGCCGGAGTAGTCAACACGCTTACCCAGCAGGTTCTGACGGAAACGACCCTGCTTACCCTTGATCATGTCGGCAAGGGACTTCAGCGGACGCTTGTTGGAACCGGTGATGGCACGGCCACGACGACCGTTATCCAGCAGCGCATCCACAGATTCCTGCAGCATACGCTTTTCGTTACGCACGATGATGTCCGGCGCGCTCAGGTCCAGCAGACGCTTGAGACGGTTGTTCCGGTTGATCACACGGCGGTACAGATCGTTCAGATCGGACGTGGCGAAACGGCCACCGTCCAGCGGTACCAGCGGACGCAGATCCGGCGGCAGAACCGGCAGAACAGTCAGAATCATCCACTCCGGGGCGTTGCCGGAATCACGGAACGCTTCCATCAGCTTGAGACGCTTGGACAGCTTCTTCAGCTTGGTGTCGGAGTTGGTGGATTCCACTTCCTCGCGAAGGATCTTGATCTCTTCATCCAGATCCAGCTCCATGAGGAGTTGCTGAACGGCTTCGGCACCCATCTTGGCTTCGAATTCGTCACCGAACTCTTCCAGGGCATCGAAGTATTCTTCGTCAGTCAGCAGCTGGCCACGATCCAGAGTGGTCATGCCCGGCTCGGTCACGACGAAGGATTCGAAGTACAGCACACGCTCGATATCACGCAGGGTCATATCCAGCATCAGGCCGATACGGGACGGCAGTGACTTCAGGAACCAGATGTGCGCAGTGGGGCTCGCCAGTTCGATGTGGCCCATACGCTCACGGCGTACCTTGGAGAGGGTGACTTCGACGCCACACTTCTCACAGATAACACCACGATGCTTCAAGCGCTTGTACTTACCGCACAGGCATTCGTAGTCTTTTATCGGACCAAAGATACGAGCACAAAACAGACCATCACGCTCTGGCTTGAACGTGCGGTAGTTAATGGTCTCCGGCTTTTTTACTTCGCCAAAAGACCAGGAGCGGATCAGATCCGGCGGCGCGAGCGCGATGCGGATCTTGTCAAACTCCGTGACTTGTCCCTGACTTTTGAGCAGATTCAGCAAGTCTTTCAAGGCCAGTCCTCCGTAGTGAGCTTACGCTCTAATTCTTTCCCAAACCCGGGTACACAGTGGCTCCGCACAACCTGTGCGGAGCCCACTGCCTTAGTCGTTTTCCAGCTCGATGTTGATACCGAGAGAGCGGATTTCCTTCAGCAATACGTTGAAGGATTCCGGCATGCCCGGATCCATGCGGTGATCACCGTCGACGATGTTCTTGTAAACGCGGGTACGGCCGTTTACATCATCGGACTTCACGGTGAGCATTTCCTGCAAGGTGTAGGCAGCGCCATACGCTTCCAGCGCCCACACTTCCATCTCACCGAAGCGCTGACCACCGAACTGTGCCTTACCACCCAGCGGCTGCTGGGTAACCAGGCTGTAGGAGCCAGTGGAACGGGCATGCATCTTGTCGTCCACCAGGTGGTTCAACTTCAGCATGTACATGTAACCCACGGTCACCTTGCGATCGAAGGCTTCGCCGGTACGGCCATCCCACAGCTGCACCTGACCGGAACGGTCATGGCCTGCCAGCTCCAGCAGTTCCTTGATCTCGAACTCCTTGGCACCGTCGAATACCGCGGTAGCCATGGGCACGCCGCCCACCAGATTCTTGGCCAGTTCCACGATTTCGTCATCGCTGAAGCTGTCCAGATCTTCCGGAGAACCACCAGCACCGGCCTTGTTGTAGATCTTGTCGAGGAAGGTGCGGATATCCGCAATCTTCTTCTGCTCGGCCAGCATTTCGCCGATCCGCTCACCAAGACCCTTGGCAGCCCACCCCAGGTGGGTTTCGAGAATCTGCCCCACGTTCATACGGGACGGAACACCCAGCGGGTTCAATACCACGTCCACCGGCACACCGTTCTCGTCGTACGGCATATCTTCTTCCGGCATGATCACGGAGATCACACCTTTGTTACCGTGACGACCGGCCATCTTGTCACCGGGCTGGATGCGACGCTTGATAGCCAGGTAAACCTTGACCACCTTGAGGACACCGTGAGCCAGATCATCACCACCGGAGATCTTGGCCTGCTTGTCCTTGTAACGCTCATCCTGCTCTTTCTTGTGCTGCTCCAGGTACTGCTGGGCGCGCTCGAGTTGCTCGGCCACATCTTCGTCAGCCGGGCGCAGCTCGAACCACTTCTCGGCGTCCAGGCCATCCAGCATTTCGCCGGTCAGCTCGGTACCACGCTTGAAGCCGGCGCCACCGTTGACCTTCTTGCCGACCATCACAGTGCGCAGACGCTCCAGGATGTCCAGCTCGAGGATGCGGTACTCGTCCTTCAGATCCTTGCGGAACTGCTCCAGGGCAGACTGCTCGATCTGCTTGGCACGCTCGTCTTTTTCCACGCCATCGCGGGTGAAGACCTGTACGTCGATGACCGTACCCTTAACGCCGGAAGACACACGCAGGGAGGTGTCTTTCACGTCAGAGGCTTTCTCACCGAAGATGGCACGCAGCAGCTTCTCTTCCGGGGTCAGCTGGGTTTCGCCCTTCGGCGTTACCTTGCCTACCAGAATGTCGCCAGCTTCCACTTCCGCACCGATGTAAACGATGCCGGACTCGTCCAGTTTGGACAGTGCCGCCTCGCCCACATTGGGGATATCCGCAGTGATCTCTTCCGGACCCAGCTTGGTGTCACGGGCGATCGCGGTGAGCTCCTGAATGTGGATGGAAGTGAAACGGTCTTCCTTCACTACTTTCTCGGAGATGAGGATGGAATCCTCAAAGTTGTAACCATTCCAGGGCATGAACGCCACGCGCATGTTCTGACCCAGGGCCAGTTCACCCATGTCCACGGACGGACCGTCGGCCATGATATCGCGGGCGGCAACCCGGTCACCCACTTTCACCAGCGGACGCTGGTTGATGCAGGTGTTCTGGTTGGAACGGGTGTATTTGGTCAGGTTGTAGATGTCTACACCTGCTTCACCCTCTGCCACTTCGTCATCGTTCACTTTCACGATGATGCGGGAAGCATCTACCTTGTCGACGATACCGCCACGGGTGGCCACCACACACACGCCGGAGTCACGGGCTACGTGACGCTCGAAGCCGGTACCTACCAGCGGCTTGTCAGCACGCAAGGTCGGTACAGCCTGACGCTGCATGTTGGAACCCATCAGAGCACGGTTTGCATCATCGTGCTCGAGGAACGGGATCAGGGACGCGGCTACGGACACCACCTGACGGGGAGAGACATCCATATGGGTAATGGTGTCGCGCTCCATCACGGTAAATTCGTAGCGATGGCGTACCGTTACGAAGTCTTCCTCGAAACCGCCGTCGTCGGTCATCTTCGCGTCCACCTGTGCGATCACGCACTCGGCTTCTTCGATGGCTGACAGGTATTCGATTTCTTCGCTGACCTTGCCGTCGATCACTTTCAGGTACGGAGACTCGAGGAAGCCGTACTCGTTGGCGCGGGCATAGGTGGCCAGGGAGTTGATCAGACCGATGTTCGGCCCCTCAGGGGTCTCGATCGGACACACACGACCGTAGTGAGTCGGGTGAACGTCGCGAACCTCAAAGCCGGCACGCTCACGGGTCAGACCACCTGGGCCCAACGCGGAAACACGACGCTTGTGCGTGATCTCGGACAGCGGGTTGTTCTGATCCATGAACTGGGACAGCTGGGAAGAGCCAAAGAACTCTTTCACGGCAGCAGCCACCGGCTTGGAATTGATCAGATCCTGCGGCATCAGGCCTTCGGACTCGGCCAGGCTCAGACGCTCCTTGACCGCACGCTCGACACGTACCAGACCCACACGGAACTGGTTCTCGGCCATTTCACCCACGGAACGCACACGACGGTTACCCAGGTGATCGATATCATCGACCACACCGTTACCGTTGCGGATGTCGACCAGTGTCTTCAGTACGTCGATGATGTCAGAGGACTCTTCACCCATCTGCTCGAAGTACTGCTTGCCCTCTTCATCAGTACGGGCACTGAAGTAACGGCCATCAAACAGGATGCCCGGACCGGTTTCGTCTTCACGGCCGAGACGACGGTTGAACTTCATGCGGCCCACACCGGACAGGTCGTAACGCTCGTCGGTGAAGAACAGGTTCTTGAACAGGTTCTCAGCCGCTTCCTTGGTGGGCGGCTCACCCGGGCGCATCATGCGGTAGATCTCGACCAAGGCTTCCAGCGGCGTACGGGTCGGATCTGCACGCAGGGTATCGGCCATGAACGGGCCGTTATCCAGGTCGTTGGTGTACAGGGTTTCGAACTCGTTAATACCGGCTGCTTCCAGCTTTTCCAGGGTTTCGGCTGTCAGTTCGGTATTACATTCAACCAGGATCTCACCGGTATCCTGATCGATAATGGACTTGGCCAGGTACTTGCCCTGCAGGTATTCGGCAGGAATTTCCAGGTACTCAAGACCGGCTTTTTCCAGCTGGCGAATATGACGCGCAGTAATACGGCGGCCACGTTCAACCACCACTTCGCCGTCGGCGAGGATATCAAAGGTGGCGGTTTCACCACGCAGACGCTCCGGTACCAGCTTCATGCGGTACAGGCCGTCCTCTGCCACGATCTCATTGGTGTCGAAGAACATCTCCAACACTTCGTCGGAGGTGTAACCCAATGCGCGCAGCAGAATGGTCGCCGGCAGCTTGCGGCGACGGTCGATCCGGACGTAGACCAGGTCTTTCGGATCGAATTCGAAGTCCAGCCAGGAACCACGGTAAGGAATCACCCGGGCGGAATACAGCAGTTTGCCGGAGGAGTGAGTCTTGCCCTTGTCGTGGTCGAAGAATACACCCGGAGAACGGTGCAGCTGGGACACGATTACACGCTCGGTACCGTTGATAACGAAGGTACCGTTTTCGGTCATCAGGGGAATCTCACCCATGTAGACCTGTTGTTCACGAATATCCTTGATCGCCCCGGATGACTCACGGTCATAAATAACGAGACGAATGCGCACGCGCAGCGGCGCGGCATAGGTAGTACCGCGGATGATGCACTCTTTCACATCAAACACGGGTTTGCCGAACTCGTAGCCGGCATACTCCAGTGCTGCGTTACCTGAATAACTGGCAATCGGGAATACTGACCGGAAAGCCGCTTCCAGACCGTTATCCAGACGCTCTTCTGCACTTTTGTCCTGCTGCAGGAATTTGCGGTAGGAATCGAGCTGGATTGCCAGAAGGTAGGGAACATCCATCACCTTCGGCAACTTGCCGAAATCTTTGCGGATCCGCTTTTTCTCAGTAAATGAGTATGCCATCTGCGTTCCTCAGCTGTTGATCTATCACCACCTGGTGATATTTCTGCATGAAACCCCTCATACAGAAACGACAAAAGGCTGGCAGCCAAATAGCTGCCAGCCGGCGTCTTTGCGCGCTGGCGCGCAAAGACATAGCGCCAATGCGCTTACTTGAGCTCGGCGGTACCGCCAGCCTCTTCGATCTTTTTCTTGATCTCTTCGGCTTCGTCTTTGGCTGCGCCTTCCTTAACAGGAGCGGGAGCGCCTTCAACCAGCTCTTTGGCTTCTTTCAGACCCAGGCCAGTTACTTCACGTACAGCCTTGATCACGCCAACTTTCTTATCGCCGAAGCCGGTCAGAACTACGTCAAACTCGGTCTTCTCTTCGGCAGCAGCTTCACCACCACCAGCGGCTGCGGGAGCAGCAGCAACAGCAGCAGCGGCAGTTACGCCGAACTTCTCTTCCATGGCCTCGATCAGTTCAACGAGGTCCATAACGCTCATATCGGCGATAGCGCCGAGGATATCTTCTTTGGAAACGGCCATTTTCAATCTCCTGAATCACCCCATCATGGGTGACCTGATTGGATAGGGTAGTGTTTTACGCAGCCTGAATATCAGGCAGCACTCTGTTTCTGGTCCTTGACTGCAGCAACGGTGCGAACAAATTTGCCAGGAACCTCGTTGAGGGTACGAACAAACTTGGCCACCGGGGCCTGCATAACGGACATGAGCTGAGAAATCGCTTCGTCGCGGGTCGGCAACTTGGCCAGGATATCGATATCCTGAGCGCCATAAGTTACACCACCCACAGCCAGAGCTTTTACTTCCAGCGCGTCATTGTCTTTGGCAAAGTCCTTGATGAGTCGAGCAGCAGCGCCCGGATCATCCTGGGAAAAAGCCAAAACAGTGGGGCCAACCAGTGCGTCGTTCAGACACTCGAACTCGGTGTCTTTCACGGCGAACTTCGCCAGCGTGTTCCGTACTACTTTCAGGTACACGCCAGTTTCACGGGCCTTACTCCGCAACTCAGTCATCTGAGAAACAGTGAGACCACGATAGTCAGCAACCACAGCAGACAGCGCTTCGTTAGCAACAGCATTGACCGAAGCAACAATCGCCCGTTTGTCCTCCAGATTCAAAGGCATGCTTACCTCCTGGATTCACAAACATTAACCGTCAAAATCGACTGCAATCTGATTTTGAGGCGGTCGCCAGAGCCGGTTTCCCGGCCATTATCGCGGAGCCACAACCTGATCAAATCAGGATACAACTACCGCGCCTGCGCAGGCGGTTACCCCTTAATCCCGGTGTGTTACTTGCCTCATGAAGGCAGACTCCAATCACAGCCGGAAACCTGCGGTCTTTGACGCCCCGGCACACAGCTGACAACACGGTTATCAGCCTGCAGCCGGAATCAAAGCCCTTTTGGCCCCGCCCGAAGGCGGGCACCGAATTTCTTACATCGCCAGGGAAGAAGGATCGATGGACAGACCCGGACCCATGGTGGTGGACAGGGTTACTTTCTTGAAGTAAGTGCCCTTGGCGGAAGACGGCTTGGCTTTCTTCAGATCAGCCAGCAGCGCTTCCACGTTTTCCTTGATGGCGGTGTTGTCGAAACCTACCTGACCCACGGTGCAGTGGATGATGCCGCCTTTGTCGGTACGGTAACGCACCTGGCCACCCTTGGCGTTTTTAACCGCCTGGGCAACATCAGGAGTCACGGTGCCAACCTTCGGGTTCGGCATCAGGCCACGGGGACCCAGAATGGTGCCGAGCTTACCCACAACGCGCATGGCGTCCGGGGAAGCAATAACGACGTCAAAGTTGATTTCGCCGCCCTGAACCTGCTCGGCCAAGTCGTCAAAGCCAACCACGTCCGCGCCGGCTTCTTTGGCTTCTTCGGCTTTGGCGCCTTGAGCAAAAACAGCAACACGAACGGTCTTGCCAGTACCGTGAGGCAGTACGGAAGCACCACGCACGTTCTGGTCGGATTTACGCGGATCAACACCCAGGTTGACAGCTACATCTACAGACTCTTTGAACTTCACACCGGACAGTTCGGTCAGCAGAGCAACAGCCTCATCTACCTGATACAGTTTGCCGGCTTCTACTTTTTCGCGAATGGCACGCAGACGCTTGGACAGTTTAGCCATTGGTTAACCCTCCACATCCAGGCCCATGGAACGAGCAGAGCCCGCGATAGTGCGCACAGCGGCGTCCAAGTCAGCAGCAGTCAGATCCGGCTCTTTCGCCTTGGCGATCTCTTCCAGCTGAGCACGGGTTACCTTGCCCACTTTCTTGGTGTTCGGCTCACCGGAACCGCTCTTGATCTTGGCAGCCTTCTTCAGCAGGTAAGAAGCCGGCGGCGTCTTCATGGTGAAGGTGAAGGAGCGATCGTTGTAGACGGTGATCACAACAGGAACCGGCGCACCGGCATCCAGCTGCTGAGTCTGGGCGTTGAACGCCTTACAGAACTCCATGATGTTCACACCGTGCTGACCCAGTGCAGGACCAACCGGCGGTGACGGGTTAGCCTGACCAGCTGCTACCTGCAGCTTGATGTAGGCCTGTACTTTCTTCGCCATTTTCAGACTCCTTGGGTGCAAGCGCCTCGCTTAAAGCGGGCTCCCCTCAGGTTGTCAAAACGCCCCGGCCACCAATGGCGACCAGGGCTCCCAAATTCTCTTGCTGGTTTTGGGTATCAGGTCTTTTCGACCTGGCCAAACTCCAGCTCTACCGGTGTGGAACGACCGAAGATCATTACAGCCACCTGCAGACGGCTCTTTTCGTAATTCACTTCTTCGATCACACCGTTGAAATCTGCAAACGGACCGTCGTTGACACGGACCACTTCGCCAGCTTCGAACAGCGTCTTCGGCTTCGGCTTCTCAACGGCGTCATCCATGCGCTGCAGGATGGCATCCGCCTCTTTCTTGGTAATCGGTGAAACACGACCCGGATTCTTCGGATCTTCACCAATAAAGCCCATCACCTTCGGGGTCTCTTTGACCAGGTGCCAGGAGTCATCGCACATCTCCATTTCCACCAGCACATAGCCGGGGAAGAATTTGCGCTCGGACTTGCGCTTCTGGCCACCCTTGATCTCAACCACTTCTTCAGTGGGAACCAGGATGTCACCAAAAAGCTCTTCCATGGAACGCAATTTAACGCGCTCTTCAAGGGCGCGTTTTACGTGCTTCTCGAAACCTGAATAGGCATGTACCACATACCAGCGCTTAGCCATGTAAACCCCTTAACCAATCACCCAAGACATCAGGCCACCCAGAATCCAGTCGAGCACAAACAGCAGCAAGGCCACCAGCACCACAAACACCAGAACAATCAAGGTGGTCTGCAGGGTTTCCTGACGGGTCGGCCAGACAATCTTGCGCAGCTCCACCATGGAATCCTTGCGCAACTGATTGAATGATTTTCCCTGCTCAGTCTGCAGAGCGACAAATACGGCCACCAGCGCCGTCACTACGACGCCAACAACCCGATAAAGGGTAGGCTGATCGGAGAAATAGCTATTACCGACTACTGCGGCAGCCACAAGGGCAACCACCATCAACCACTTCACTGCCTCCAAGGCGGCAGAGCCGGAATGTGCTTCAGTTTTCTCGCTCATCGGACGATGCACCCTACCACCCAAGATTCAGTCTCGGGAAAATTGGCAGGCCAGGAGGGACTCGAACCCCCAACAGCCGGTTTTGGAGACCGGTGCTCTACCAATTGAACTACTGGCCTGTAACTCTTGAAACCTTAAACAAAACAGGGTGGCAGGCATGCCTGCCACCCTCTACACCGGGTAACGAATTACTCGGTGATCTTGGCTACCACGCCAGCGCCAACGGTACGGCCACCTTCGCGGATAGCGAAGCGCAGGCCGTCTTCCATGGCGATCGGAGCGATCAGCTCAACGTCCATCTGAACGTTGTCGCCCGGCATTACCATTTCAGTACCTTCCGGCAGGGTGCAAGCACCGGTGACGTCGGTGGTACGGAAGTAGAACTGCGGACGGTAACCGTTGAAGAACGGGGTGTGACGGCCACCTTCGTCCTTGCTCAGTACGTATACCTCGGCAACGAACTTGGTGTGCGGAGTGATGGAACCGGGCTTCGCCAGGACCTGACCACGCTCTACTTCGTCACGCTTGGTACCACGCAGCAGTACACCAACGTTCTCACCCGCACGGCCTTCGTCCAGCAGCTTGCGGAACATCTCAACACCGGTACAAGTGGTCTTGGTGGTGTCGTGGATACCCACGATCTCGATTTCCTCACCCACCTTGATGATGCCACGCTCTACACGGCCGGTTACTACAGTACCGCGACCAGAGATGGAGAATACGTCTTCGATCGGCATCAGGAACGGCTGGTCTACGGCACGCTCCGGCTCCGGGATGTACTCGTCCAGGCACTCAACCAGCTTCTGCACGGCAGGCATGCCGATGTCGCTGGTGTCGCCTTCCAGCGCTTTCAGGGCAGAACCCTTGATGATCGGGGTGTCGTCGCCCGGGAAGTCGTAGTCGTTCAGCAGCTCGCGGATTTCCATCTCTACCAGCTCGAGCAGCTCTTCATCGTCTACCATGTCCGCTTTGTTCAGGAACACAACGATGTAAGGTACGCCAACCTGACGGGACAGCAGGATGTGCTCGCGGGTCTGCGGCATCGGGCCATCAGCAGCGGAACATACCAGGATCGCGCCGTCCATCTGGGCAGCACCGGTGATCATGTTTTTCACATAATCAGCGTGCCCGGGGCAGTCTACGTGGGCGTAGTGACGAGTCGGGGAATCGTACTCTACGTGAGAGGTAGCGATGGTGATACCACGCTCACGCTCTTCCGGAGCATTGTCGATACCGTCGAAGGCAACGGCAGCGCCGCCCCATACTTCCGCACATACGCGAGTCAGCGCAGCGGTCAGAGTGGTTTTACCATGGTCAACGTGGCCAATGGTGCCTACGTTTACGTGCGGTTTATTACGTTCAAACTTTTCCTTTGCCACGACTCTTCACCTCTCAACTTGGCTGCGCTTTCTCGCCATATGGCGTACATACAACCGAAAAGACACATTAAGGACTGCATTCGACAAACACAGACCGCCTTGGCACCATCAAGACACATGAAGCCGGGCCCAGGATGAACCTGGGCCCGGGAATTGGAGCTCTTGACCGGATTTGAACCGGTGACCTCACCCTTACCAAGGGTGTGCTCTACCTACTGAGCTACAAGAGCATAACCTTCACGCCATCCTGCGATGACCAAACCTTGCCGGAATTGGAGCGGGCAGCGGGAATCGAACCCGCATCATCAGCTTGGAAGGCTGAGGTTCTACCATTGAACTATGCCCGCAAACCTTCCGATGCCTTGCCAGCCTTCCGGCTTGCAGATCGCTAGCGATCTACGTTTTATCTGGTGGAGGGGGGAGGATTCGAACCTCCGAAGCTTTCGCGTCAGATTTACAGTCTGATCCCTTTGGCCACTCGGGAACCCCTCCAGAAAAGGGCCTACATTCTCTTTACGCGTCAACCACTTGTCAACTAGTTTTCAAGCAGTTAGCGACGTTTTTAAGCTGGAGCTGGCGAGAGGAGTCGAACCCCCGACCGGCTGATTACAAATCAGCTGCTCTACCAACTGAGCTACGCCAGCTCACAAGGGTTGCGAATTCTATAGAAAGGATATGAGGGGTGCAATCCAATTAAGCGCCAAACGCCTAATAATTGCGCAAAGCATCACTCACAGGACACGCGATCAAGCTTAAGCGACTGATTAGCCTCAAGAAAAACTTTTACTTCCTGGCGCTCGACCGCTGAATTATCGACCAGGTATGCCCAGTATTCCGTGACAGTCCTTGAGGTTTCCCGCACAAAAGCTGGATAGCCGGCATTTCGCATCTTCACACGCAGCCCCTCGGCAGACTCCGCACTGGAAAAATACCCCAGCGAAATGGCATTAGCATCCTCGCCCTCCTTGACGATAAAGCTGTCTACTCCACGGTCCTGAAGCTCCTGCAGCACCAGCAATGCCTTTTCCCGGTCACCATAAGGAGGCAGATAGACCCAGCTCAACCGGTCCTTCTCCACCGCCAATGACTTGACGCTTGCCCCAATCCCGGCCGCCTTCAGCTGAACCGCACCGGCCCGGGCTGCGTCTTCGCTTTCCCAGGGACCGATAACGGGACACAGCGACCCCGAGGCCACCTGCTGCCGGGTAGAACGGCGCGGCTGGGGCTGCTCGGACAACAGCATCAGGGGCGCTCCGCTGTCCACAGGGGGAAGCTGAAGACCGGTTACCCGGGCGGGCTCGGTCACACTCTTGGTGAATTGGAGCCCCAGGTAGACCAGGTTGATGACAAACAGACTATAAAAAATCCACCGCACGGGTGCGCTCCCCCAGCTTATTCTTTTTCAGCCGCAATGCGTTCAAGACCATCCAGCACCAGATCAGGAACATGCGCATAATCGAACTCAAAGGCATCGATCAGCGCCGGCGCATCACCGCCAGTTATCAATACTTTGCAAGTATCATCAAGCACTTGGCGGAGTTCAAGCACCACCTCCGTGACGAAGGCCACAGACATGCGCAACAATCCATTATGTACGCATTCGCCAGTGCTCTTGCCAAGCTCAAGCCGCGCCGCCCCCGCCTCCACGTGCACATCCGCCGTGTCACGTAGCAAGGCACCTCGCAACATCCCCAGGCCGGGCACAATATAGCCCCCCAGAAAGCGCCCTTCTCGATCCACCGCATCAATGGTCAGCGCACTGCCGCAATCAACAATGATACCTGCGCCGTATTTCTGGAAACACTCCAACATCGCTACCCAACGATCCACGCCCAGCCGGCGCGGCTCGGGATAGCAGCTGGTTATCCCAAAGTCCGATTCACAGGAATAATAGAACTGCGGCTTCACGCCGGTCTTCTGTTCAAGTGCAGCAGCAATCGCCGCATCCGACTCAACACCGGCAACGGACGCGACCCAGACCGCCTCGCAACCCCGCTCCACCCCCTCAATAGCGTTTACCACTTCCACCCAGTGCCGCTCATGGCGACAGCCACCCTGACGGACGGCATCCCCATCGCGAACTCGCCACTTGAGCGCAGTATTCCCCACATCCACAAACAGTTTCATTGAATTCTCAGACTCACTTCACCGCCATATAGCGCTTTCATTCCGTCAGCGGTCTCCAGCTGCAGGGCCCCATCCGGCGAGACGCCCAGCGCCACACCTTCCAACACCTGATCCGCAGACTGGACCTTTACGGTTTTTCCTGCCACCTGATCGTAACGTTCATAGCGAGACACCAACGGCGCAAAGCCCTGAGAGGAGAAATCTGCCAGCATCACAAGGAGGTGCTCCAGTACTTTGGCCACCACCTCGGTGCGGGCAGGCAAATCCCCGATTTCGCTGGCAAGATCCGTCCAACGCTGATCAATACCTTGTGCCTGGGCGGCGGTCATCCTGCCGTTGAGGCCAACTCCAACAACCACATCCACTCGTCCTTCCATTTCTCCTGCCAACTCAATCAGCACCCCTCCCAGTTTGGCGCCATTGACCAGCAGATCATTGGGCCACTTGAGCCCCACCGCTAACTCAGGGCACAAAGCGGTGAGGGCATCAGCCACAGCAACACCCACTGCCAGACTCAGCCCCCCCAGCGCGGCAAAACCACCCTGAATAGGATAGCGAATGGATAGGTAGTGATTGGCCGCAAACGGCGACTGCCACTGGCGACCACGGCGTCCGCGTCCCGCCATCTGGCACTCAGCCAGGAAGACCGCAGGCCTTGCTGCCAGCCCGCCGACTGCAAGGGCATCCGCATTGGTGGAGTCGGTAATCAGAGAGTAGTGTAGATCGACGGGGCAAACCGTCCGGGACAGATAATGCTGAAGAAACTCAGGGTCGAGCAATTCCACAGGCTGCGCCAGCCTGTAGCCCTTGCCTTTTACGGATTCGAGGGCCAGCCCGAAGTCGCTGAGTCGCTGCGCCCTTTTCCAGACTGCGGCGCGCGAAATCCCCAACAGCTCTCCGAGCTGGGATCCTGATCGAAACTGGCCATCGGCCAGCAGGCGGATCAATTGCTGATCCGCCTCCTTGAGCGTACTCAAGCTTCCCAAACCACCCCTTTGGTCTTCGACCACTGCTTGATGCCTTCAGCGTAATGCTCTTCGATCACATTGCGCTTCAGTTTCAGGGTCGGGGTGATCATGCTGTTCTCAACCGTCCAGGCGTCCTTGCACACCACAAAGGTGGTCATACGCTCATGGGGGTCGATCTGGTCATTAACATGCTTGAGATGCTTTTCCAGCTCTTGGGTAAAGTGCTCTTTCTCGGAACCAGATGACAGGCGATCCTGCTCTTCAGGGGTAAGGTTCAACAGTGCGATCGGCTGCCCCATCCCTTCACCAATAACACAGGCCAGTTCCAGACCCGGCAGAGTAGCAATGCGGTTCTCAATGGGAACCGGCGCCACATATTTGCCTTTCTCAGTCTTGAAGATTTCCTTCACGCGGCCGGTAATCTTCAGGCGGCCCTTGCTGTCGATCTCGCCCTTGTCACCGGTGTGCAGCCAGCCATCATCGGTCAGGTCTTCGGCAGTCTTTTCAGGCATTTTGTAGTAGCCCTTCATATTACCGAGGCTGCGAACCATGATTTCGCCATTCTCAGCGATACGGCACTCAACGCCGTCATTGGGCGTACCCACCCAACCGATCATCTGATCACCCACTTCTGTGGTGTGGGACCAGGCCAGGTTTTCCGTCATGCCGTACACTTCCAGGATTTCCAGACCCAGCTTCTTGAACCAGGTGATGATCTCAGGTGACAGCGCAGCCGCACCAGACAGCGCGATCCGGCACTCATCCAGCCCCATGGCACCCAGCACCTTTTTCTTGATCACCTTGTTCAGGAACGGGATCTTCAGCAGGGTATTGAGCTTCTTCGGCGGTACCGCTTCAGAGGCTTTCTGGTAGAACTTGGACCAGATTCGGGGCACCGCAAAAAATACGGTGGGCTGGGCACGCTTGATATCGTCACCGAAAGTATCCAGGGATTCAGCAAAAAACACCTTGTTACCCACATAGAGCTGGGCAATTTCAACCGCCAGACGCTCGGCGACGTGAGACAGTGGCAGGTAGGAGATCATCCGCTCATTGGGCTGCAGGTCGTAGACCTTGATCATCTTGCTGCCAATGGAGGACAGACCCTGGAAGTCGTGCATCACCCCTTTCGGCATGCCAGTGGTGCCGGAAGTGTATACGATGGTGGCCAGATCGGCAGGCTCCGGGGAGAAGACTTCTTCAATGGGCGCAGTCTTGGCAACAATGTCAGACCACACCGGGAAGTCATTTTTCGCGTCTTCCGGCGCCAGAGAAAAGGCGATCTGCTTGACGCCGTCCGGCACACCGTCCTTCATCATGCCCCAGTCATCCAACTTGCCTACAAACAGCATCTTGGATTCACTGTGCTCCATGATCAGGCGTACAGTGTCGGCTACCAGCGTCGGGTAGAGAGGTACACTGACACCACCCGCAATCCAGATTGCCAGGTCAGCCATGATCCACTCTGCGCAGTTCTTGGACACGAGAGCAATGTGGTCGCCTTTCTGCATACCCTGCGACTGCAGGTAGGCAGCCATCTTTCGGGCTTCCAGGTCAATGTCCTTCCAGGTGTATTCACGAACCTGGCCACCGCCCAGCGGCTGCACAAATGCAACAGCATCACCCTGCTGCTCAACTCGCTGCTGAAGTGCCTGCAAGGGGGTCAGTGCATTGGCATTGTTATCTGTTGTCATAATCCAGAACCTTTTCCCAAATCCAAACAATCGAGACAGCATCCCCATCTGGGAAGCCGGTGCAGGCCAACCCTGCAAAACGTCAAGGCCGCAGTCAGTGCGCCTTGCCAAATCCTGATCTGTTGCGCTCCCGATAGCCCTGCCGGAGCATTCCCGGCACACAGCTGAAAATCACGCCCAACCTTACCACTTTCCAGAACCGCAATGCAGACCTCGGCGCGGAAAATTCGCGCCGTACGGAATTATCAATGAAGGTAGATGAGAAGAGGATAGAGGGCGCCTACGCCTTGATAAAGGGGAGAAGCGTTTATTATTTGTCATTCCCGGATATGAATAAAATTCATAGTACGAGACAGAAAGAAATGGAAATGCGCAGCCTCGAAAACTGACAGTGCAAACGGGAGAGTCGGGGGCCCTGCATTCCCGGGGCAGAGATGATCTGAATTCCCAGGCCATCGAATGCCGAGCTGGCAGGCGCGGAGCCTTGAATGGGCAGGAGATCGCTACACGGCGCGAGCTTCCTGCTGCCGATATGCAGGCCTCAGGTAGCCGGCCCTGAAGCGGCTGGTAGCCACGTCCTTCTCCGAAGGAGCCGGGCTGCAGGCGCTGGATTGGGTCTGCGCCTGCTCGACATTGAGCACGTGTTGTAGCGCCAGGTGCCGGATGGATCCCCACGGCAGTGTGGGAGCGTGCCTGCACGCGATGGCTTGGGTGAAGATCGCCTGCAGGCAGGCTTGTATGGCGGGGGCGGTGTTGGTGTTGGTGTTGGTGTTGCGTCTGGCGTCTGGCGTCTGGCGTCTGGCGTCTGGCGTCTGGCGTCTGGCGTCTGGCGTCTGGCGTCTGGCGTCTGGCGGGATGATGACCTACTTGTGTGACGAGGCAAGCTCGTCATCCCTGCGGGACGCCTGCGGCGCCTCACCCTGGCACCTGCGGTGCATCGCTTGTCACATGGCGACTTCGTCGCGAGGTAGGGAGAGGAGTTCACCGTATCCTAAATACAAAAAGGCCCCCTAACAAAAACACGTTAGGGGGCCTTTTTCTATTTAAGAGCCTGACGATGACCTACTCTCACATGGGGAAGCCCCACACTACCATCGGCGATATGTCGTTTCACTTCTGAGTTCGGCAAGGGATCAGGTGGTTCCAACACTCTATTGTCGTCAGGCAAACTGGTTTGGTTTTCCTGAACGCTCTCAGGAGGACCAAATAAGTTGCCTTACCGGTCGACGACTCGACTGACCGGCAAAGCCAAATTGGGAACGAGAAATTTGCTATTCACTGTAGCAAGCTGACTTCTGACACACTGTCTTTACGCTGTCCTGTGGCCTGGAGCCAAGGGACTGCTTTGGTGTTATATAGTCAAGCCTCACGGGCAATTAGTACGGGTTAGCTTCACGCCTTACAACGCTTCCACACCCCGCCTATCAACGTTGTGGTCTTCAACGGCCCTTCAGGGGAATCAAGTTCCCAGGGAGATCTCATCTTGAGGGAGGCTTCCCGCTTAGATGCTTTCAGCGGTTATCCCGTCCGAACTTAGCTACCCGGCAATGCCACTGGCGTGACAACCGGAACACCAGAGGTTCGTCCACTCCGGTCCTCTCGTACTAGGAGCAGCTCCTCTCAAATCTCCAACGCCCACGGCAGATAGGGACCGAACTGTCTCACGACGTTCTAAACCCAGCTCGCGTACCTCTTTAAATGGCGAACAGCCATACCCTTGGGACCGGCTTCAGCCCCAGGATGAGATGAGCCGACATCGAGGTGCCAAACACCGCCGTCGATATGAACTCTTGGGCGGTATCAGCCTGTTATCCCCGGAGTACCTTTTATCCGTTGAGCGATGGCCCTTCCATACAGAACCACCGGATCACTAAGACCTGCTTTCGCACCTGCTCGACTTGTAGGTCTCGCAGTCAAGCACCCTTCTACCTTTACGCTCGTTGCACGATGTCCGACCGTGCTGAGGGTACCTTTGTGCTCCTCCGTTACTCTTTGGGAGGAGACCGCCCCAGTCAAACTACCCACCACACAATGTCCCCGACCCGGATAACGGGCCTGGGTTAGAACCTCAAACATGCCAGGCTGGTATTTCAAGGACGACTCCACAATGACTGGCGTCACTGCTTCAAAGTCTCCCAGCTATCCTACACAAGCAGGCTCAAAGTCCACTGTGAAGCTGTAGTAAAGGTTCACGGGGTCTTTCCGTCTAGCCGCGGGTACACAGCATCTTCACTGCGATTTCGATTTCACTGAGTCTCGGGTGGAGACAGCGCCCCCATCATTACGCCATTCGTGCAGGTCGGAACTTACCCGACAAGGAATTTCGCTACCTTAGGACCGTTATAGTTACGGCCGCCGTTTACCGGGGCTTCGATCAAGAGCTTCGCCGAAGCTAACCCCATCAATTAACCTTCCGGCACCGGGCAGGCGTCACACCCTATACGTCCGCTTACGCGTTTGCAGAGTGCTGTGTTTTTAATAAACAGTTGCAGGGGCCTTTTCACTGCGACCGCCGATAGCTTAGGGAGTAAATCCCATCACCGTCAGCGGCGTACCTTCTCCCGAAGTTACGGTACAATTTTGCCTAGTTCCTTCACCCGAGTTCTCTCAAGCGCCTTAGAATACTCATCCCAACCACCTGTGTCGGTTTGGGGTACGGTTCCTTATAACCTGAAGCTTAGAAGATTTTCCTGGAAGCATGGCATCAACCACTTCCCGGTCACAAAGGACCAGTGGTCTCGACTCTCAGCCTTAAGGTGCCGGATTTGCCTAACACCTCAGCCTACAGCCTTTCCCCGGGACAACCAACGCCCGGTAGGCATAGCCTTCTCCGTCTCTCCATCGCAGTTATAAGAAGTACAGGAATATTAACCTGTTTCCCATCAGCTACGCATTTCTGCCTCGCCTTAGGGGCCGACTCACCCTGCGCCGATTAGCGTTGCGCAGGAAACCTTGGTCTTTCGGCGTGGAAGTTTTTCACTCCCATTATCGTTACTCACGTCAGCATTCGCACTTGTGATACCTCCAGCATGCTTCTCAACACACCTTCACAGGCTTACACAACGCTCCCCTACCCAGTGACAAAGTCACTGCCGCAGCTTCGGTATCCAGTTTTAGCCCCGTTACATCTTCCGCGCAGGCCGACTCGACTAGTGAGCTATTACGCTTTCTTTAAAGGGTGGCTGCTTCTAAGCCAACCTCCTAGCTGTCTGAGCCTTCCCACATCGTTTCCCACTTAACTGGAATTTGGGGACCTTAGCTGGCGGTCTGGGTTGTTTCCCTCTCCACGACGGACGTTAGCACCCGCCGTGTGTCTCCCGGATAGTACTCACTGGTATTCGGAGTTTGCATCGGTTTGGTAAGTCGGGATGACCCCCTAGCCGAAACAGTGCTCTACCCCCAGTGGTATTCGTCCGAGGCGCTACCTAAATAGCTTTCGGGGAGAACCAGCTATCTCCGAGCTTGATTAGCCTTTCACTCCGATCCACAGGTCATCCGCTAACTTTTCAACGGTAGTCGGTTCGGTCCTCCAATGCGTGTTACCGCATCTTCAACCTGCCCATGGATAGATCGCCCGGTTTCGGGTCTAATCCCAGCAACTCAACGCCCTATTAAGACTCGGTTTCCCTACGGCTCCCCTAAACGGTTAACCTCGCTACTGAAATTAAGTCGCTGACCCATTATACAAAAGGTACGCCGTCACCCTACAAGAGGGCTCCGACTGCTTGTACGTACACGGTTTCAGGTTCTATTTCACTCCCCTCTCCGGGGTTCTTTTCGCCTTTCCCTCACGGTACTGGTTCACTATCGGTCAGCCAGGAGTATTTAGCCTTGGAGGATGGTCCCCCCACATTCAGTCAAAGTTTCACGTGCTCCGACCTACTCGATTTCACTTGATCAGATTTTCGGATACGGGGCTATCACCCACTATGGCCGGCCTTCCCAGACCGTTCTCCTAATCATTCACAAGCTTAAGGGCTAATCCGCGTTCGCTCGCCGCTACTGACGGAATCTCAATTGATTTCTGTTCCTAAGGGTACTTAGATGTTTCAGTTCCCCTCGTTCGCTTCACATACCTATGGATTCAGTATGTGATACCTGCCTTATGACAGGTGGGTTTCCCCATTCGGAAATCTCCGGATCAAAGTCTGTTTGCCGACTCCCCGAAGCTTATCGCAGGCTACAACGTCCTTCATCGCCTCTGGCTGCCAAGGCATCCACCGTGTACGCTTAATCACTTGACTATATAACCCAAAACAGTCACTTCCGATTTGCCTTTCGACAAACCCTCCATCACCGCCCAGGTCATTCATCGTGATAACGATTCACCATAAAGACACAAGTGTCAGAAAGTCTCTAACGCTTGCATTCTCAATGAATACTTGGACTTCTCATTTCCCAAATTGTTAAAGAGCAAACCGCATCATAAAGATCACGGATACTGACCCAAAAAGTCAGAAGCAAGCAAAACAATGCTTGATTCTGACTTCTTCAACTCTTCTACCTTTGTCAGCATTGGTGGAGCCTAGCGGGATCGAACCGCTGACCTCCTGCGTGCAAGGCAGGCGCTCTCCCAGCTGAGCTAAGGCCCCATTTTTCATGCTGAAAATGGTAGGTCTGGGCAGATTTGAACTGCCGACCTCACCCTTATCAGGGGTGCGCTCTAACCAACTGAGCTACAGACCTATGAAAAGCGTCTACACCCTTTAATTACCAGACAAGCAAACGTGTGGGCCCTGAACAGGACAGAGATCTTTGTCGTTAAGGAGGTGATCCAGCCGCAGGTTCCCCTACGGCTACCTTGTTACGACTTCACCCCAGTCATGAACCACACCGTGGTAATCGTCCTCCCGAAGGTTAGACTAACTACTTCTGGTGCAATCCACTCCCATGGTGTGACGGGCGGTGTGTACAAGGCCCGGGAACGTATTCACCGTGGCATTCTGATCCACGATTACTAGCGATTCCGACTTCATGGAGTCGAGTTGCAGACTCCAATCCGGACTACGAACGGTTTTAAGGGATTTGCTTGGCCTCGCGACTTCGCTGCCCTCTGTACCGCCCATTGTAGCACGTGTGTAGCCCAGGCCGTAAGGGCCATGATGACTTGACGTCGTCCCCACCTTCCTCCGGTTTGTCACCGGCAGTCTCCCTAGAGTTCCCACCCGAAGTGCTGGCAACTAAGGACAAGGGTTGCGCTCGTTACGGGACTTAACCCAACATCTCACGACACGAGCTGACGACAGCCATGCAGCACCTGTCACTGCGTTCCCGAAGGCACCAATCTATCTCTAGAAAGTTCGCAGGATGTCAAGGCCTGGTAAGGTTCTTCGCGTTGCATCGAATTAAACCACATGCTCCACCGCTTGTGCGGGCCCCCGTCAATTCATTTGAGTTTTAACCTTGCGGCCGTACTCCCCAGGCGGTCTACTTATCGCGTTAACTTCGTCACCAAGAATACTAAGATCCCCAACGACTAGTAGACATCGTTTACGGCGTGGACTACCAGGGTATCTAATCCTGTTTGCTCCCCACGCTTTCGCACCTCAGCGTCAGTGTCAGTCCAGGAGGCCGCCTTCGCCACTGGTGTTCCTTCCGATCTCTACGCATTTCACCGCTACACCGGAAATTCCACCTCCCTCTACTGCACTCTAGCCTGCCAGTTTCAAATGCAGTTCCCAGGTTGAGCCCGGGGCTTTCACATCTGACTTAACAAACCGCCTACGCGCGCTTTACGCCCAGTAATTCCGATTAACGCTCGCACCTTTCGTATTACCGCGGCTGCTGGCACGAAATTAGCCGGTGCTTCTTCTGCAGGTAACGTCAAGTACTCACCGGTATTAACAGTAAGCCTTCCTCCCTGCTGAAAGTGCTTTACAACCCTAGGGCCTTCTTCACACACGCGGCATGGCTGGATCAGGGTTGCCCCCATTGTCCAAGATTCCCCACTGCTGCCTCCCGTAGGAGTCCGGGCCGTGTCTCAGTCCCGGTGTGGCTGATCATCCTCTCAGACCAGCTACGGATCGTCGCCTTGGTAGGCTTTTACCCCACCAACTAGCTAATCCGACGCGAGCTCATCCATCTGCACAAGGCCCGAAGGTCCCCTGCTTTCCCCCGTAGGGATTATGCGGTATTAGCTCGAGTTTCCCCGAGTTATCCCCCACAAATGGGCAGATTCTCACGCGTTACTCACCCGTCCGCCGCTCGACGCCTGGGTGCAAGCACCCATCGTTTCCGCTCGACTTGCATGTGTTAGGCCTGCCGCCAGCGTTCAATCTGAGCCATGATCAAACTCTTCAGTTAAGAAAAGCGTTTAAAGTGGCCTCCCAAAGAGAGGAGCACTTAATGCATGCTCAGTTCGTCATCTGAATTAACAAAAACTTTGTTGACTCGTTCAGAACTGAAATCTTTTAAAGATCTCGTCCTGAACAGGTCCCACACGTTTGCTTGCCTGATTGTTAAAGAGCGTCTCGTCCGGCGCCGCGCTTTGCGTTGTTGCCCCGTCGAGGAGTGCGCATTCTAGAGATTTCCGGAGAACCGTCAACACCTTTTTCGCACTTTTCTCAAAAAACCTTCCGGACGTTCACTTTCTGGCCAAAAAGCCCCCTGCGGGGCCTTTTCTGGTTACTTGATGATCACTTTGGCGATCTTTTTCTTGCCCGCCTGGATCACATGGCTGTCGCCGGACTGGAAAGTGCGCTCCTCGGAGAGCTGCGCACCGTCCAGGTAGACCGCACCACGGGCAAATACATCCTTGGCTGCCTTGCCATTCTGAGCCAGACCGGCCTCACGCAGCAGCGGCACAATATGAATATCCGGCTGGCCGCCCAGCTCCACCACGACTTCCGGCACATTGTCCGGGATCTCACCCAAGGCAATCTGATTACCGGCAGATTTGGGCGCCGCCTCAGCCGCTTCAGCACCATGGAAACGGGTCACCATCTCCACCGCGAAGCGCTTCTTGGCCTCCTGGGGAGTGCCCAGTTCGTCAGCCTCGGCCTTGATCGCCTCCAGCTCCTCATTGGAACAGGCACTGAGCAGTTCATAGTAACGCCAGGTCAGGGCATCGGGAAGCGATAGCAATTTTCTGTACATTTCACCGGGCGCATCATTCACACCCACATAGTTACCCAGTGACTTGGACATCTTCTGGACGCCATCCAGCCCTTCCAGAATCGGCATGGTCAGGCAGATCTGGGGCGCCTGGCCGTGGGACTTCTGCAAAGAGCGCCCCATCAGCAGGTTGAATTTCTGGTCGGTACCGCCCAGCTCCACGTCCGCCTCCAGCGCCACGGAATCGTAGCCCTGCACCAGCGGATAGAGGAACTCATGAATAGCGATGGGCTGATTGCCCTTGTAGCGTTTGTCGAAGTCATCCCGCTCCAGCATCCGCGCCACCGTGTACTGGCCAGCCAGCTTGATCATGCCGGCAGCGCCTATCTCGTTCATCCAGCTGGAATTGAATACCACCCGGGTCTTCGCTGGATCCAGGATCTTGAACACCTGCTCTTTATAGGTCTCGGCGTTGCGCAGCACATCCTCCTGACTCAGGGGCGGACGGGTCGCACTCTTGCCGGTGGGGTCACCAATCATCCCGGTGAAGTCACCGATCAGAAAGATCACTTCGTGGCCCAGCTCCTGAAACTGGCGCAGCTTGTTGATCAGCACAGTGTGCCCGAGATGCAGATCCGGCGCGGTGGGATCGAACCCCGCCTTGACGCGCAGAGGGCGTCCTGAGGCCAGCTTTTCCCGTAATTCGTCTTCCTGGATGATTTCATCCGCACCCCGGGAAATCAGTGCCCATTGTTCGTCCACCGTGGCCATGCCTACCTCTGCTGTTCTGCGGCTGTCTGTATGTTTTACCCGTATCGGGAGCCGACGCCCCCCGCGAAAGCGCGGTATTGTAGCACTTGAACGCGGCCAGAGAAGGCGGGTATCTTTGCAGGTCTGTTTTTCGTTGTGTCTTTGTAGCCGACACGCATGTCACCCAACCAGATTCCGCGATTTCCATGAAACAATTCTTCTCTGCTGTCGGCAGACTGGTGCGCCAGTTTCCCCGCACCCATTTACTGCTGGCCATGGTGCTTCTCGGTGGCGTCATCATTATCGCCCTTCAACCGGAATCCACACCGGTAACCGAGCGCACCGCCAAGACCATCGAGCTTCCGGCGCGCACCGCGCCCGTAGTCAAACCCGTCGAGCAACCCGCCCTCCCCCAAGGGCCGGAGTGGCAGACCCTCACGGTGAAATCCGGCGACAGCCTGTCCTCCCTGCTCCAGCCGCTGGGCGTGGGCGCCGGCCAGGTCTATGCCCTGATCAACAGTGACGAAAAGTTGGCACAGCTCACCAAGCTGCGCCCGGGAGAGCAGCTGGAGGTACTGGTCAATGACGACAACGCCCTGCGTGGCGTTCGCTACAACCCCTCCCGGGTGGAAACCCTCACCGCCCGGCTGACCGGCGCCGGCTGGACCGCCCGCCTGAGCCAGCGCGAGTACCAGAAACAGACCCGCTACGCCCAGGCTGAAATCACCGACTCACTGTTTCTTGCTGGCGCTGCCGCCGGCATCAGCGACCGGCTCACCATGCAGCTTGCAGAGCTGTTTGCCTGGGATATCGACTTCGTGCTGGATATCCGCAAAGGCGACAAGTTCCGGGTGCTATATGAAGAGCTTTATCTGGACGGTGAAAAGGTCGGTGAAGGCGACATTCTCATGGCCGAGTTCTGGAACCAGGACCGCCATCTTTCCGCCTTCCGCTATGAGACCCTGTCCGGCGATGTGGAATACCTGGATATCAAGGGGGACTCCATGCGCAAGGAGTTCATCCGCACACCGGTAGCCTTCGCCCGGGTCAGCTCACGGTTCAACCTGAGCCGCAAGCATCCGGTTCTCAACCGTATTCGTGCGCACAAGGGTACTGACTACGCCGCCCCCGCCGGCACCCCGATTCGCGCTGCCGGTGACGGCAAGGTGATCTTCGCCGGGGTCAAGGGGGGCTATGGCAACGTGATCATCCTCAAGCACGGGCAGATCTACACCACCCTGTATGCGCACATGCGCAGTTTCGCCAAGGGGATCCGCGTAGGCAAACGGGTCAAGCAGTCACAGACCATCGGTTATGTGGGCTCCTCCGGTCTTGCCACCGGCCCCCACCTGCACTACGAATTTCGCATCAACGGCGTGCACCGCAACCCCCAGACCGTGCCGCTGCCCAAGGCCCGTGGCATCAATGACAATGAGCGCGCGGAATTCCTGATTGCCGCCAACCGGCTAAAGGCACAGATGACCCTGTTTGCCGAAGCCGCCACCCTGGCCAGCAGCGATGTCTTCTGAGCTGTATATCGGGCTGATGACCGGCACCAGCGTGGATGGCATCGACGCGGTGCTGGCACAAATCGACGATCAACACGTCTCCCTGCTTGCCTGCCACAGCCACCCCCTTGATGACGACCTGGCCAGGGACATCCTGACCCTGTGTCAGCCAGGCGAAGGCGAGCTGGATGCGGCCGGGCGGGTCAGCCGCCGTTTGGGCCGGGCGTATGGGCAAGCCTGCGAGGCACTACTGAAGCACGCCGACGTTGAAGCCAACCGGGTGACCGCCATTGGCTGCCATGGCCAGACCGTACGTCACCGCCCCGGCAAGGACGGCTTCAGCGTACAGCTGGGCTGCCCGGACACCCTGGCATGCGCCACCGGTATTGCGGTGGTGAGCAATTTCCGCAACAAGGACATGGTGCTGGGGGGCCAGGGAGCACCGCTGGTGCCGCCTTTCCACTGCCGATTGTTCGCTGGCGACGATGAGCGACGGGCGGTGGTCAATATTGGCGGCATGGCCAACGCCACCCTGCTGGACGGCAACACCCTGATGGGCGGGTTCGATACCGGCCCGGGCAACGTGCTATTGGATCTCTGGATTCGCCTGCATAACGGGGCTGAATTCGATGCGGATGGCGCCTGGGCCGCCAGTGGCAAGGTGAACAAGGCGCTGCTAAAGCGGATGCTGCGTGATCCCTATTTCCAGCAGCCCCCACCGAAAAGCACCGGCCGGGAGCACTTCAACCGTCAGTGGCTTACTTCCCACCTCGCGAATGAACTACCCGCCGAAGACCTGCAGGCAACCCTGGCAGAACTGACCGCCCGCAGTATCACCGACAGCCTCTCCGACTTTTCCCCCCAGCGCCTGCTGGTGTGTGGCGGCGGCGCCCACAACCATCACCTGATTCAACGCTTGCAGGCATGCAGCGGTGTGCCGGTTTCCAGTACAGAGGAGGCGGGTATGCACCCGGACTGGGTGGAAGCAGCCGCCTTTGCCTGGCTGGCCTGGGCCCGCTGGCATGGACAGCCGGGGAATGCACCCGTGGTCACCGGCGCATCAAGGGAAGCGATTCTGGGACAGATCACCCTGCCGTAAGAGCAGCTGCGAGCTATGAGCTGGGAGCCACCAGGCGCGAACCAAGGGTTGCGCCAACTGGCAAACTCCCGAGCCGCGCTTTTGCGCAGCTTTAGCATCGCGCGGACGCTGCGCGCAGCAACGAATCTTGTTCCGGCTTTTCCTGCACCTCGTAGCTCACAGCTCGTGGCTCGTAGCTGGCCCCTCAAACCAGCCAGAACCCGATCATGGCGCAGCTGACGCCCAGGGTCGCGCCGGCCAGAATGTCCGAAGGGTAGTGCACGCCCAGCAGCACCCGGGACAAGCCCACCATCACCGCCAGCCCCACAGCCAGGGCCATCACCTGCGGATAGAAGACCGACAACAGGGACGCCATCACGAAGGCCGCAGCGGTGTGGCCGGAAGGAAAGCTGAACCGGTCCGCCGGTTGGATGAAGGCGGACAGGCTTTCCAGCGCATCGGCCGGTCGCGGCCTCTGAATAAGATGCTTGAGGCCCACAAACAGCGGCACCTCCAGCGCATAAGCGGCCATGGCCGTGAGTGCAAAGACACTGCCACCTTCCTTGTCGAACCACCAGATCAACAGTGTCAGGGCCACATAGAAGGGCCCGTCACCCAGTCGGGACACCTGACGGGCCATACGGGCACGGCGGGCAGCCTGGGGCTGCTGAAGCAACCAGCACATGGCCCGGGTATCTGCGGCGGTCATTCTCTGAAATGTCGGTCGTGTCGTCATCATGGGTTTAGTGTCCACCCTGAAAACGACGAAATGTTGATCGATTGATGAAGGTTATATGACAGCAGGCCACGCATGCCAGACGCAGGACGCCTGAAGCCGGACGCTTAAGAAAAAACCGGAAGGCAACCCTGAACGAGAGAGGGAATCAGACCGAGAAGGAGGAGCCGCAGCCGCAGGTGGTTGCAGCGTTGGGGTTGCTGACCACAAAGCGGGAGCCCATCAAGCCTTGCTCGTAATCCACCTGGGAGCCGTCCAGGTACTGGATACTCATGGCATCCACCAGCAAGGTGACACCGTCTTTCTCGACAATGGTGTCATCGTCATTCACCGCTTCATCGAAGGTGAAGCCGTAGGAAAAACCGGCACAGCCGCCCCCGGTGATATACACCCGCAGCTTGAGCTCAGGATTACCTTCGTCGTCGCGCAGCTCCTTGACCTTGGCGGCGGCGGCGTCAGTGAAAGAGATGGGGGTTTGTTCGGTCATACGCTCGCTGATGCTGTAAAGACAGAAAACCCGCTGCCTTTTCAGTGCAGCGGGTTCACTATGTTCCAGTACCCGACTAAATCAGTCAAGAATTATTCGGCTGCCGGCTGCTTATCCGCCTCGGCCTTTTCAGTCTTCTTGTCCTTGTCCGGCGCAGGCAGGTTACGGCGCTCATCATCCAGACGCACCAGCTTGCCGTTCACCCGAGCCCCCATCACCATCTCGATCATCTGATAGTAAACGTTGCCTTCCACGGAAGCCTTCTCGGCCAGCTCCAGGTTTTCACTGGCGTGCACATCACCTTCCACACGCCCGTTGATCACCACCTGGGGCACCTGAATCTCCCCTTTGACCACACCGGACTCACCAATGATCAGGCGGCCACCGTCCTTACCCACACTGATATTGCCTTCCACCGTGCCCTGGACATGCAGGCCGCCGCTAAACTCGACATCCCCACTCACCTTCGCGCTGGGGGCGATCAGGGTATGGTTCCGGTAATCCTGGGTCGCAGCGTTGTTATGGGCTGCATTTTTCTTGTCTCGGCCTAGCACAGGTCTCTCCTACTGCCACTTTATGGTTTTCTGTGTTTCGTAACGGTTTCTGCCGCCGCTCTCAGCATCCACATCCAGCGCCACAATCTCTACCCCTTCCGGCAGAAGAAAGCGTCCATTCAGCTCTTGAAAATAGCGAAACCGGAAGCGGGTCTCACTTCCGTCATCCAGCCAGTCATCGCCGCTCACCTCAACAGGCTCGCCGTCACGGATACCGCGCAGGGTCAGAGAAATGTCACCGGACAGATAATTACGGTTATCGCCGGACTGCACCAGAACCACTTTGTAACTGAACTGCCGCTCCTCACCGGTGGGGCTCAGGGTGAGCTTCTCGATTTGCAGCCCCCGCTCACTGGCACCCGGCGCCATCACGTTCTTGTAGAACGACACTGCCTCCTCAAGCTCAGCAGCCTGGTCGCGCAACCCCTTGATCTCCTGCCGCAGGCTTTCACGTGCCTGCTGGGTCACTTCCGTATCGGTTCGGTAGAGCGCCAGCTCGTTTCGGGCTGCTTCCAGCTCACGCACCGTGTCCTTCAGTTCGGCCCGCAACCGTCGATTGGTTTCCGAGGTATCCAGCGCCCCGCTGTTGCCCGTCCACATGCCTGCAAAGAACAACAGCACCGCGGCCACCACCATGCTGACCACCAGGATACGACGGCGCTTCTTCTGCTGGGACGGGCTCACCGGCACCAGCATCACATCATCAATACCGGCCCGGCTTTTCGGTTTTTTTGCCATATCAAGGTGCCAGCGGGACCACAGACAGCCCCGCATCCTCATCCAGTCCGAACATGATATTCATGGCCTGGACCGCCTGTCCGGATGCCCCCTTGACCAGGTTGTCGATCACCGACAACACCACAATGACATTTTCCCCGCGCGGCTGATGCAGGGCGATCCGGCAGGTGTTGGCACCTTTCACAAAACGGGTCTCCGGGTGGCTGCCCAGCGGCATCACATCCACGAAGGGCTCATCGGCATAGCGCTTTTCATAGGCCTCCTGCACAGCCTCAAGCGACGGTGCACCGTCTACCAGCTGCCCGTAAAGGGTGGCATGGATACCGCGAATCATGGGAATCAGGTGGGGTACGAAGGTGGCCTTCACCGGCTGTCCGGCAATGTCAGCCAGGCCCTGTTCGATTTCCGGCAGATGACGGTGTCCGCTGGCGCCGTAGGCCTTGTAGCTCTCTCCAGCTTCCGCCAGCAACATGGGCACTTTTGCGCCCTTGCCAGCACCACTGGCGCCACTGGCCGCATTGGCAATCAGCTGGTCCGGTTTGATCCAGCCGTTCTCCAGCAGCGGCAGATAGCCAAGCTGAATGGAGGTGGGATAGCAGCCGGCGCACGCCACCAGCCGCGCATCACGCATCTTCTCCCGGTTGACTTCCGGCAGGCCATAGACGGCCTCCGCCAGCAATTCCGGGCAGGCATGGGGCTCGCCATACCATTCACTCCACAGCACATGATCTCGCAGCCGGAAGTCGGCAGACAGGTCCACCACCCGCACTCCGGCCTCCATCAGCTCGGGCATCATGCGCATGGCCACGTTATGCGGCGTAGCAAAGAACACCACATCGCACTGAGCCAGTCGGGTTACATCCGGCTCGCTGAAGACCAGGTCGGTACGCCCACGCAAGGAGGGGAACATGTCAGCCACAGCCGTACCCGCATCACCACGGGAGGTAATCACCTGCAGCTCCGCCTGAGGGTGATTGACCAACAGACGCAGCAGCTCTACCCCGGTGTATCCGGTTCCGCCTACCACGCCAACCTTGAGGACTGACCCCGTTACCATAACGCTTACTCCAACCAATTCACTGTGCCGCCTCCGGCATAAGGGCCGCATAATAGGCGCCGCGCCCTGCCATCAGCAACTTTACCCGGGCAACTGTCGCGGCCCGCCTTCTTTATCCGTCTCTGCCTGCTTGTCTTCCTCGCGGGGTTTTTCCAGCGCCATGCCTTGCCCATCCGCCATGCGCTCGGCCAGGGAGTCGTACAGCGGCCGCGCCCATACCAGCTTGGCCACTGCCGCGGCCAGGAACGCCCCGGCCATCAACGGCAGCAGAATGTCATGCCGGTTACCGGTGAGCTCCATGACAATCACAAACGAAGTAATCGGTCGCTGGATCACCGCCGCCAGAAATGCGGCCATGGCCACCAGCGTCAGCCCCACCAGCGAGACATCCGGAAAGAAACCGCCCACCAGATTACCAAAGCCGGCACCCGCCGCCAGACTCGGAGAGAACAGGCCGCCCGGAATGCCGGTGAAGTAGGACACCAGGGTGGCCGACATCTTGGCCAGCGCAAACGTCCAGTTCCCCGGGTGCTCACCATCCAGCAAGGTACTGGCCTGCTCATAGCCGCTGCCATAGGTGGCGCCGCCGGTAGCCAGTCCAAGGAACACCAGCACCAGTGAGCACATCAGCACCACCCGGTAAGGATGCGCCTTGGCATAGGGGGAGAGAAACTGGCTGCCACGGATCAACAAACGACTGAAAAGCCCACCAAAGAGCCCGCACACCAGTGCGGTCACACCAATGGCCGCCCAGTCCCGGGTGATATCCAGCGCCCCGCCGGGATGCCCGAAAAAACTGTAGTGTCCCATGATCATCAGCACCACCACACCGGACAGGATGATCGCCAGGATCAGGGTCCCGCTGGTGCGCTGCTCGAACGACCCGGACAGCTCCTCGATGGCGAATACGATCCCCGCCAGCGGCGCATTGAACGCCGCCGAGACCCCGGCCGCGCCCCCTGCCACAATCAATGAATTGTCCACGTACTTCTGGTTGAGCCGCCCCACCTGGCCCACGGAATACATCATTGCCGCGCCGATATGCACGCTCGGCCCCTCACGGCCGATACTGGCTCCGCACAGCAGGCCCAGACAGGTGAGCACGAACTTGCCCAGAATGACACGCAAAGACAGAAAGGTGGGACGTAGCCAGTGGTAGCGCTGCTTGAGCACCACCAGCACCTGGGGAATGCCGCTGCCCTGGGACTCGGTGCCCAGCTGACGCATGAGCCAGACAATCAGCAACATGCCCAGTGGCGTGATGAGCACCGGCAAATAGGGCGAGTAAGCGTGGATCTGAACAAAAGTATGTGACGCCAGTTCGGCCACCCAGGCGAACGCCACCACCAGCAGCCCCACCAGAATCGCCCCGGTCCAGAATACCGCACGCAGTTTCCAGTCCTGCCAGGAGCCCAGCTGTCTGCGGCTGACCCGTCGGGTGCGGAACAGGTAGTAACGCATCAATCGACGATGGCGGGGCCGCTTGTTCACGGGACTCCTTTCGGATTCGAAATAGGGAACAGGAAGGTTGTATAGTGTACGCCCACTAAAGCGCCACTCCAATGCCACAAGGACAGGACCGACATGATGCAGTTCGCCCTCGACCACTTCCTCTGGATCAAGGCCATCCACCTGATCGCCGTCATCTGCTGGTTCGCCGGCATCTTCTACCTGCCCCGTCTGTTCGTCTATCACGCCATGGCCGAAGATCAGGTCAGCAAGGATCGCTTCAAGATCATGGAGCGCAAGCTTTACCGCGGCATCATGAACCCCAGCATGATCGTGACCGTGGTGCTGGGCCTGTGGATGTTCATTGCCAACATCGAGGCTTACAAGGGGGGAGGCTGGATGCATGCCAAACTGACCCTGGTATTCCTGCTGATCGGCTACCACCATGTCTGCCTGGCCTACATGAAGAAATTCGCTAACGATGCCAATACCAAGAGCGACAAGTTTTACCGGATCTTCAACGAGATTCCTGTTTTCATGCTGGTCGCTATTGTTATCCTCGTTATCGTCCGTCCATTTTGATAATGCCGGACGCCTGATGCCCGATGCCGGACGAAAACCCGGCTCGTGTCCGGCGTCCGGCATCCAGCCTCAGGCGTCTTCATGAAACCCAATATTCTTGTCATCGCCGGCCATGACCCTTCCGGGGGCGCCGGCATTCATGCCGACATCGAAGCCATTCAGGCCCTGGGCGGCTTTGCCTCTACCCTGATTACCGGCCTGACCGTGCAGAACAGCCAGAACGTGCGCGGCTTCCAGCTCACCGACGTGGCCTTGCTGGAGCAGCAGGCCGATGCCTTGCTGGATGATTTTCAATATCAGGCGGTGAAGATCGGCATGACCGGCTCTGTGGCCATCATCGAATTCATTGCCCGTCTGCTGGATCGCTTGCCAGAGGTGCCCGTGGTACTCGACCCGGTGCTCGCCGCCGAAGCGGGCGGCAGCCTGACACAGGAGTCACTCGCTGAGGTGATGCTGCAAAAGCTGGCCCCCCGTTGTGAAGTCATGACGCCCAACCTGCCCGAGGCGGAAACGCTCACCGGCAAGCAAGGGGTCCAGGCCTGTGGCGAAGCACTCATCACTGCCAGCGGACGAGCCGCCCTGATAACCGG
Source organism: Alcanivorax sp. (assembly GCF_017794965.1). Taxonomy (NCBI): domain Bacteria; kingdom Pseudomonadati; phylum Pseudomonadota; class Gammaproteobacteria; order Oceanospirillales; family Alcanivoracaceae; genus Alcanivorax; species Alcanivorax sp. Next base: position 2,923,085 of record NZ_CP051240.1, read on the forward strand.
CACCCACGACAACACCGACCAGGTGGCCAATCACCTGTTCACCGCCCAGGGCCAGCAACAGTGGCATTGGGAGCGGCTGCCCCATAGTTACCACGGCTCCGGCTGCACCCTGGCCTCCGCCATTGCCTGCCTGCGCGGCCACGGGGAATCCCTGGCCAATGCGGTGGCAGACGGTCAGGCGCATGTGGACCGGTTTCTTCGCCATGCTTTCCAGCCCGGCCAGGGCCAGCACATCCCGGACCGGCGATGAGCCCCATCCACGGCCTCTATGCCATCACCGATCCTGGCCTGACCCCGGACGAGCGACTGCTCCCCGCCGCCGAGGCCGCCCTGTTCGGCGGTGCACGGCTGCTGCAGTACCGCGACAAGACCGCCAGCCAGGATCAACGCCGCCGCCGGGCCAGCCAGCTGCGCGGCCTGTGTCATGAATACGATGCCCGGTTCATCGTCAACGACGACCCGACCCTGGCCGCCGAAGTGGGCGCCGACGGGGTCCACATCGGCCAGAGCGACGGCGGCATCGCCGCCGCCCGCGCCCTGCTCGGCGACCAGCGCATTATCGGCGTAACCTGCCATGGCGATCTGGCGCTGGCCCGCGCTGCCGCCGAGGCTGGTGCGGATTATCTGGCCATGGGTCGCTTCTTCCCCTCCCGCACCAAACCCCAGGCTCCACCGGCCGAGATCGCCAGCCTGGCCCAGGCCTGCCAGGAGTTTCATCTGCCAGTGGTAGCCATCGGCGGGGTGAATGCGGATAATGCGCCCCAGCTGATCCAGGCTGGCGCCGCCAGCGTGGCCGTTATCGAGGCCCTGTTCGGCCATTCCGACCCGGCTGACATTGAGGCCGCTGCGCGCACATTGAGCGCGCTTTTCTGACACGCACAGTTCAGACCCCAGATTCAGGAGAAACACCATGCCCCGCAAGCAATCCGACAAACTGTTTCGTCAGGCCCAGAAGCACATTCCCGGGGGCGTGAACTCCCCGGTGCGCGCGTTCAAGGGCGTCGGTGGCACCCCGGTGTTCTTCCATCAGGCCGAAGGCGCCTATCTGTTTGATGAGGACGACAACCGCTATATCGATTACGTGGGCTCCTGGGGGCCGATGATCCTTGGCCACAATCACCCTGAAGTGATCAGCGCCGTGGATGCGGCCGTGAAGAACGGCCTCAGCTTTGGCGCGCCCACCGCCGCCGAAATCGCCATGGCCGACAAGGTCTGCGAACTGGTGCCCTCCATGGACATGGTGCGCATGGTCAACTCCGGCACCGAAGCCACCATGAGCGCCATCCGTCTGGCCCGCGGCTACACCGGCCGTGACAAGATCATCAAGTTTGAAGGCTGCTATCACGGCCATGTGGACAGCCTGCTGGTGAAAGCCGGCTCCGGCGCCCTGACCCTGGGCAACCCCAGCTCACCGGGGGTACCGGCCTCGGTCACCGCCGACACCCTGACCTTGAACTACAACGATGCGGCCAGCGTGGAAGCCGCCTTCAAGGAATACGGTGACGAGATTGCCGCAGTGATCGTGGAACCGGTGGCCGGCAACATGAACTGCGTGCCGCCCACCCCGGCGTTTCTGCAGGCCCTGCGCAAGCACTGTGACGACCACGGCAGCGTGCTGATTTTCGATGAAGTGATGACCGGGTTCCGGGTGGCACTGGGCGGCGCCCAAGCCATGTATGGCATCAAACCGGACATGACCACCCTGGGCAAGATCATCGGCGGCGGCATGCCGGTGGGCGCTTTCGGCGGCAAGAAGGAAATCATGGAGCACCTGGCGCCGCTTGGCCCGGTCTACCAGGCCGGCACCCTGTCCGGTAACCCGGTGGCCATGGCCGCCGGCCTGGCCACCCTGAATCTGATCAGCCAACCGGGCTTCCATGAGGCGCTGGCCGAGAAAACGACTCGCCTGCTCAATGGCCTCACCGAAGCCGCCCATGCCGAAGGCGTGGCCTTCACTACGGCTCAGGCAGGTGCCATGTTCGGCCTGTTCTTCACCGACCAGAGCCGGGTGAGCAGCTTTGCGGAAGTGATGGCCTGCGACAGTGATCGCTTCAACCGCTTCTTCCACGCCATGCTGGATCAGGGCATTTACCTGGCCCCCAGCGCGTTCGAAGCCGGCTTCGTGTCCGCCGCCCACAGCGACGAAGACATCGATGCCACTATCGCGGCGGCCCGCAAGGCATTCGGGAAGGTTTAACCTCTCTTGCCGCAGGAGCCAGCCTGCTGGCGGTGGAGGAGTTGAAAGTTCAAAGTTTAAAGTTGAAACGCGGAACGGGTCAGCCGGTTTTGAACGGCCATGCCCGCGCTCTCCGGTAATGGCGCGGGCACTGGGCCACAGAACAGAATCCGTTCAGACCGCGCCTTTTCAACTTTAAACTTTGAACTTTCAACTGCTTCCGCGCCAAGGCTCGGGTTCGCACCTCGAGAGGTGCCCCTACAGGTGCCTTATCAAGGGTCAGTCGCGAACGAGGGTGGCAGGTTTGCCGCCGGTGAGGTTGAGCAGGTCCCCCGGTGCCATGGCGATTTCCAGGCCGCGGCGGCCGGCGCTCATGTAGATTTCCTCCTGCGCTTCTGCACTGTTATCCAAGTACAGAGGCAACCGCTTTTTCTGGCCCAACGGACTAATCCCGCCCAGCACATACCCCGTCAGGCGTTGCGCCTTGTCCGGCGGGCACATCACTGCCTTCTTGCCGCCATGGGCTTTGGCGAGAAACTTCAGATCCAGCTGATGGGCCACCGGTACCATGGCCACTACCGGTTGATCATCCACCAGGGCAACCAGTGTCTTGAACACCTGCGCCGCAGGCAATCCCAGCAGCTCCGCCGCCTCCATGCCATAACTTTCCGCCTTGGGATCATGCTCGTAACTGAGCAGTCGGTGCTTGACCTTTGCCTTTTTGGCCGCCTGAACCGCTGGCGTCATACCGGCTGCCCCGCCGCCAGCGCATCCGCTGCGCGGGCCCGGGCGTCTTCCGCCCCCGCCTTGTCGCCCTGACGCTCCCGGGCAGTGGCCACCATCTGCCATAGCTCGGCACGATACTCCGGGTGTTCCGGGGCCAGCCGAAGAGCCTTGAGAGCAAACCCTTCGGCACTGCGGGCGTCGCCCTCAAACAGGCGCAGATCCGCCAGTGATTTGTACAACCAGGAGGAGTCCGGGGCGATATTCAGGGCCCGCTCCAGATAGCGTTCCGCCGCAGCGGTTTGCCCCTGTTGCCGAGCCGCCTGCGACTTGTGCAGCAAGGACAGTGCCGGCGAGCCTTCCAGCTCCACACTGGCTTCCATGGGCGCCGCCGGGGGCGCCGGCGCACGTACCGCACAACCAGTCAGCAGCATTCCCAGCAGCAGCAACCCCGTTAGTCCTTTCAATTGCTTCATCCTGTTACCCCCTCATAAGACATAGCGCCGTCGGGAAGCGGGCGTTAATCAAATAGTCCCTTGAACCAGCCCTTGATGCCCTCGCCAGTATGCTTGACCGTACCGCAGCCATCCGCATCCTGGGGAATCGAGGCCTCCAGCATGGGGTAACGGCGGGCTTCACCACAACCTTCCGCGCTGACCTGTTTGCCGTTGGGGTTCATCCATACCCACTCCACACCGGCAGGCGGATTCTGCGAGAGACTGCGCTGGGGCAGCTTGCCCATCAGCTGTGCCCACACCGGCAGCGCACCACTGGACCCCGTGATACCAGCATTGCCATTATCATCCCGGCCTACCCAGACCACCGCCAGGTGATTGGCGGAAAAACCGGCGAACCAGGCATCGCGGAAATCATCACTGGTCCCGGTCTTGCCGGCCACTTTCAGGTCCTCCGGCAAATAGGCCCGCGCAGAACGGGCCGTGCCATTTTCCACCACCTGCTGCATGGCCCACTGGGTCAGGAACGCGGGGCCGGCATCCACCACTTCATCCGCACTCACCGGATAGCGGGCCAGCGGTTCACCCTCCTTGTCCAGCACATCGGTGATGGAACGCAGCCGGGTGCTAAAGCCGCCGGTGGCCAGCGGTTGATACATCATTGCCACTTCAAAGGGCGTCAACGCCAGGCTGCCCAGCAGAATACTCGGGTAGCGTGGCACATTCCGCGTCACCCCCAGGGTTTCCATGGTGCCGGCCACCTTGTCCAGCCCCACATCCAGCCCCAACCGGGCGGTAGCCTGATTGCGGGACTGGGCCAGCACATCCGCCATGGGCATGGCACCCCGGGCCTGCTTGTCGAAATTCTGAGGTTCCCAGAGATCGCCATTGGGCATGGCCACCTGAATCGGGCCGTCCTCCACCAAGGTCGCCAGAGACCAGGTTTTCGGTTGCTGCACCGCGGCGAGGATCACTGCCGGCTTGGCCAGAGACCCCATGGGACGCTGGGCATCCAGGGCCCGGTTGAACCCGGCTTCCCGGGAGTTGCGGTTACTCACCAGCGCCAATACATCCCCCTGGGCCGGCGCCACCACCACCACCGCCCCATTGAGCTTCTTGTCCTGCTTCGGATCCCGGTTATCCAGATGCTCCCTGAGCGCGCCTTCTGCCGCCAGCTGGGCCAGCACATCCAGCGTGGAATGAATGTTGAGACCTTCATCACTGAGAACTTCAGGAGGATAGTCCCGGGCCAGCTGACGACGAACCAGATCGATAAAGGCCGGGAACGCATACAGGGCAGAAGCACCGCGCGGCACCACTTCCAGGGGCCGGGCGCTGTATTTGTCGTAGTCCGCCTGGGACAGGGCTCCCTGCTCCAGCGCCACGCTCAATACCGTGTTGCGGCGTTCCATGGCTCGCTCAGGACGCCGGCGCGGGTCATACCAGCTGGGCCCCTTGAGCAAGGCCACCAGGGTAGCCAGTTGATGTGGCTCCAGCTCCTGCAGCGGGCGCCCGAACAGGAACTGGGCCCCCAGCCCCATGCCATGAATGGCACGGGCGCCATCCTGTCCCAGGTATACCTCATTCAGATAGGCCTCCAGGATCTGTTGCTTGCTGTAGTGCAGCTCCAGCAGCAGCGCCATGGGCATTTCCAGCAACTTGCGAGACAAGGTGCGATCCGAGGTAAGCCAGAAATTCTTCACCAGCTGCTGGGTGAGGGTGCTCCCCCCCTGCACCAGGCGCCCGGCCTTCAGGTTGGCAAGCATGGCCCGGGCCAGCCCGCGCAGGGAAATGCCATGGTGCTCATAGAAACTTTGGTCTTCGGTAGCAATCAGCATGTCCACCAGCAAGGGGGGCACTTCATCCAGCGGCACCAGCACCCGGTCTTCGGCATGCTGGGGATGAATACTGCCAATCTGCAGCGGCTCCAGACGGGCCAGCCCTTCCCCCCCTGCCTGCAGGGAACGAATCTCACCGCCGGACAGGGACAGGCGGATACGTTTCGGGCGCTCGCCACCGTCACTGTCCCGGAAACCACGGGTATGGATTAGCAAGCTGTTGCCCTGGGCAGAAAAACTCCCGGGAGTGGAGGCCCGGGCGTCACGCCGGTAACGCATCAGGTCCAGCAGCTTGAGCATGTCTTCGCGGGAAAGCACCCGCCCCTCGTACAGCTCCACCGGCCGCGCATACACCCGTGCCGGCAGCTGCCAGGCATGGGCATCAAAACGCTGACGCACCATGGCATCCAGATAGGCCAGCCCTGCGGCAGCGATCACCAGCAGCACCACCGAGACCTTGGCCACAAAGGACCAGCTGAACCAGCGCCGCCCCTTTACCGGCTTTTTGCGTGCCGGCGATTTCTTGCGTGCAGTTTGCCCCCGCGATCGCGCCGGGGTCTTTCGGGAATTGTTCGTCTTTTTCGCCATGGGCACGGAGTATAAAGAAAAGTGTGGGTATTTTATGAGTGCAAGGCACCCAATATGTTCCGCCGGCTCAAAAAGCCGGCGCGTTAATTTTGCAACCGCCGCCCGGGAGCCCATAATAGCCGGCCTTAGGGAGCCTCTGAATAACTCCTTGCATGCTCAGTCTTTCAGGCTGATTCACAATCTAGGCGCACTTTTGAAGGCATGCTGGTTGCCTGTCGAGAAAGTGCAACAACGAGTGTGGATCAGCCTGGAAGACCCGGAGGGCGTGGCCTGAAGCGCCCATCAGCTACGCCTTGCCTCTTGAAAAGGGAACCACCTTCCCTTCGAGACAAGACGCAACTGCTGCACGCTTCAGGCCACGCTGAGTACGCAAGGAGTTATTCTGAGGCTCCTTAGCACAATGCTGTTCGCTTAAGCCGAGATGTTGGTTTTTTGTGGGAGCGTGCTTGCACGCGAAGCCTTTATTCCTGAGGGGCCATTCGCGTGCAAGCACACTCCCACCAAGCCGCCTGGCTTAACCCCAGCAAGCCCCCAACGCAATACGGAGCAACCATGACCAAGAAATATGACGTTTATGCCCTCGGCAATGCACTGGTGGATACCGAGATCGAGGTCAGCGACGCTTTCCTGGAACGCATGGACGTGGGCAAGGGTGTGATGACCCTGGTGGACGAAGCCCGCCAGGCAGAACTGTTGGCCGCTCTGGCCGATGAAGCCGAACCGCACAAACAGACCAGCGGCGGCTCCGCCTGCAACACCGTGGTGGCCACCCGCTATTTCGGTGGCTCCGGCTACTACGCCTGCAAGGTCGCCAGCGACACCACCGGCGACATCTTCGTCAACGATCTGACTGCCGCCGGCGTGGATACCAACATGAACGGCAACCGTGAAGAGGGCGTGTCCGGCAAATGCCTGGTGATGCTCACCCCGGATGCCGAGCGCACCATGAACACCTATCTGGGGATCTCCAGCGAAGTCTCCGAAGCTGAACTGGACGAAGCTGCCATTGCCGCCAGCCACTATGTCTATCTGGAAGGTTATCTGGTCAGCGGCGACAGCTCCCGCGCCGCCACCGTAAAACTGCGCCAGTTGGCCGAGAAGCACGGGGTGAAAACCTCACTGACCTTCTCCGACCCTGCCATGGTGCAGTTCTTCAAGGATGGCCTGACCGAGATGCTGGGGGACGGCGTGGATCTGCTGTTCTGTAATGAAGCAGAAGCCACCAGCTACACCGACACAGAGAATGTGGAAGCCGCCCTGGAAGCGCTGAAAGCGGTATGCCGCTCCGCCGTGATTACCCTGGGCGCAAAAGGTGCACTGGTCTGGGATGGCACTGACACTCACCAGATCGCTCCGGTAGAGGTCAAAGCCGTGGACAGTAATGGCGCAGGTGACCTGTTTGCCGGCGCCTTTCTGTACGCTCTCACCCATGGCCATGATTTTGCCACCGCCGGCAAACTGGCCTCTGTCGCTTCGGCGCAACTGGTCACCGAATTCGGTCCGCGCCTGACCGCCGATGCCCACCGGGAAATCCGCAAGCAGGTGCTGGGCGAGTAATCCACATGTAGGGCGGAAATCGGCGTGAGCCAATCTCCGCCACTTATCTCACCATGGTGGAGATTGGCTCACGCCAATTTTCACCCTACAAAGAACGACCGGAAATACCATGGAACACATCTGCAATCTGGACGACATCGAACACGAAAGCGCCCGGGAATTCCGCAAAGACGACCAGCCCATCGTGGTCGCCAAATTCGATGGCCAGATTCACGCCTATATCAACTGGTGCCCCCATCTGGGCATCGAGCTGAATTTCATGCCCGATGACTTCATGGACAGCGACAAGCAGTTCATCATGTGCGCCAACCACGGAGCCCTGTTTGAAGTGCAGACTGGCAACTGCCTGTCCGGCCCGTGCATGGGCGACAAACTGGTGCCGGTCCCCGTGGAAGTTCGCGGCGAAGAAATCTGGCTGGGTGACGTGCCGGAACCGGCGTAATTAAGCCGGACGCTGGACACAGAACGCCTGACACTGCACCACCCTATTTTGCTGCACTCTGAGGCCAACCATGTCCCACCCCTTTGACGATCTCACTCCGGACTTCATGCTGGATGCGGTGGATGACGCGGGTTTTCTCAGCGATGGCCGCCTGCTGCAACTGAACAGCTTCGAGAACCGGGTCTATCAGGTAGGCCAGGAAGACGGTCCGCCGGTGATCGTCAAGTTCTACCGGCCACAGCGCTGGAGCGATGCCCAGATTCTCGAAGAGCATGCGTTCAGCCTGTTTCTGGTGGAGCGAGACCTGCCCGTCATTGCGCCGGAAGTCCGCAATGGCAACAGCCTGTTTCACTGCGACGGTTTTTCCTTTGCGGTCTTCCGCCGGGCCGGCGGCCATGCACCGGAACTGGCCAACGACAGCCACCTGGAACAATTGGGGCGCACCCTGGCTCGCTGGCACGCCTGCGGCAGCGACCGCCCCTATCAGCACCGTCCCACTCTGGATGTGGTCGAAGATATCCGCACCGCCAGCACCTTCCTGATCAATGACGTGGTGGATCTCAACTACCGAGGCCAGTACCGCGACCTGATCGGCCAGTTGCTGGACGCCATCGAACAGCGCCTGGCCGGCCTGAGTTTTCCGCTACTCAACGTCCACGGCGACTGCCACACCGGCAATATTCTGTGGCGAGATGAGAGTCCTCATTTTGTCGATCTGGACGACAGCCTGCGTGCCCCCGCCATGCAGGATCTGTGGATGTTGCTGTCCGGCGAAGACGACGAACAACAGCACCAACTACGCGTACTGGCCCAGGGCTACGACACCTTCCTGCCCTTCCCCTGGGAACAAAAAGCCCTGATCGAACCGCTACGCATTCGCCGCATGGTCTGTTATGACGCGTGGCTGGCACGACGCTGGGATGATCCGGCCTTCCCCCCGGCCTTCCCCTGGTTTGAATCCATGAACTACTGGGCCAGCCAGATCGAGCAGCTCCAGCAGCAGCGCCGTGACATGCAGCCCCACTGACACCTGCGCACCAACACACCCCCAAGAGGGGCTCACAAAACATTACCAGAGATTACTTTTTAACCAGCCCGGGCGGGCTATAGTGGATAAACGACGGGAAGAATGACGCACACCAACCACCCCGAAGGGTACGGGCCTGCGTCGCATGAAAGCCGGTTGCTGCGTGCGGGGAATAACATGGCAGCTACCGGCAGAGGGTGAGGGGATTGGCGGAAGTGGCGCTGCACGTCACTTCCGCCCACTTCACCGCCCCGTCACAGCAAAATCGGCAGCGGCTCCACCAATTCCATGGCATCAGGGGCCAGGGCAACTTTCCAGGCCAATATACTGACGCCCGCAGCACTCGCCTCACGAAGCAGCGCTCCATAGCGTGGATCAATTTCATCGGCGGGCCGGGCAGCACGGGCACCACTGTGCTGCACACAGAACACCAGAGTGGCCCGTTTGCCGGAAGCCACCACCTCGATCAGGGTTGTCAGGTGTTTCTGGCCACGCTCGGTGACGGAATCCGGGAAGGCAATCACACCATCATCCGCATCCTCCGGCCCCGGACCCAGGGTCACGTTTTTCACTTCGATAAAGGTGTGCGGATCCGCACGATTACCCAAGGCCAGATCAAAACGACTGTCGCCGTATTTCACTTCCCGCTCCACGCCGTCGACTGGATCCAGCTGCGGAATCCGCGCCGCCCGCACGGCCTCCTCCACCAGCGCATTGGGGCGACTGGTATTCACCCCCGCCCAATGACCGTGGGCCACCTGCAACGCCTCCAGAGTGTGACGATACTTGCGCTTGGGATTGCCACTGTCGGAGATCAGCGCCTGCTGAGGCTCCCCCAACACGCAGTTCTTCATGGAACCGGTATTTGGGCAGTGCACCGTAATTTCACTGCCATCGGCACGGACCACATCCGCCATGAATCGCTTGTAGCGACGTAGCAGGGTGACAGTCTCCAGGGGCGGATCAAACTTCACAGACTCTCCAGATATCGTTCGATACGATGCAAGGCTTCCGTCAACCGGGACTCTGCACAGGTATAGGCCAGACGGACATAGCGCCGATGATCATGGCCTTCGCCAAAATCCAGCCCCGGGGTCATGGCCACACCCGCTTTTTCCAGCAAATCCACGCAAAAAGCAAAACTGTCATCGGTATAGGCACTCACATCTGCGTAGAGATAAAAGGCACCATCACCACGAGACACCACCGGCACCTTGAGGTGGGCCAAACCATTGAGCAAACACTGCCGCCGCCGGGCCAGCAACTGGTGACGTTGCTCCAGAATCGTCAGCGACGCCTCCTCCAGCGCCGCCATGGCCCCGTACTGAGCCGGCGTGGACGGCGCCAGAAACAGGTTCTGGGCCAGTCGCTCGATGGCGGGCACCAGCTCCGCCGGCGCCACCAGCCATCCAAGACGCCAACCCGTCATGCAGAAATATTTGCTGAAGCTGTTGATCACGACCACATTGTCGCTCTGCGACAACACCGAGCCGGCAGGCTGGCCGTAACACAGGCCCTGGTAGATCTCATCCACCAGCAGCATGCCACCCCGCTGCTCGGCAGCCCGAGCCATCTGCGCCAGAGTCTCCGGTGACAACATGTTGCCCGTTGGATTGTCAGGGCTTGCCACCACAGCCAATCGTGTATTGTCCTGCCAGGCATCCGTCAGCGCATCGCAGGTCAGCGCAAAGTGTTTGTCTGCCGATAGCACCAGTGGCTGCACCTGACCACCGACCAGCCTGACAAACTGGCGATTGCAGGGATAACCCGGATCCGGCAGCAGTACTCCGTCGCCGGGATTCACCAGCGCGGCCAGGGCCAGCTGCAAGGCACCGGATGCGCCCGGTGTCACCACCACCTGCCCCGGAGACACCGCGGCACCAAACCGTTCCCGGTAATCCGTGGCGATCGCTTCACGCAAGGCCGGCAGTCCGGCTGCCGGCGTGTATCCGGTTTGACCGTGGGCCATGGCATCCCGGATGGCATCCATCACTGGCTCCGGGGTCTCGAAATCAGGCTCTCCCACTTCCAGGTGAATCACGTCTCTCCCCTGGGCTGAGAGCTGCTGGGCACGCTCCAGCAAGGCCATCACATGAAACGGTGGCACCTCACTGGCGTACCGGGACAATTGTGTCATCGCAAGTTTCCTCTTCCATGCAGGGGCAGCATGGCTATAATCGGCCAGATTTTCACCAATCAGACTACCCCCTGGGGACCTGCCTTGTAATTGGTGACAAGACTTGCCTATAAGGGGTAAGGTCAAAGATTACATTATGCCCATGAGGGAAGTGCGGGCACAGGACAGAGAGTCAAGACGATGCTAAGGGAGTTATTGAAAATGGCCACCGGCAAGAAGAAAGCCCCCAAGAAGGCGGCTAAAAAACAAGCCACCGGGACTGCAGCCAGCAAGAAAGCCACTGCTTCCTCAGCAAAGAAAGCGCCCGCCAAAAAAGCCGCAGCTAAAAAGCCCGCAGCCAAGAAGGCGGCAGTGAAAAAAGCACCGGCCAAGAAAGCCGCGGCGAAAAAAGCAACCGCCAAGAAAACGGCCAGCAAGCCCGCAGCGAAAAAAGCGGTAGCGAAGAAGGCACCCGCCAAAAAAGTGGCCGCCAAGAAGGCGCCGGCGAAGAAAACCGTCGCCAAGAAAGCGGCAGTGAAAAAGCCCGCTGTGAAGCCGGCAGCAAAGAAAGCTCCCGCGAAGAAAGCCGCGGTGAAAAAGCCGGCAGCCAAGGCTGCAGCAAGCAAACCTGCAGCCAAACCGGCCGGCAAGACCAGGACATCCAAAGCGACGGCAGCCAAACCGGCCACCGCCGCCAAGCCAGCGGCTAAAAAAGCCGCGGCCAAGAAAGCAGCACCTGCTGCACCAAGAACAAAACTGCCTACCTCCGGGAAGGCAAGGTCCGCAGCCACTGCGGCCGCCCGTACATCGCAATCCGGTACCGCAAGGACAGCGTCTGCCGGCAATGGACTGTCGCCGAGCCGATCCACCTCTTCTGCTCAGGTAAAAAAGAACGTGAAAAAGTCATCCAACTCCACATCCTCCATGGCCCAGCTGCACGGTTTCGAACCTTACCAGCCCGCAGCCGGCGAGGAATACATGAACGAAAAGCAGCGTGAGCACTTCCGCAAGATTCTGCTGGCCTGGCGCCAGGAACTGATGGAAGAAGCCGATCGCACCATGCACCACCTCCAGGATGAGCAGGTCAACCTGCCCGATCCGGCCGACCGTGCCACCCAGGAAGAAGAGTTCGCCCTGGAACTGCGCACCCGCGACCGTGAGCGCAAGCTGCTCAAGAAGATCGAAAAGACCCTGGATCTGGTGGACAAGGACGATTACGGCTACTGCGAAGCCTGCGGTATCGAAATCGGCATCCGCCGCCTGGAAGCCCGACCCACTGCCGAGATGTGCATCGACTGCAAGGAACTGGCAGAGATCAAGGAAAAGCAGCTGGCAGGGTGAGGCAGTTAATAGTTAATAGTTAATAATGAATAATTAATAGCTCGCGGTAGCGGGCTGTTGATTCTGCCAGCCTGGAGGCCGCGCCCATACTCTGTGCGCGGCTTCCTGCGTTTCAGCACCCTGCTATTATCATCCGTGCAACTATTAATTATTAACTATTCATTATTCATTGCCCTATGAGCTATCGCGGACGTTTCGCCCCCACCCCCTCTGGCCCGCTGCACTTTGGGTCTCTGGTGGCGGCGCTGGCCAGTTGGCTGGATGCCCGCGCAGCAGACGGTGAGTGGCTGGTGCGGGTGGATGATCTGGACCCGCCTAGGGAAGTGGCTGGCGCGGCCGATGCCATTCTTTTTCAGCTGGAACAGTTCGGGCTGGAGTGGGATGGCGCGGTGCGTTATCAAAGCCGGCGGCATGCCACATACCAGGACGCTGTAGATCAACTACTCTCACAAGGCCACGCCTTTTACTGCACCCTCACCCGAAAACAACTGGCAACGCTGGGCCACAACCATCCCGGCATCAGCGCCGCGGTTGACGCCAGCACCGATGCCTCGGTTCGCCTGGCGGTACCCCATCGTGAGCTTTGCTACGAGGATGACATTCAGGGCACCGTGTGCAACAACCTCCATGAGGATGGCGGAGCCTTTGTGATTCGCCGCCGTGACGGCCTGTTTGGCTATCAGCTGGCCTGCGCCCTGGATGATGCCGACGACGACATTACCCATGTACTGCGCGGCGCGGATCTGATTGATTCCACCCTGCGCCAGCGCTGGCTGCTGGAATGCCTGGGTCGCCCGGCCCCGCACTACGCACACCTGCCGGTAATCACTGATGGCCGCGACACCAAGCTGTCCAAGTCCGGCGGCAGCGAAGCGCTCGACCCCGCCCGCGCCAGCCAGCTCCTCACCGCTGCGCTGCATTGCATGGGCCTGCAACCGCCAAACGATCTTCATGGCGCATCACCGGCAACCCTGCTGGAATGGGGCAAAGCCCATTACCCCGAACACCACTGGCCCCCTGGCCGCCAGCAACCCTTGCCAAGTGAGCTGAAAGTTCAAAGTTGAAAGTTTAAAAGCGCGAGATGGGGTTGAGATTGCTTCACCGCTGTGCCCGCGCCGATACGCTGAATCGCGGGCACCGCCTTCGCACTCGCAGCAACCTGCGCCGCGTTTGAACTTTCAACTTTGAACTTGCAACTGCCCTCCCCGCTTTTACACACCTCCCCCACCTGACGTATGCTCTTCGCCTTGAAGGGGCAAAACCACCATGTATACCGACCGCCTGCTGATCATCTTTATTCTGGGAACCTACCTGCTGTCCCCTGCCATCATCGACTGGTGGAGCGAAGGCGGACGGGCGTGGTATCGGCCCTATCTTATCTGGCTGGGATTGATCGCCCTGAGTTACTGGATCGCCAAGAGCAAAGACGTTGATGGCCTATAGTGTCAGTGAACTGATCGCCATCGCCGGCGGTTACCTGCTGTTTCTTTTTCTGGTTGCCTGGATCACCGAGCGGGGCTGGTTACCCGCACGGCTGGTGCGCCACCCTGCGGTGTATGTATTTTCCCTTGGTGTCTACGCCAGTGCCTGGGCGGTGTATGGGGCGGTGGGGTATGCCTATCAATTTGGCTATAACTTCCTGTCCTATTTCCTCGGCATTTCCGGGGTGTTTCTGCTGGCGCCCATTTTGCTGGCACCGATCCTCCGGTTAACGGCGACCTACCAGCTCAGCTCCCTGGCGGACCTGTTTGCGTTCCGCTACCGCAGCCGGCTAGCCGGTGCACTCACCACCATCATCATGCTAATCGGGGTCTTGCCCCTGCTGGCCCTGCAGCTCAAGGCCGTGGGGGAGTCCATTCAAATCCTCACCGGCACCGACGACCCCCGTTCTCTGGCCGGAGGGTTCTGCATCATGATGGTGATCTTCGCCATCCTGTTTGGTGCGCGCCACGCCACCGCCAGGGAAAAGCACGAAGGCCTGGTGGTTGCCATCGCCACCGAATCCCTGATCAAACTGCTGGCATTTGGCGCCGTGGCCTTGCTGGGCTTATACGGTGTTTTTGACGGTCCCGGCGACCTGGGCGCCTGGCTGGACGAGCACCCGGAAATGCTGGCCCGCCTGTACTATCCGCTACAGGATGGTACCTGGCACTCCATGATCATGGCCTTCTTTGTGTCGGCAGTGGTCCTGCCACATATGTTCTACATGGCCTTCACCGAAAACCTGAATCCCCGGGCACTGATCACCGCCAGCTGGGCGCTGCCGCTCATGTTCCTGGTCATGGCACTGTGCGTACCGGTGATCCTCTGGGCCGCCGCCGCCAGCAACGCCCCCACCCCGCCGGATTACTATGTGCTGGGCATCGGCATGGTCACCGGGGGCTCCGGAGCCGTACTGGGTTATCTGGCCGGTCTTGCCGGTGCCAGTGGCATGCTGATCGTGGCGACCCTGGCCCTGTCCGGCATGTGTCTGAATCACCTGGTTCTGCCGGCCAGCCCACTGCATCAGGGGCAGAATCTTTATCGCAACCTGCTCTGGACACGACGTACGCTCATCGCGGCCATTCTCGCACTGGCCTACCTGTTCTACCGTTTCACAGGGGCCGACCACACCCTGGTGGAACTGGGGGTACTCTCTTTTGTCGCCACCCTGCAATTTGTGCCCGGCCTGATTGGCGCCCTGTTCTGGCCTACCGGTAACCGCAACGGCCTGTTCGCAGGCCTGATTGTCGGCTTCCTGCTCTGGCTGTTGCTGCTGGTGCTGCCGATCACCTACCCCAGCCTGCAGATCCCGCAGCTCATGGAGCTGGTCGGTATGCGCTACCAGAACGGCGCCAATCAGTGGCACCATGTGGCCATCGCCTCGGTATCAACCAACGCGCTGCTGTTTGCCATCATCTCCATCGTGACCCCCATGTCCCGGTCAGAAAAGAACGCAGCCGAGGCCTGCGCCGTGGACAGCTTGCGCCGCCCCTACCGGTGGGAACTGGAAGCCAAGAGCGTGGACGATTTCATCGATGCCCTGAGTATGCCGCTGGGTCCCATCACGGCCACCCGGGAAGTGGAAATGGCGCTGCGCGACCTGCGACTGCCCCGTACCGAAACCCGCCCCTATGCCCTGCGGCGCCTGCGCGACCAGCTGGAAACCAATCTCTCCGGTCTGCTCGGCCCCTCGGTGTCACACCAGTTGATGGATGATCATCTACCCTACCTGCCCAAGGAAGAGCAAAGCACCAGCGAAGACATCCAGTTCATCGAGTCACGGCTGGAGCAATACCGGGACCGTCTTTCCGGTCTTGCGGCCGAACTGGACGGGCTACGGCGCTTCCACCGTCAAACCCTGCTGGAACTCCCCATGGGCGTGGTCTCGCTGGGCGCCGACGATGAAATCATCGGCTGGAACCAGGCCATGGAAACTCTCACCGACATCGCCGCTTCGGACACCATCGGTTCACGGCTGGTGGATCTTGATGCCCCCTGGGGCGAGTTCCTCTCCCGTTTCAGTCGAGACGCCAGCGCCCATCAGCCGCAACAATCTCTAGAAGTGGCCGGGCAGACACGTTGGCTGAGCCTGCACAAATCCTCCGTGATGGGCGTGGGCACCGCCGAGCAGGCAGGCGGCCAGGTACTGGTGATCGAAGACATCACTGAACTGCGTCATATGGAAGCACACCTGGCCCACAATGAACGGCTGGCATCCATCGGCCGGCTGGCCGCCGGCGTGGCACATGAAATCGGCAATCCGGTCACCGCCATTGCCTGCCTGGCGCAGAACCTGGAGAGCGACAGTGACGCCCGCGAGCAGATGGAATCCAGCCAGCAAATCCTGGAGCAGACCCGCCGCATCACCCGCATCGTGGAATCCCTGGTCACCTTCAGTCACTCTGGCAGTGTGCGCCAGAGTGAGCACGTGCCCGTCAGCGTTCGCGATACCGTCGACGAGGCCATTTCACTGCTACTGCTGGATCCGGATCATCGCCAGCAACAATTCGAGAATCGCTGCCCGGCGGATAATTGGGTACAGGGCGATCCGCAGCGACTATTACAGGTCTTCATCAACCTGCTCGGCAACGCTGCCGACGCCTGCGAACCTTCACAGCCCATCACGATTCAATGCGAAGCCCTGGAGCCCTGGCTGGAAATCCAGGTGGAAGATCAGGGCCATGGCATTCCCGCCGATGTGCGTGATGCCCTGTTTGAACCCTTTGTGACCAGCAAGAGTCCCGGCCGGGGCACCGGTCTTGGCCTGGCGCTGGTGTACAGTATCATCGAAGAACATTTCGGCAGCATCAGCGTGGAAAGCCCGATCACAGAGAATGGCGGCACCCGCTTTATTATTCGTCTGCCCACCCACAGCATGACAACTTGAGGTAGTATTTTGACAGCACAGCTGTTGAGAAAAGTTGTCCTGAGTATTTGTCGGTCAGTACAGGAACCCGTGATTCATGAGCCACATCCTGATTGTTGAAGACGAACCGGTTATTCGTGGCGCACTGCGAAAGCTGCTGGAACGTCATGACCACTCCGTGGAAGAAGCTGATTCCGTGGAGCAGGCCAGGGAGAAATCCCTCAATCAGTTTGATCTCATCATCAGCGACCTGCGCCTGCCGGGTGAACCCGGCACCAACATGATCGAAGCCGCGGGCAACACCCCGGTGCTGATCATGACCAGTTATGCCAGCCTGCGTTCCGCCGTGGATGCCATGCGCCAGGGGGCAGTGGATTACATTCCCAAGCCCTTTGATCATGACGAAATGCTGCTGGCCGTGGACCGGGTTCTCAAGGAAGGCCGGCTCAACCGCGGTAATCGCGCCCTGCGACGGGATATCGAACGCAATTACCCGGTCCGCAACATGGTGGGCGACAGTGACGTCATGCAGGACCTGCGTCATCGCATCAACCGGGTTGGCCCCACCAATACCCCGGTTCTGATCATGGGCGAAGCGGGCACCGGCAAGGAACTTACCGCCCGAGCCCTGCACGAAAACAGCGAGCGCGCTGCCGGCCCCATGGTGTCGGTGCAATGCGCCGCCGTGCCCCGTAACCTGCAGATCACAGAACTGTTCGGTGACGATGGCCAACCTGGGCGCATCGAGGAGGCGGATGGCGGCACCCTGTTTCTGGATGAAATTGGCGAGCTGGCCAGTGAGGTGCAAAGCCGCCTGCTGACCCTGCTGACCCACCACGAAATCCACCGCCAGGGATCCCTGGCCCCGCGTAAGGTCGATGTGAGAATTCTGGCCAGCAGTCAGCTGGACTTGCCTGCCCGGGTGGCAGAAGGCGCCTTCCGTCAGGATCTCTACTACCGGCTCAACGTGATGGAACTGACCCTGCCACCGCTGCGTGAGCGGGAAAATGATCTGGATCTGCTAGCCGACGCCCTGCTGATGCGCGGCAGCGAAAAACTCAATCGCCACCACCTGCATTTCACCGAATCTGCACGGCAGGCCATGCATAATTACAGTTGGCCCGGAAATGTACGGGAACTGGAAAACGTGATCGAGCGGGCCATTATCCTCACCGAAGAGGATGGCATCGGGCCTGCACAGCTGGGACTTAACCCCAACCGCACCCCGCAACGGGTGAGCCGGGCCAGCCTGGATCCCAGCGAAGATCTCTCCCTGGAGGACTATTTCACCCGTTTCGTCATGGAAAACCAGGACAGCATGACGGAAACCGAACTGGCCCAGAAGCTGGGAATCAGCCGAAAAAGCCTGTGGGAGCGCCGCCAGAGACTGGGAATCCCCCGCAAGAAAGGCGGCGCCCGGCGCTAATTCAGCCTGCCTGTGGGCTCACAGGTACCATTGACCCGCTGAACCAGCACGCTTGTCACCTTGGCCAATCAAAAAATTGCACCTATAGAGCAGAAAAAATCCCCGTCACAGGGGAGTTTGGGTAGAACCCGGTTCAAGTGTTACCTCACTACCCAGGAAAGTAACACTCTTGTTACCCGAACCAGACCTGGTTCACACCCCATTTCATCTTTCACACCTAACCTTCTGTTTTACAAGGATTTTAAGCTTTGTTGCATTGAAGGGGGTCGGCAGGCACTATGAATCCCACGCCAGCAAACAACAAAAACAACGGCGTAACGGCTCAACAATAACAACAAGAAAGAAGAAGAATAATTTTACGAGCTAATGCAGTGCTGCTTGCAGCACTAGGCAGATAACAACACAAACAATAATAACAACAGAATCAGCGCAAAATATGGGAGTCACAACTTCGGTTGTGGCTCCTTTTTACTTTTGGGCTTTCACAAACCCAATTGCCGAGTATACGTGACGATTCCCTCACCCGGCGAGAAAAAAATGCTACCATCGCCGCTTTACTGCTTCTTTATCTGAGTCCGGACATTCACGCATGCCCTGCAAGCTTCTGGAACGTATGACAGGCTGGTTCAAGAAGGGTTCCCAAAATCCCTCAATGAATTCACCCCAGATTATTCCCCGTGACCAACATCCCATCTCTCGCCAGCAGATTTCCCGTGCGGCACTCAATGTGCTCTATGGCCTGCACAAGGCCGGGTTTGAGGCTTTCCTGGTGGGCGGCTGCCTGCGGGACATTCTCAGTGGCCGGGAGCCCAAGGATTTCGACGTCTCCACCAACGCCACCCCGGAACAGGTCCATCGCCTGTTCAAACGCAGCCGTATCATTGGCCGCCGCTTTCAGATCGTCCATGTGCGTTTTGGCCGCGAGGTGATCGAAGTCTCCACCTTCCGGGCCATGAACCGGGAAGAGAATCCGGACAAGCAACAGCATCATGCCCATGAGGAAACCGGACTGGTGCTGCGGGACAACACCTGGGGCAGCATCGAAGAGGATGCCCTGCGCCGTGATTTCACCTGTAATGCGCTCTACTACAACATTGCCGACTTCACCCTGCATGATTTCACTGGCAGCCTGCAGGACATCGAGAACGAGCGCATCCATTTGATCGGCGAGCCCCAGACCCGTTACCGGGAAGATCCGGTGCGCATGCTCCGTGCTGCCCGATTCGCCGCCAAACTGGGCTTCCACATCGATCAGGCCACCGCCGACCCGATCCCCGAACTGGCGGAATTGTTGCTGCAGGTGCCCTCAGCACGGCTGTTTGACGAAGTGCTCAAGCTGTTCCTCAACGGCCATGCCCGCGCATCCTATGAGCAGCTCCAGCAATTGCACCTGTTCAAGTTTCTGTTCCCCGGCACCCAACAGGCGCTGGAAGGCGAAAGTGGCCCGGTGTGGGAAGACATGCTGCTGGCCGCCATGGACAACACCGACAAGCGCCTGGCCGTGGACAAACCCGTCACCCCCGCCTTTATCTACGCGGTGCTGCTGTGGCCAGAAATCCAGCAGCGCATGGGCGGCTATCTGTCCAGCGGCCTGCCCCCGGCCCAGGCCCTGCACAAGGCAGCCACCCGGGCACTGAACGGTCAGATCAAGCACACGGCCATTCCCCGTCGCTTCTCCACCGTCATGCGGGAGATGTGGGAACTGCAGCTGCGCCTCGACAAGCGCGGCGGCCGCCGCGCCGATGCCCTCATGGAGCACCCCCGTTTCCGGGCGGCCTATGATTTCCTGCTACTGCGCGAGCAAGCCGGGGAAATCAAACCGGGGCTCGGGGACTGGTGGACCCGCTATCAGGAAGAAGACGAACAGGGCCGGCGCCAGATGATCAGCAATCTGGGTAACCAGGGGGGTGGCAACAAGCGCCGCCGCCGTCGTCGCCCCCGCAAACCCAAGGCCGACAGCTAAGGCTCATGCAGGCCTATATCGGACTCGGTAGCAACCTGAACAATCCGGCACAGCGTCTGATCAGTGCCCTGACGGCGCTGCAGCGGCTGCCCGGCATCCGCCTGCTGCATCACTCGCGGCTTTTCAGTAGCGCCCCTGTGGGCCCCCAGGACCAGCCCGACTTCGTGAATGCGGTGGCCGCCCTTGACTGCCACTGCACGCCCCTGGAACTGCTCCACACCTTGCAGGCTCTGGAACTGGCCGCCGGACGCCAGCGCATACGTCACTGGGGCGAGCGCACCCTGGACCTGGATATCCTGCTGCTCGATGAGCGCCGTATCGACACACCTGAACTGCAAGTCCCCCACCCCCAGATGATCTACCGGGCCTTTGTACTGTTGCCACTGATGGACATTGCTCCCAATGCCCACTTGCCCGATGGCACCGCACTGAGTAGCTTTCTTGAAAAGGTAACGGATCAGCAACTGTCGCCACTGACGGAACTGGATTGTAATGCCCTCATCGAATGACAAGACGCTCACCGAGCGTCTGGAACAGCGCCGCCAGGCCGGCACCCTGCCCCGCTTCATCGCCGTGGAGGGCCCCATCGGCGCCGGCAAGACCAGCCTGGCCCGCCGCCTGGCCATGACCTTTGGTTACGATCTGCTGCTGGAGCAGGCGGAAGAAAACCCCTTCCTGACCCGTTTTTACCAGGACCCCGCTCGCTACGCCCTGCAGACCGAGCTTTTCTTCCTGTTCCAGCGTGCCGACCAGCTCCGCCAGATTCAGCAACAGGATCTGTTTGCCGGGCCCCGTATCGCCGATTTCCTGATCGACAAGAACCGACTGTTTGCCCAGGTGACCCTGGATGACGACGAGTTCGAACTGTATCGCAACGTGGATGACCACCTGACCCTGGATGCGCCGCAACCGGATCTGGTGATCTACCTGCAGGCCCCGCCCCAGGTCCTTCGACAGCGCATCACCCGGCGCGGCAATGATTTCGAGCAGCGCATTGAGGGTGACTATCTTGACCGGCTCAGCAACGCGTACACCGAGTTCTTCCATTTTTATGACCGTGCCCCCCTGCTGATCGTCAATGCGGCAGAGATTGATCTGGTCAGCCACGACCGCGACTATCAACAACTGGTCAGCGAGCTGCTGGACATCCGCTCCGGGCGACACTATTTTAACCCCCGGCCGCTGGTCGACTGAGTTGAAAGTTCAAAGTTGAAAGTTCAAAAGCGCGGAATAGCACGTTGCCTCACTGATAACGTCCTGGCCGCGGGACTTTTGACACCCTCGCGGGCACAGCCTGTACGCAGCGAAGGACTGGCCCGCGTTTCAACTTTAAACTTTCAACTTTCAACTGAATTTCCCTGGGAGGTTTCCCGTGTCCGTAACCATTCGCACCCTGCAGAAGCGCAAACAGGACGGTGAAAAGTTCTCCGTTCTGACCGCCTACGACGCCTGTTTCGCCCAGCTGATTTCCAGTGCAGGCGTGGACGCCATTCTGGTGGGCGACTCTCTGGGTAACGTGATCCAGGGACAATCCAGCACCGTACCGGTGACGCTGGAGCAGATGGCCTACCACACCGAATGCGTGGCCCGCGGCAATCAAGGCAGCCTGGTCATGGCCGATGTGCCCTTCATGGGCGCCGCCACCGTGGAGCGCGCACTGGAAAGCGCCACCGCCCTGATGCAGGCCGGCGCCAACATGGTCAAGCTGGAGGGCAGCGCCTGGCTGGCAGAGAGCATCGAACTGCTCAATCGCAACGGCATTCCGGTGTGCGCCCACATGGGCCTGACCCCGCAGGCGGTGAACGCCCTGGGCGGCTATCGGGTACAGGGCAAGGATGACGACAGCGCCAATGAAATGCTGGAAGCCGCCCGCACCCTGGAACAGGCGGGCGCCGCCATGCTACTGCTGGAATGTGTACCCCGCGAACTGAGCACCCGCATTACCCAGGCCGTGAACATCCCGGTGATTGGTATCGGCGCGGCTCCGGAATGTGACGGCCAGGTCCTGGTGATGCACGACATGCTCGGCATTAGCCCCGGCAAACCCGCCCGTTTCGTGAAGAACTTCATGGCCGACGCCAGCGATATTCCGTCCGCGTTCAAGGCGTATCATGAAGCGGTACTCGCCGGCACCTTCCCGGCAGACGAGCATTGCTTTTAAACCCAGTTGAAAGTTAAAAGTTTAAAGTTGAAAAGCGCGGGCCGGGTTTTGCGGAACAGCCCCTCTCTGCCCGCGCTCAAACGTTTCTGCGCGGGGCACACTTTCGAGGCCACCCTCCGGCCATGGATTCGCGTTTAAACTTTCAACTTTGAACTTTAAACTAGCCCCTCCCCAATCCTGAGGTCTCCCCCCATGCAAACAGCCCATACCGTCTCCCAAGTTCGCGAAGTGGTTCGTGGCTGGCATCGCGAAGGCTTGAACGTGGGCTTTGTGCCCACCATGGGCAATCTGCACAGCGGCCATATCAGCCTGGTGCGCGAGGCCATGGCCCGCTGCGACAAGGTGGTGGTCTCCATTTTCGTCAACCCGACCCAGTTCGGCCCCAACGAAGACTTTGACCGCTACCCTCGCACCCTGGACGCCGACGCCGCCCAGCTGGTGGAAGTGGGGGCCGATCTGCTGTTTGCGCCGTCTGTGGATGAGATGTATCCGCTGGGCCAGAACCAGACCTGGGTAGACGTAGACAGCCTGGGGGACTATCTGTGCGGCGCCAGCCGTGAGGGCCATTTTCGTGGTGTCACCACGGTGGTGTCCAAGCTGTTCAACATCGTCCAGCCGGACGTTGCCGTGTTCGGCGAGAAGGATTTCCAGCAGCTGGCGATCCTGCGTCGCATGTGCGAAGAGCAGCTGTTTCCGGTAAAGATCGTCGGCGCCCCCACCAGCCGGGAGGAGGACGGCCTGGCAAAAAGCTCAAGAAACGGCTTTCTCAGCGAGAGTGAGCGCAAACTTGCCCCGAAAATTTACGCCACACTTACCGCCCTGCGTGACGATATCGAGCAGGGTGAACGGGATTTCCGCGCCCTTGAACAACGTTACACAGACACCCTCAACGGGACCGGTTTTCAGGTGGATTACCTGACTATTGCCAACGCCAGAAGCCTGGCGCCAGCGGCCAAAAACGACACCGAACTGGTGATTGCCGTAGCCGCCAAACTGGGGCAAACGCGATTGATAGACAATGTCTCACTGGCCGTTGTAGACAACTCTTGATTCGTGCATACTTCGGGCCCCTTAGCGCCTGCTTGGTTGTAACGTCCTGTAATTGCAGGCTTTGGGTAGTGTGAGAGGTAACCAACATGCAGTGCACCATGCTGAAAGCGAAACTCCATCAGGCTCGTGTCACCCACGCGGAACTCGAGTACGAAGGCTCTTGTGCCATCGATGGTGATCTGATGGACATGGCGGGTATCCTGGAGTACGAACAGATCCAGATCTACAACATCGACAACGGCGAGCGTTTCGAAACCTACGCGATCCGTGGCGAAGCAGGATCCAAGATCATTTCTGTCAATGGTGCAGCGGCACACAAGGCTCAGCCCGGTCACCGAGTGATCATCTGCGCCTACGCAAGCTACTCCAGCGCCGAACTGGTCAACTTCAAGCCCAGCCTGATCTACATGGATGAAGGCAATGCCGTCAAAGGCACCAGCAACGCGATTCCGGTTCAGGTCGCCTGATCCCGATTCCGTTCAAAAGGATTATTTAAAACGCCGGCTTTTGCCGGCGTTTTTTTATGCCGCGTTGCGGCTGCAGCACGCTTCATGCACCACGCAACACGCCAGGCAAAACTCGCTTCTGGAATCCTTACCTCGCCAAGGCTCGGATCGCCTGCAGGCAAGTTATTCGCTTCGCTCACCCTCCGGGCCGCACTGCGTGCGTTACTCCGCTACGCTCCGTTCCTACAGCGGCTCCGCACCTCC
Organism: Alcanivorax sp.; assembly: GCF_017794965.1. Classification (NCBI taxonomy): domain Bacteria; kingdom Pseudomonadati; phylum Pseudomonadota; class Gammaproteobacteria; order Oceanospirillales; family Alcanivoracaceae; genus Alcanivorax; species Alcanivorax sp. The sequence goes on from NZ_CP051240.1 coordinate 2,947,006, forward strand.
CGCGTCGGCCTTTCGCGTCCACCGCCATCACAGGGCGCCCCTTCCCCATCCGCGCAGCTATTAACTGTTAACTATTCACTATTAACTGCTCTTCAACTTGGCCATCAGTCGACGCTTTGTTTACTCTTGGGACAGGCCATTTCTTCCCGCCCATCCCCTACGACCATGGTGGAATAGGCGAGGCGAGAGATACTCACAATAATGAAGGAAAAACAGGGAGCCAGACGGGCTCCCAGAGGCAGTATTCCAAGGAGGCCCTTGATGTCCAAGCCCATCGTTCACCCCGTTCCCGAAAGCTTCAAGTCGCACGCCCTGCTGGACCGCGAGACCTACGATCGTCTTTATGCACAGTCCATCAACGACCCGGACACCTTCTGGTCCGAGCGCGCCAACGAATTTCTGGACTGGAAAACACCATGGGACACCGTCAGCGACTGGGACTTTAAAGAAGGCCGCGCCGCCTGGTTCAAAGGCGCCACCCTGAACGTCTGCTACAACTGCGTGGATCGCCACCTACCAGAGCGTGCCAACCAGACCGCCATCATCTGGGAAGGCGACGAGCCGGATCAGGACAAGCACATCAGCTATCAGGAACTGTTCGAGGAAGTCAGCAAGTTCGGCAACGTGCTCAAGAATCGCGGCGTCAAGAAAGGGGATCGCGTGGTGATCTACATGCCGATGATCCCGGAAGCGGCCTACGCCATGCTGGCCTGCGCCCGCATTGGCGCCATTCATTCCGTGGTGTTTGGCGGCTTCTCCCCCGAAGCACTCAAGGACCGCATCAATGATGCCGGCGCCTGCGCCGTGATCACCGCCGATGAAGGGGTGCGCGGCGGCAAGACCGTGCCGCTCAAGGTCAATGCGGACAAGGCCATGGACGGTATCGACAGCGTCCACACCTGCGTGACCGTCCAACGAACCGGTGGCGATGTGGCCTGGCAGGAAGCGCGGGATGTCTGGTACCACGATGCCATCGCCAATGCCTCCAGCGATTGTGAACCGGAATGGGTAGACGCCGAAGACCCGCTTTTCACCCTTTATACCTCCGGCTCCACCGGCAAGCCCAAGGGCGTGGTTCACACCTCTGCCGGCTACCTGCTCAGCGCCGCGCTGACCCACAAATACGTGTTCGACTACCACGAGGGGGACATCTACTGGTGTACCGCGGATGTGGGCTGGATCACCGGGCACAGCTATATTGTCTACGGCCCGCTGGCCAACGGCGCCACCACCCTGATGTTCGAAGGGGTACCGACTTATCCGGATGCCTCACGCTGTTGGCAAGTGGTCGACAAGCACAAGGTGAATATCTTCTACACCGCCCCCACTGCCATCCGTGCCCTCATGGGGGTAGGCGATGAACCGGTGACCCGGACTTCTCGCAGCTCGCTCAAACTGCTGGGCACCGTTGGCGAGCCGATCAACCCGGAAGCCTGGGAGTGGTATTACAAGGTAGTGGGTGAATCCCGCTGCCCGATCGTGGATACCTGGTGGCAGACCGAAACCGGCGCCATCATGATCGCCCCGCTACCCGGCGCCGTGGACCTGAAACCTGGTTCAGCCACCCTGCCCATGTTCGGTGTAAAGCCCGTTCTGATGGACCCGGACGGCAACGAACTGGAAGGCGCCACCTCCGGCAACCTGGCCATCAAGTCCAGCTGGCCCAGCCAGATCCGCACGGTCTACGGTGATCACCAGCGCATGATCGACACCTACTTCAGTGCCTACAAGGGCTATTACTTCACCGGTGACGGCGCCCGTCGTGATGAAGATGGCTACTTCTGGATCACCGGCCGGGTGGACGACGTGCTGAACGTATCCGGCCATCGCCTGGGCACCGCCGAGATCGAATCCGCGTTGGTGCTGCACCCGAGTATCTCTGAAGCCGCCGTGGTGGGTTACCAGCATGACGTGAAGGGCCAGGGTGTGTACGCCTATGTGTCCCTGATGGCCGGCAAGGAGGGCAGCGACGAGCTGGTGAAGGAACTGCGCGATCTGGTGACCCAGGAAATCGGTCCTATCGCCAAACCGGACCTGATCCACTTCGCCCCCGGCCTGCCCAAGACCCGCTCCGGGAAGATCATGCGTCGCATCCTGCGCAAGATCGCCGCCAACGAACTGGACTCCCTGGGCGACACCTCCACCCTGGCCGATCCCGGTGTGGTGGATCAGCTGATCGATACGCGCCTCAACAAGTAACCTTCAGCAGCCAGACAAAAACGGCGGCCCAAAAGGCCGCCGTTTTTTTGTGCCGCTTCGCGGCTGCAGCACGCTTCACGCAACATGCAACACGCCAAAAGCAAACCTGTCGGGTTGCAGGTCTGCTGTAGGAGCCTGCCAGCAGGCGATCCGAGCCTGAGCGAGGTAAGGATTCCAGAGACGGGTTTCGAGTCACGGGTTTCGAAAATCAAAAGCCCAGTACTGATCAGAGGCCCTGGTTTTGAGGTTTTCGCAACTTGTCACTTGTGACTAGCGTCTTTATCTCGCCTTGGCTCTAATCGCCTGCAGGCATACCCTGACGAGCACAGAGGGCTCCTACAGTGCGGGCCGCACTCCGAGCTTAACTCCGCTACGCTCCGTTCCTGCAGCAGCTTCGAGTCCATCCTTACCGGGCCGACTTGCGCTTTCTCGCACCAAAGACCACGTCAATCTCTGACAAATACAGTCCCTCCTCTCCGACAGACATATTTTTGTCATAAGGCATCCTTGCGCACGCAAACAACATTGTGAAAACCAAGGAGAAAACATGAAAAAGCTGTGCATGCTTGCCGCCGTTTCCGGCACCCTGTTCCTGACTGGTTGCCAGACCCCCTACTCCCCCGGGATGATCTACAGCGACATGGCGGCGCCAGTAGACGTGCGCGACAACACCGTTGCCTGCACCAAGGAAGGCTCCGCCACCATGCAGAACTACCTGGGCTTCCTGGCCACCGGTGACGCCTCCACCGCTGCTGCCAAGCAGGATGCTGGCATCACCAAGGTAGGCACCGTGGACGTAAAGTTCATGAATATCCTGGGCCTGTACGGCAAGACCACCACCTCTGTCTGCGGCGAATAGCTGACTCCTATCGAGGCAGGGCACTCACGCCCTGCTTTCTCCCTTCGCTTACACGCTCACTCCCGCAGTCCCGCACCCGCTTTTACCTTTCTCAAGTTTGATTCGCGGTGCGTGTTGAAGCCGCACAGCGGCCCCCCAAAAGGGTTCATCGCGGATTTCCGGGAAAGACCCACCTTCCCGTAGGAGCGTCGCTGGCGGCGCGATTTCAGACCAGGATCAAAAAACGTTTTCACCACAGGGGTCACTGAAACCTCGGATCGGGAGCCGTTGCCAGAACCTTCGTTCAGCAAGCTGAATCTCCCACCAGACACCGGTTTCGCCCGGGCGAAGTAAAGCGCTGATATCGCGCCGTCACCGAGCGCAGCGAAGGAACGCCTGACAAGGCGGCCCCGCAGGGGTGAGCGGAGCGAATAATCGACGTCCCTACGGGAAGGCCTTGTAACAGCAACTTCCCGCTAACCCGCGATGAACCAAAAAAAGGCCGGCATAAGCCGGCCTCTTTTAATTAATCCGTACCAGACGATCTCTATAAGCATCTGGAACTTGATCAATCATCAAGACTGTCAACTCGTCAGCATCCTCGGCCTCACCCCGCTCGGTTTTTTCCTGAGCTGCTCCATCTGACTCTACTGCTGCATCATTCGCAGGCTGGATTGTTTCGGAAAGCGCCACCTGAACATGGTCTTCAAGCTTCCACATCGCGCCCGTTGCAGGGTCGATAATCAGGAATCCAAGGATCCCACCAAAAAGCAGATTCCCAATATACCAGCCATCCATTCCGGCCTTGAGCGGCAGAGTGACTGACTCATATCCCGGTTTTTCAAACGTCACCAGATAACTAGCTTTTGAAAAAAAGCCATTCTCTGCAGACAATGAAATGGTTGCCGGGGTCACTCCAGCCATCACATCATAGCCCCTCTTCGCATTCTTGATTTTGTACCGAACCCCTTCCGGCGAAGCATTGATCGTAACCGGATAACTAGAATCTGAGACAATAGAAGCGCAACCTGAAAAAAACAGACTCCCCAGAATCAGAACGCCCCCAACTACCCTTTTCATATTTTCTCCATTTTTTAAATCACGAAAACGCCAGAAATGGCAGCCGGGCAGTTTAGCTCAAAGGGCAATTTGTTGCATTTATGTGAACACAAAGAGGCTCCGGATTGATCAACAGAAACAGCACGGAGGCCGCTGTTTTTCTTTTCCCATGTTGCGTGAGCGTGCAGCAGCCGCAGAGCGGCCCCAAAAAAAGGCCGGCATAAGCCGGCCTTGAAGCAGCGAACAGTCCCTCAGGAATAATTGGGGTTATTCATGTCGGGGATCTCGATGTTGATCTCCTGTCCTTCCGCCAGGTACCACATGGCGCCCTGTCGCAACATCTCGTCACAGGCCCAGTAGAACTGGCTGGAGCCCGGCATGTACAGGCCGTACTCCTTCATGGTGACAAAGTAGGGCCAGCTGTATGCCAGCCCCTGGTCCTGGATCGGATGGCGCGGGATTTCCAGCCACTCTGCAATCTGGTCCCCCAGGAAGTAGCGGGTGAAGGACTCCATCATTGGACGGGTGAGCACGCCTCCATCCACCTCGGCAGCCAGATCAAGCAGGATATGCGCCAGCTTGATACCCTCCGGCGTGGGGGCCAGTACCGGATCGAGAATCTGCGGTGCCTGGGCATAGGCGCCATCCCAGTCAGCCGGAATGTATTCATCACGCACACCCAGCATGTGTGCCGCTACCTGCCAGGAATGCAGGAAGGCATTCGCCTGGCTATCTGACACCCGCACGCCCCACTGATCCAGGGCACGCATCACGGAGGTGGGCAGGCTGTGCCAGGTGACCAGGATATCGCGCTGGGAAATTGGCTTGGGTTGGTCAGCCGTGCCCTGCCAGTGAGGAGACTGCGGCAACAGATGGCGCACACCAGCATGGGCCAGACGGGTCTTCACAGCGGTCACCACCATCTCCGCATTGGGGTTGTGAAAGCCCCCCATGGAACCGATGTCGTAACCGAACTTGGCGGTGCGCGAGATACGGCGCTTCATGTCAGCGCCCCCTTTGGAGTAGTACACGGCACGGGCTTCATGAGGAATCACGGTGCTCATCATGCCGCTCACGAACCCATAGGCCACCCCCAGGTAGGTGCCACGGTCCTGGTTGAACTTGTCAGCGGCATTCAGCTTGTCCATGTCCGCCCAGCTGGGCAGCTGGCGCGCCTCTTCAATAAAATCGTGCAGGTAGTCGGGCAGGCCGGCGGGCAGCGGCTGGCTGTTCTTCTTCCAGCTGCAGAGAATCTGGTTAACTTCCTGAACCTTGCCCTCATCAATCAGGCGCACCACCACCGGATCGGCTTCGTCGTCATACACATAGGACGGCGGCACAGTGACACCACCGATGCCGGCCACGGACTGGCTACCCGCCCAGCTCCAGCCCGGCACCATCACACTGGCGCCAACGGCCCCGGACAGGGCCAGAAAGCTGCGACGGTTCATTGAGGTGGACGCTTCGGGTGAGGCGGAGGCAGAAGGAGACTTTGTTTTTTTCATGGACAATTCCTTATCGATTCAAGCCAAAACAGAGAGACAAATGCAAGGACATGTCTCAACGAAGGCCGCAGTGTGACCCAGCCAGAAATGGGCCATTTGCTTTTTCGCGCAGCTTTTTTGTTTTCAGGCGCGCTGTTACAAAATGCCTAAACTTTTGCCGCTCCGCGGCTACTGGACGCACACGCAAAAGGACATAAGGAAGACATGGCCGGCACGTTACATTTCTACCTGGCGTCGAAACGCCGTAGCGGAGCAGCCATGCCAGCGTCGAAATGAGTGGGAGAAGCTGCTCAGAGCGCCATAACCCAGGATGTCGGCAATGTCAGACAGACTGAGAGAGGATTGCTGCAGGTATTTCAGGGCCAGATCAGAACGGACCTGATCCTTGATCAGCTTGAAGCTGGTGCCAACGCCGGCGAGGTGTTCCTGCAGGGTGCGGGGCGCCATGCCGAACACCCGGCTAACATCCTGCAACGTACAAGGGGCATAGGGCAGCAAGGCCCTCACCACGCCTTCCACCCTCCGGCTAATGCCGGCGTTCAGTGCCTGCTGATCCAACCGCAGCATGGCACTCAGTAGCGCCCGGGAGCGAAACCCGGATTCATTTACCGGGCGTGCCAGGGTGGCATGGTCCAGGAAAAGGGCATTGCGCTCTGCCTGAAACTGGACCCGGGAGCCAAAGACTTGTTGGTGGTCATGCATCTGTGGCGGCGCCGAATGGCGAAACTGCACCCATGAGGGTGCCCACTGCGGATCGGCGCGCAGGCGGATCTCATTGCAGAACACGGCGATCACGAACTCCACCGCCTGGACATTGCTACCGCTAAGGCCCGCAGCCGTATCCCAGCCGACAAACACGCCCCTATCCACCTCCTCCAGTGTCACTGCGGCTGCCGTGGTGAACAGCTCGTAGTGGCCAGCCAGATCATCAAACATCTGGCGAACGGTCTCCGCATTGCGTAACAGCACCCAGAGAGGCCCGAGGATAGCCATCCCCGAGCGGAGCCCCAGACGAATGCCGAAGCTGCGGCAGTCTGCGCGTTCAGCCGCACGCTCCAGAAACGTGCCCACCCGGCCCGCCGGCACCGGCAGGTCAGACTTTTGCAGGGCCGCGGGATCCATACGGAGTTCGTTCATCAACGGCTTCGGGTCACCACCATGGGCAATCAATAATTCAGCGGCACCATGAAGCGTTGAGCTGGGGAGAAAGTTGCCAGTCATCGCGTTGCATAGGTTGTTATTCTTCACCCATTTTTAACGCGACCTGTGATCCGGATATACAGGACTAATGTTGTCCGCTTGATACAGTTGTTTGCATTTGTCTTGCTGGTAGCGTTCAGGCCTGGATTGGCCAAAAGCGATTTTCGATCTTGATGTGGCAACGTAGCGTCGCTAAGTAACGCACGGAGTGCGGTCCGAAGGGTGAGCGAAGCGAATAACTTGCTTGCAAACGAAGCGTTTCCCACACTCGTCCCGCCTTCGCTTGCAGGCAAGTTCCTACAGTGAGAATCGGAGCAACGCTCGCTGATACTGATATTCAGTCAGCCATTCCCGTTAATCCGCGATGAACCTTTTTTGTGGGAGCCTGCCTGCAGGCGATCCGAGGATGAAAGGAAACCCCGCCGCGTTGCGGATTGGGCGCATTTCTACCTCGCCGGGGCTCGGATCGCTCAGGCAAGCTGAGCTCCTTGTATGTTGCCACCTCACCATATGAATTATGGTATCGCCGTTACCGGGGAGGCCGTTCGCTCCTGGAAGCAGCTTGCTCTGACTTCGTCTGTAGAGCGGCTCCCCGCCTCATTACCTACTCCGAAGGGTATCCCGAAGCCGCTTGCGCGAGACTTCGTATCACAAGGTCGGTAGCAGGTAAGTCAGTGCGAGGTCGGGGAACCGGTGACTATTGTCGTTAATTCAGCGTTGTGAGTGAAGGGTATGTCTGTATTTGCCGGTGTGGATATTGGTGCTAGATCTGTGGATGTTGTGAGCTTTGGCGATGACAGGTTCAGCAAGCCCAAGCAGTACAAGCAGTCCCCTGATGGCCACCATTCCCTGATTCGCGCGATGAAAAAACTTCGACCGAAGTGCATCGTCATGGAAGCAACGGGGGTGTATTACTTTGATCTGGCGGTGGCTCTGGTTGAGGCTGGCCTGCCCGTGGCAGTGATTAACCCCAAAAGCACCAAGAACTTCGCCAATATCAAGCTGCAGAACAGCAAGACCGACAGCATAGATGCGGCACTGCTGGCCGAGTACGGCATGCGTATGGAGCCCCGGTTGTGGACACCACCAGATCAGCACCGTCAGGCCCTTCGAAGCCTCGGAAGGCAGATCAACCGCCTGACCGGTAGCCGGACACAAGCAAAGAACCGCCTCCACGCCATGAAGGCCACGCTGTCTACGCCCACGCTGCTCGTTGAAGATGAGCAGGAAGCCATTGAGATGCTGGATCGACGCATTGATCGGCTGAAGCGGGCTGCGGTGGAGCTTCTGGGACAATCACCTAAGCTCAAGCGCTTGTATAAGCACTTCTGCGCGGCCAAAGGCATCGCGGAGGCAACGGCCCTCGCATTGCTGGCTGAGCTGTGCGTCTTGCCGGATCACCTGAAATCCGCTCAGGTAAGCCGTCATGCCGGCCTGGATATACGCCTGTACCAGTCTGGAAGCAGCGTTCATCAGGCCTCAAGGATCAGTAAAGCGGGCAACGTGTACATACGCTCAGCCTTGTATATGCCTGCCATGTCAGCCGTGCGCTTTGATCCGAATGCCAAGGCATTTTATGAGGCCCAGGTGGCCCGCGGGAAAACCAAGCTGCAGGCCCAGGTGGCAGTAATGCGTAAGTACCTGACAGGCCTGTGGGCCTGCGTTAAGACGGACACCCCGTTCGATTCATCACTGCTTTTTAGTGATTGCCATGCGAAAAATGCTTGCGCTTGAACAGGGTATCTACAGTGGCTTCGTAGCCGCCTTTGCGTGAAGCCTGTGGCGGCCGCAGAGCAGCAACAAAAAAAGGCCGGCGAATGCCGGCCTTTTTTGTGCTTCGGAAACTGATCAGGATCAGTCTTCCTTGGCTTCCTTCATGGACAGCTTGATGCGGCCACGCTGGTCTACGTCGAGGACTTTCACCTTGATGATGTCGCCTTCGTTCACGTAGTCAGATACCTTCTCCACACGCTCTTCAGCGATCTGGGAGATGTGCAGCAGACCTTCGGTGCCCGGCAGGATGGCCACGAATGCGCCGAAGTCCACCACGCGGGTAACCTTGCCTTCGTAGATGGTGCCCACTTCGGCTTCCGCGGTGATCTCTTCCACGCGACGTACCGCTTCATCCGCTTTCTCACGGGTCTCACCGTAGATCTTCACGCTGCCATCGTCTTCGATGTCGATGGTACAGCCGGTTTCTTCGGTGAGAGCACGGATGGTGGCGCCGCCCTTGCCGATCACGTCACGGATCTTGTCCGGGTTGATCTTCAGGGTCAGCAGGGTCGGGGCGTTCTCGGACACTTCGCTGCGGGACGCACCGATGGCCTTGGACATTTCACCGAGGATATGCAGACGGCCGGCGTTAGCCTGTTCCAGCGCCTTCTCCATGATCTCTTCGGTGATGCCTTCGATCTTGATATCCATCTGCAGGGCAGTTACGCCACGCTGGGTACCGGCCACTTTAAAGTCCATGTCGCCCAGGTGATCTTCGTCACCGAGGATATCGGACAGTACCGCGAAACGGCCGTCTTCTTCCTTCACCAGGCCCATGGCAATACCGGCCACCGGCGCGGTCAGGGGAACACCCGCGTCCATCAGCGCCATGGAAGTACCACATACGGACGCCATGGAAGAGGAACCGTTGGACTCGGTGATCTCGGATACCACACGGATGGTGTAGGGGAAGTCCTGCACGGTGGGCAGTACCGCCTGTACACCACGACGGGCCAGACGGCCGTGACCGATCTCACGACGCTTGGGAGAGCCGATCATGCCGGTCTCGCCGACGCAGTAGGGAGGGAAGTTATAGTGCAGCATGAAGTGATCCTGACGGGATCCTTCCAGTGCGTCGATGAACTGGGCATCGCGCATGCCACCCAGGGTAGCGGCAACGATGGCCTGGGTCTCACCACGGGTGAACAGTGCAGAACCGTGGGTCTTGGCCAGTGCGCCAACCTGACAGTCGATGGCACGGACGGCGTCCAGGGCTCGACCGTCGATACGCGGCTTGCCGGATACCACAGCTTCACGCACCACGTTCTTCTCGATCTTGCCGAACAGGTCTTTCACTTCACCGGCTTCCGGTGCACCTTCTTCGCCGGTGGCGAATTCAGCAACACAGGCATCACGCAGCTCGCCCACTTTGGCGTAACGGGCCATCTTCTCGGTGATGGTGTAAGCCTCAGCCAGGCCCGCTTCGAACTTGGCCTTGATGGCATCTTTCAGTTCGGTGTTCACGGCCGGGGCAGTCCAGTCCCAGGTCTCGGTGCCCACTTCGGCAGCGAATTCCTTGATACCCTGGATCACCGGCTGCATTTCCATGTGGCCGAACAGCACGGCGCCCAGCATCTGGTCTTCAGACAGTTCTTTCGCTTCGGATTCCACCATCAATACAGCAGGCTCGGTACCGGCAACGACCAGGTCCAGTGCGGACTCGGCCAGCTCGGCGTAGCTCGGGTTGAGGATGTACATGCCATCCTTGAAGCCGACACGGGCGGCACCGATAGGACCGCTGAACGGAATACCGGAGATGGACAGGGCCGCGGAAGTACCGATCATGGCAGCGATATCCGGATCGTTTTCCTTATCCACGGACATCACGGTGGCCACCACCTGCACTTCGTTCATGAAGCCATTGGGGAACAGCGGGCGGATCGGACGGTCGATCAGGCGGCAGGTCAGGGTTTCTTTCTCGCTGGGACGACCTTCACGCTTGAGGAAGCCACCCGGGATACGGCCGGCGGCGTAAGTCTTTTCCTGGTAGTTCACGGTCAGGGGGAAGAAGTTCTTGCTCGGATCGGCTTCTTTCTTGCCTACCACGGTAACCAGCACTTCGGTGGCACCGATGCGAACCATGACAGCAGCAGTCGCCTGGCGGGCAATCTGCCCGGTTTCCAGGATGACCGTGTCACGGCCGTACTGAATCTCTTTGGTGATTTTATTGAACATATCTCGTCTCTTCTCTCTTCTTCACGACAATCTTCGAGGCCCATGCCTCTGACAACACTCTTCAATGCTCGCGCATCATAACCCGCCAGCCCGTAGGGCGGAAATCGGCGTGAGCCGATCTCCGCCAAAAAGACATCGCTTGCAGGCAAGCTCCTACGGCACAGAGGGATTGCATGCCCCCAGAAACAACAAAAGCCCGGCAAGGCCGAGCTTCTGTTGTTGCTACCTCAGATCCACATCTTAACGACGCAGACCCAGCTTCTCGATCAGCTGCAGGTAACGGGTGCGGTCTTTCTTGGCCAGGTAGTCCAGCAGCTTACGACGCTGGTTTACCATGCGGATCAGGCCGCGACGGCTGTGGTGATCCTTCTTGTGGTCCTTGAAGTGACCTTGCAGACCATTGATGTTGGCGGTCAGCAGGGCAACCTGCACTTCCGGGGAACCGGTATCGCCTTCTTTCTGGCCGTGCTCTTTCAGGATTTCAGCTTTCTGTTCAGCGCTCAACGCCATGATAATGCTCCAATATGCTCAATGAATGTCACGGCCAGCCATGCATATTTATAGCTGCCGTCGTTACTTCCAATCCAGGCTACCCGCGGGTAACTCAGTTTGAAACCAGTCGACGCGGCGCGATACGCCCGTCTTCCAACACCTCACCAACGCCGAGAAACTCACCGCTGGAGGCCTGATAAACACTGACCCAGCCGTCCGCGGGACGGTCCGAGGCCATCACTGGCTGACCCTGCTGAATGTAGTAGGCCGCATTGTCACCCAGTTCAATGCGCGGCCAGTCTGCCACGCTGGTAGATAATGGCAAGAGCAGTTCGTCGATTGCCTCAAACCCGCCATCGGCCTTGATATTGCCCAGCTGTTCCAGGGTCAGCATCTTTTCAGCCGGATAGGGACCCGCCGACAGACGGCGCAGCACCGTCACATGACCACCACAGCCCAGCTTCTCGCCAGTATCTTCCACCAGCGAGCGCACATAGGTGCCCTTGGAGCAGTCCACCTCAAATTCCAGCTCATCGCCGTCGATGCGCAGAATACGGATGTCATAGATCGTCACCGCGCGGGGCTTGCGCTCCACGGTCTTGCCTTCCCGGGCCAGCTTGTACAGCGGCACACCTTCATGCTTGATGGCGGAATACATGCTGGGGATCTGCTCGATGTCACCGACAAAAGACATCAACGCGTCTTCGATCTCGGCGGCGGAGGCGGTCACCTCGGTGGTGTTCACCACCTCACCATCGGCATCACCGGTTTCCGTGGTCACGCCCAACTTCGCGGTGACCCGGTAGCTCTTGTCCGACTCCAGCAGGAACTGGCTAAACTTGGTAGCTTCACCAAAACAGATCGGCAGCATACCGGTGGCCAACGGGTCCAGACTGCCCGTGTGGCCGGCCTTGGCCGCGGCGAACATCTTCTTGGCCATCTGCAGGGCGCCATTACTGCTGACACCGCCGACTTTATCCAACAACAGAATGCCGCTGATATTGCGGCCACGGGGACGACGTTTTGCCACCAGGGTGCTCTCCGTTAATTCTGCTCGGAATCGTCGCTATCCAGACCCAGCTCCCGGTCTTCAGCGCGGGCATCGTCAATCAGACGGGAAATCTCCGCGGCGTGCTCCGGGGTGGTGTCGTAGTGGAAACGCAATTTGGGGGTGGTACGGGTATTGAGGTTCTTGGCCAAGCTGCTGCGCAGAAAGCCGGCAGCCTTTTCCAGCACGGCTTCTGCCTCAACGCCTTCTTCCTCGCCCTTGCCAAGCAGGGTGAAATAGACTTCTGCATAGGACAGATCCCGCGATACGGTCACGTCCTGAATGGTTGCCAGATTGACCCGCGGGTCTTTCACCTCAAACTGCAGCAGACGGGACAGCTCACGCTGGATCTGGTCAGCAATCCGGTCTGTGCGGTTAAAGCCCTGGGGGCGGCGATGACGACTCATGGGTAATCCGGCCGGGCACGCCCCTTACAGGGAGCGCGCCACCTCCTTCACTTCGAAGACTTCGATCTTGTCGCCTTCCTTCACGTCGTTGTAGCTCTTCACGGCGATACCACATTCCATGCCGTTGCGAACTTCCTGAACGTCGTCCTTGAAACGGCGCAGGGATTCCAGCTCACCTTCGAAGACCACCACATCGTCGCGCAGAACGCGGATCGGGCGATTGCGGTACAGGGTACCTTCGATAACCATACAACCGGCCACAGCACCAAACTTGGAGGAGCGGAACACGTCGCGCACCTGGGCGGTACCGAGGATCTCTTCCCGTTTCTCCGGTGCCAGCAGACCGCTCATGGCCTGCTTCACGTCGTCGATCAGCTCGTAGATCACGCTGTAGTAACGCAGGTCGATACCTTCCTGCTCGCACAGCTTCTTGGCTTTGCTGTCAGCACGCACGTTGAAGCCCAGCAGTACCGCTTCACTGGTCATGGCCAGGTTGACGTCGGACTCGTTGATCGCACCCACGCCTACGGAGACCAGGTTCACCTTCACTTCATCGGTGCCCAGATCGTTAAGGGCGCCGGTCAGCGCTTCCAGGGAACCACGTACATCGGTCTTCAACACGATGTTCACGGTGCTGGCCTCGGCGGAGCCCATATTGGCGAACAGGTTTTCCAGCTTGGAGGCCTGCTGACGCTTGAGCTTCACATCGCGATCGCGGTCCTGACGGAACTCGGCCACTTCACGGGCCTTGCGCTCATCGGAGACCACCTGAACCTGCTCACCGGCTTCCGGCGCGCCATCCAGACCCAATACTTCCAGCGGGATGGACGGACCTGCTTTTTTGATCGGCTGTCCGTTCTCGTCAATCATGGCGCGAACACGGCCGAAGTGGGCACCGGCCAGCAGCATGTCACCAATATTCAACTCACCACCCTGAACCAGGATGGAGGCGACGGTACCGCGGCCTTTTTCCACACGGGATTCGATAACCACACCCGTGGCCGGGCCGTGATCCGGGGCTTTCAGCTCCAGCAACTCGGACTGCACCAGGATGGAATCCAGCAGATCATCCACGCCCTGGCCAGAGTGGGCAGACACGTTGATGAACTGATAGTCACCGCCCCACTCTTCCGGGATCACTTCCTTGGCTGCCAGTTCGGTACGTACCCGATCCGGATCGGCCTGTTCTTTATCAATCTTGTTCACTGCGATGATGATCGGCACACCGGAGGCCTTGGCGTGATTAATCGCCTCTTCGGTCTGCGGCATCATGCCATCATCGGCAGCCACTACGATGACCACAATATCGGTAGCCTTGGCACCACGGGCACGCATGGCGGTAAAGGCGGCGTGACCAGGGGTGTCGAGGAAGGTGATCATGCCTTTCTCGTGCTGCACGTGGTACGCACCGATATGCTGGGTAATACCACCGGCTTCGCCGGCTGCTACCTTGGCTTTACGGATGTAATCCAGCAGGGAGGTCTTACCATGGTCAACATGACCCATGATGGTCACCACCGGTGCGCGGTCAGACAGTTCGGCACCATCACGGTTAACCATATCTGCCAGGTGATCTTCCAGTACCTCTTCCTCACCCTTGCCGGCAACGGCCTTGTGGCCCATTTCTTCAACCAGCAGGATGGCGGTTTCCTGGTCGATTAGCTGATTCACGGTCGCCATTTCACCCATCTTCATGAGTGACTTGATCAGCTCCTTGGACTTGATGTTCAGGCGCTGAGCCAGGTCACCGACGGTGATGGTTTCCGGCACTTCCACTTCCATAATTTTCTTCTCGGTCGGCGCCTTAAAGCCATGAGCCTTGTTCATGGAACTCTTCATCTGGCCATGAGCCACACCGGAAGCCTTCGGCTTGCGGCGGCGACGACGGGATTGACGCTCTTCACGCTGATAGCTGGCTTCCTGCGCCGCCACCACGATAGAGGAACCGTCATCCACCTCTTCTTCTTTCTTCTCGGGCTGATCGCCACGCTTCTCGAGCTCTGCGGCAATACGGGCAGCCTCTTCGGCGGTGCGGCGGGCAGCTTCTTCCTCTGCCTTTTTGCGGGCTTCGGATTCCTGTTTGCGTTTGGCTTCTTCTGCCTCACGCTGCTTTTTCTCTTCCGCCTCGCGCTTTGCCTTCTCTTCCGGCGTTTCTTCTTTCGCCGGCTTCTTGGCAGTGGCCGTTTTCGGCACGGCAACACGCTTGGCTTTCTCTTCCGCCGCCTTCTCTTCCGCTACCTTGCGGTCTGCCTCGGCAGCGGCCTTGGCTTCTTCTTCCTTCTTGCGGGCAGCTTCTTCTTCCACCTGACGCTTGGCCGCTTCTTCTGCCTCGCGTTTTTCCTGCTCTGCCTGCAGAGCGGCTTCTTCCGCCGCCTTGCGCTCAGCCTCTTCACGCTCCTGGGCTTCCAACACTTCGCGCTTCACATAGGTGCGCTTCTTGCGCACTTCCACGTTAACGGTCTTGGCCTTGCCCGCCGCACCCGTGGTCTTGATGGTGCTGGTGGACTTGCGCTTGAGGGTGATTTTCTTGGCGTCGTCAGTCTTGGCACCATGAGACTTGCGCAGGTGAGCCAGCAGCTGCTGTTTCTGCTCACCGGAGACCTCTTCGCTGGCGTCACCATGAGGCAAACCCGCTTCTTTCATTTGAGAAAGCAGCTTCTCAACGGGCATACCTACTGTTTCGGCCAGTTTCTTTACGGTCGTTTCTGCCATGTCAGCAACACTCTCCTGTCCGCGTCTCTTGCAGGCTAGGGTTATAGCCTGGGCCACCGCCTGTGCGGTTGGCCACTGTAACTGGCATGGGCCAGTCACACTGTCTGTATGCATTCCGGCCAGTGCCGGAATGCCGGAAAAGGGCGACTACCGCCCTTCCCCTGGCCTGCAGAGAAACTGCAGTACTTCATGGGTGCCTGCGAAGGCGGGCCAGCCGGAAGAAAGGCTGTTATTCCCCGTCTTCGTTTTCGAACCAGGGCGCACGCGCAGTCATGATCAACTGGGCAGCACGCTCCTCGTCCATACCTTCGATTTCCAGCAGGTCGTCCACAGCCTGCTCGGCCAGGTCTTCCATGGTGGCAATGCCACGGGAAGCCAGCTCCACAGCCAGGTCACGGTCCATGCCTTCCATCGTCAGAAGGTCTTCCGCAGGCTCTGCGTTTTCAAACTTCTCTTCGGAAACCAGCGCCTTGGTCAGCAATACATCCTTGGCGCGCTGACGCAGGGCTTCAACGATATCTTCGTCAAACCCGTCGATGGCCAGCATTTCCTCTTCCGGTACATAGGCCACTTCTTCCAGCGTGGAAAAGCCTTCCTCGACCAGAATCGCCGCCACATCCTCATCCACGTCCAGGTCATTCATGAACGTTTCCAGAGCCTGGGCAGCTTCTTCCTGTTGTTTGTTCTCGGCATCGTCCAGGGTCATCACATTCAGCTCCCAGCCGGTCAGCTCGGAAGCAAGACGAATGTTCTGGCCACTGCGGCCAATGGCCTGCGCCAGGGCAGACTCATCTTCCACGGCGATATCCATGGCGTGGCTTTCTTCATCCATCACGATGGACGCCACTTCCGCCGGCTGCATGGCGTTGATCACCAGCTGGGCTGGATTGTCATCCCACAGCACGATATCGATGCGCTCACCGGCCAGTTCGTTGGAGACCGCCTGAACACGGGCCCCGCGCATACCCACACAGGCACCCACCGGATCAATGCGTTGGTCGTTGGTCTTCACCGCGATCTTCGCGCGGGAACCCGGATCGCGGGCTGCACCCTTGATCTCGATCAGCTCTTCGCCGATCTCCGGCACTTCAATCTTGAACAGCTCGATCAGCATTTCCGGGCAGGCGCGGCTGGCAAACAGCTGCGGGCCACGGTTTTCTTCGTTCACGCCCATCAGGTAGGCACGAATGCGATCGTTCTGGCGCACCGCTTCACGAGGAATCATGTGCTCGCGGGTAATCAGGGCTTCGGCATTGCCACCCAGATCCAGCACGATGGAATCACGGTTGGCCTTCTTGACCGTACCGCTGACCAGATCGCCAATGCGATCGCGATATTCTTCGATGATCTGACGGCGCTCGGCTTCACGTACTTTCTGTACGATAACCTGTTTGGCAGTCTGCGCAGCGATACGACCGAAGGCTTCGGATTCAATTTCCTCTTCCCAGGTATCGCCAATCTGCAGAGAAGTATCCTGCTCGTGAGCTTCATCCAGAGTCAGCTGCTTGCCGAACTCGTAAAGCTCTTCATCAGGCACCACATGCCAGACACGGAAGGTACGGGAATCGCCGGAGACCCGGTCGATGTCCACGCGAATTTCCACGTCTTCTTCCTTAAAACGCTTTTTCGTAGCAGCAGCCAGGGCCAGCTCGATGGCCTCGAAGATTACATCGCGGCTGACACCTTTTTCGTTTGATACCGTTTCCGCTACCAGCAGGATCTCTTTGTTCATGGCCAGGCCTTTACAAAGACAAAGTTTCCAGGGCGTGCTCAGTCGAAGCGGGGCTGCAACCGGGCACGATCTACCTGACTGTAAGGAATACGCAGGGTTTCGCCATCCAGCTCCACCACCAGCGTTTCGCCGTCCACGGCCACAATGGCCGCCGTCATCTTGCGCTTGCCGGCCACCGGTGCCAGCAATTTCAGCTGAACATCTTCACCGATGTAATCGACATATTGCGCAATTTGGAACATGGGACGATCCATCCCCGGAGAGGACACTTCCAGGTTGTACTCACCCGGAATCGGATCTTCCACATCCAGCACGCCGCTGATCTCGTGACTCACCGCCGCGCAGTTATCTACAGTGATACCGTCTTCATGGTCAATAAACACACGCAAAACGGCCCCGCGCCCCTGGAGATATTCCAATCCCCACAGCACGAAGCCCAGATCTTCCACTACCGGAGCCAGCAGCTCCGTTAATTGCTCTACGCGTTTCGACATAGGTTTCCGGTATCAACCCGAAGCGAGCTTCAGGTACAAACAAAAAATGGGCCTGGAGACATACCTGACGACTGCAAGGAAAACATGCAATCGACCGCACATCCACCGCCCATTCCACTGTCGCGGATAACAAAAAGCCCCTGCTAGAGGGGCTTTTTGTTATCCGCTTTGAGTTGGCCGAAGCCGACTCCTCTAAGTGGTAGCGGGGGCAGGATTTGAACCTACGACCTTCGGGTTATGAGCCCGACGAGCTACCAGACTGCTCCACCCCGCAATAAACCTTGTGCCCTTTTAAGCCCTTCGCACTGGGCTGCGGTTCAGACTTGGCTGAACCAGTGAATGCAGCGTCTGATCTCTGCAAGCACCTCAAATCCGAGAGCGCAAATACTACTTATGGAGCCCTGCGCTGTCAAGACAGCCTCGAAAAAAGTTTTTATTTTTCGAAGCCTTAGCATCAGGAAAAGCCTCTTAACCTGATGCTTTTTCAAGCAGATGACCGGCGGCGCCAGCGCAGCCTGTCATCTTCCCAAATTGGTGCCGAAGGCCGGACTTGAACCGGCACGAGCGAAGCTCACTACCCCCTCAAGATAGCGTGTCTACCAATTCCACCACTTCGGCAAAGAACGCTTACTGCTTCTCCGGCTGAGGCACCTCAACCGGGGACGCGGATTCTACATCAGCTTGCGGCACTTCTGAAACTTCTTTTTCAGAATTTGTTGCTTCAGCCGCTTCCGGCACCTCGGATTGCGCCGCCGGCACCTCAACCTGATCCGCCGGCATCGGCACATCAGCCTGCTCTTCAATGGTTTCCAGCTCCGGCAGATAGGTCGTGGAGCCATTGGCCTCCTGACGGGCCATCCAGGCCAGCACCAGGCTGGTCACAAAGAACAGCGTGGCCAGCACCGCGGTGGCGCGAGTCAGGAAGTTGGCGGAACCGGCGCTACCAAAGACGCTCTGGGAAGCACCACCACCGAAGGAGGCACCCGCATCGGCACCCTTGCCGTGCTGGATCAGCACCAGACCGATCAGGCCAAGCGCGGTCAGAATGTGCACTACGTGAACGACGATATCCATAGTTACTCTATTTGTTCATTAAACTGGGCTACTGCGCTGCCTGGCAGATAGCAATAAAACTGTCGGCGGTCAGTGACGCCCCGCCAATCAGACCCCCATCGATGTCTGACTGGGAAAACAGAAGGGCGGCATTATCCGCCTTTACACTGCCGCCGTAAAGCAAGCGTGTGGAACTGGCAATTTCCGGGCTCTTTTCGGTCAGGGTCTGGCGCAGGGTGGCGTGCACTTCCTGGGCCTGTTCCGGTGATGCGGTCTTGCCGGTACCGATGGCCCAGACCGGCTCGTACGCCACCACAGCAGACGCAAACGCCTCAATGCCGACTACCTCGATCACCGCCAGCAACTGGCCACAAACGACAGACTCCGTGTTTCCGGCTTCACGCTCTTCCAGGGTTTCACCCACACACAGGATCGGCACCAGACCCGCTGCCTGCGCCTGCGCGAACTTGGCCGCCACCAGCGCATCATCTTCGCCATACAGCGCACGACGCTCGGAATGGCCGATGATCACGTAGCGGCAGCCCGCCTCGGATAACATGGCGCCGGCCACCTCCCCGGTAAACGCCCCTTCTGGCTGATCGCCCAGGTTCTGGGCGCCAACCTGCACGCCAGCCGGCAATGCAGCCCGCGCAGCAGCCAAATAAGGGAACGGCGGACACACCACCACTTCTGCCACCCCCTGATAGCCCACCAGAGCAGCGGCGATCTCACCCAGCAGCACCTGGCTGCCATTCATTTTCCAGTTACCGGCCACAAGGGGCTGTCTTGTCGTCATGTGTATTCCTTGGATTCTTCTCGCGGCGGCCTCGTTTCCGCCCCCTCAATTGGCCAACATTCTACCAACCTGCGTGACGCCCCCGACGCTCAGCTGCGTCAAGCGTCAGGCGTCGGGCATCAGGCGTGTCATGCAATGGCCTTTTCCACTACGTCCGCCAGTTCGCGGCACAGGGTCTCGACCTGCCGGGGGTCCTTGCCCTCAACCATCACCCGCACCAGCGGCTCGGTGCCGGAGGGGCGCAACAGGATCCGCCCATTACCCGCCAGCTTTGCTTCCACCTCGGCCATGGCGGCCTGCACTTCCGGCAGCGCCTCGAAACCATCGCGATTGGCGCCACGCACATTGATCATGGTTTGCGGAAGTAACGCCACATCCGCCACCGCGTCCGCCAGGGACTGATGGCGACGGGCCAGGGCGGCCAACACCTGCAACGCCGACACCGTGCCATCACCGGTAGAGGTGCGATCGAGACACACCAGGTGCCCCGAGGACTCACCGCCAATCAGCCAGCCGCGCTGATCCAGCTGCTCCATGACATAACGGTCGCCCACCTTGGCCCGCACAAACTCTACCCCCAGCTCCTGCAGCGCCAGCTCAAGGCCAAAGTTGGACATCAGGGTACCCACCACCCCTGCCACATCTTCACCGGTTTCCTTGCGGTCCCGGGCCACCACATAGAGTAACTGATCGCCATCGATCAGCTTGCCGGTGTGATCCACCATGATCAGGCGGTCCGCATCCCCATCAAGGGCAATACCCAGGTCCGCCTTTTCATCGATCACGCGCTGCTGCAGCTTCTCCGGATGGGTGGAGCCGCACTCGCGATTGATATTGAAACCATCCGGCTGGTTGGCCATGGCGATCACCTGGGCGCCCAGCTCTTCCAGCACATCCGGGGCAATGTGATAGGCCGCACCGTTGGCGGTATCTACCACAATCTTCATGCCACTCAGGTCCAGTCCCGGCGCCGTGCTCTTGCAGAACTCGATATAGCGACCACGGGCATCATCAATACGACGCACCTTGCCGATCTGATCGGTGGCCACCACGGACATCTCTTCATCCAGCAACCGCTCGATTTCCTGCTCGATGTCGTCGTTCAGCTTGCGCCCGTCCGCACCAAAGAATTTGATCCCGTTATCGGTATAGGCATTGTGGGAGGCAGAAATCACAATGCCGGCCTGAGCCGACAGGGTGCGGGTCAGGTAGGCGATGCCCGGGGTCGGCAATGGCCCCAGCAGTCGCACATCTACGCCGGCGGCGGAAATCCCGGCTTCCAGTGCCGACTCAAACATATAACCCGAGATGCGGGTATCCTTGCCAATCAGGATCTTGCTGCCCCCATGAGCCGCCAGCACCCTGCCTGCTGCCCAGCCCAGCTTGAGGACAAAATCCGGAGTAATCGGAAATTCCCCGACCGTACCGCGAACACCGTCGGTACCAAAATATTTACGCGCCATTATGACTCCTTGTGCGCTTCGCGGACGGCCTGCGCAAAACGCACCACATCCACAGTTTCCCTGACATCATGTGCCCGCACGATGCTGGCACCGCGCTCGACACACATTACTGCGGCGGCCAGACTGCCCGGCAACCGCTCGTTGACTTCTCGCCCCAGCACCTTGCCGAACAGGGACTTGCGTGACACGCCAATCAAAATCGGCAATCCCAGCTGCTGCAGCGCGCTCATCTCGCGCATCAGCACCAGATTGTGATTCATGGACTTGGCAAACCCAAACCCGGGATCCACCAGCAATCGCTCACGGGAGATGCCCGCAGCCTCACAGGCGGCAATCCGCTCCTGCAGAAAGGTCAGCACGTCGGTGGTGACGTCATCATACTGCGGGTTGTCCTGCATATTGCCCGGTTCGCCCTTCATATGCATCAGGCAGGCAGGCAAACCACTGACTGCAGCGGCCTCAAGGGCGCCAGGCCGTCGCAGGGCGCGCACATCGTTTATCAGCCCGGCTCCTGCCGCCGCACTGTCGCGGATCACTGCCGCAGTGCTGGTATCCACCGATACCAGCGCGCCCAGCTGTTGATGAAGCGCCTCCACCACCGGCACCACCCGATCAAGCTCTTGTTGCTCGCTCACCGGCGCCGCACCAGGACGCGTGGACTCCCCACCCACATCAATGATCGCCGCCCCGTCCGCCAGCATCTGCTCAGCCTGACGCAGGGCCGCATCGCGCTCATTGAAGCGCCCGCCATCAGAAAAAGAATCCGGGGTGACATTGAGAATGCCCATGACAACTGGCGCAGACAGATCCAGCATCTGAGAGCCGCAACGTATCCGGGTCATGTGAAGGGTATCCAGGATCGGGGTCGGTTTGCTCCGGCCTGTGGCTCTGGGCAGCACAGGTTCGGGGTGGTCATATCAGCACAGCCGTCGCTGCTACCAGCAAAAACGCCTGGCCCGGAATCCCGGGCCAGGCGTCATGCCTTGCGTGTCTTAATGCGTGTTGGCAGGTCCGCCAATGGCGTCATCACCCGGCTTCTTGTCACCGGAGGCAGCGGCGCCGTTACCCGGACCCTGATCGCGCCAGTCCTTGGGCGGGCGCGGCTTGTGGCCAGCCATGATGTCGTCAATCTGTTCCGCATCAATGGTTTCGTACTGCATCAGCGCATCGGCCATGAGATCCAGCTTGTCGCGGTTCTCTTCCAGAATGGTCTTGGCGCGGCCATAACAGTCATCGATGATGGCCCGCACCTCACGGTCGATTTCTTCCGCCGTTTGCTCGGAGACCGCCTTGCGCTGGGACATCTGCTTGCCCAGGAACACCTCGCCTTCATCTTCCTCGTAGGCCAGCGGGCCCAGCTTTTCGCTCAGCCCCCACTTGGTGACCATGGCCCGGGCCAGCTTGGTGGCCCGCTCGATATCATTGGAGGCGCCGGTGGTCACACCGTCAAAGCCCAGGGTCATTTCTTCCGCCAGACGCCCGCCGTACAGGGAGCAGATAGACGACTCAAGACCGCGCTTGGACTGGGAGTACTTGTCCTCTTCCGGCAGATACATGGTCACACCCAGGGCACGACCGCGGGGAATGATGCTGACCTTGTAGACCGGATCGTGCTCGGGCACCAGGCGGCCAACAATAGCGTGGCCCGCTTCGTGATAGGCCGTATTCAGCTTTTCCTTCTCGCTCATGACCATGGATCGACGCTCGGCGCCCATCAGGATCTTGTCCTTGGCCTTCTCGAATTCCTCCATGCCCACCATGCGCTTGTTGGCGCGGGCAGCAAACAGAGCAGCCTCGTTGACCAGGTTGGCCAGATCGGCACCTGAGAAACCGGGGGTACCACGGGCAATCAGGCTGGCATCCACGTCGTCGGCAATCGGCACCTGGCGCATGTGCACCTTGAGCACCTGCTCACGACCACGGATATCCGGTAGCGGCACGGTTACCTGGCGGTCAAAACGGCCCGGACGCAGCAGCGCCGGATCCAGAACGTCAGGACGGTTGGTGGCCGCGATCACGATGATGCCCTCATTGCCATCAAAGCCATCCATTTCCACCAGCAGCTGGTTAAGGGTCTGCTCACGTTCGTCGTGACCGCCCCCCAGACCGGCGCCACGGGAACGGCCCACGGCATCGATTTCATCGATAAAGATAATGCAGGGGGAATGCTTCTTGGCCTGCTCGAACATGTCGCGCACCCGGCTGGCACCCACACCCACAAACATTTCCACAAAGTCGGAACCGGAAATGCTGAAGAACGGCACCTTGGCCTCGCCGGCAATGGCCTTGGCCAGCAGGGTCTTACCAGTACCCGGCGAGCCCACCATCAGCACACCACGGGGGATCTTGCCGCCCAGGCGCTGGAACTTGGCCGGATCACGCAGAAACTCCACCAGTTCCTGCACTTCTTCCTTGGCCTCTTCCACCCCGGCCACATCGGCAAAGGTGGTCTTGATCTGGTCTTCGCCGAGCAGTTTGGCTTTGGACTTGCCGAAGGTCATGGGGCCGCCGCCGCCCTTGCCACCGCCCTGCATCTGACGCATGAAGAAGATGAAAATGGCCAGAATCAGCAGAATGGGCAGAATCGACAGGAACAGACGCATCAGGAAGCTTTCACGCTGCGGCTCAAGCCCTTTCACTTCTACCTGGTTCTGGATCAGGGTCGGCATCAGGTTGGTGTCCAGTGTCGGCGGCTTGACCGTCTTGAACTGGCCTCCATCGCGGTAGGTACCCGTAATGTTGCTCTCACCGATGGATACAGCCTGCACACCGCCACTTTCCACCTTGGAGATAAAGGTGGAATAGGGGATGTCCGTGTTGTTGGGCTGGTTGCTGATGCTGGACGCCACCACGTAGAGGACGCCGGCAATCACCAGCCACAGCACGATATTCTTGGTCATGTCGTTCAAGGGAGACCTCAATCTGTTCCGGGCGCATGGCGCCACATTCGCGAACTTACACCTTACACCATTTATTCATGGCTGCGTAATGCCAGTTCGGACAGCAAAACGCGGGTTTTACAGGGCCTTTACAGGCTCTTCACGGTCATTTCAGACCGCTGGCCAACTGGTAGACCTCAGTGGAGCGAGCCCGGCTGGCGGCCGGCTTGCGTGTGACCACCTTGCGGAAACGTGATTGGAGAGCCTTGCGGTACTCCTCAAACCCTTCACCCTGAAATACCTTGACCAGAAACTGGCCATTGGGTTCCAGCACCCGCTCCGCCATTTCCAGCGCCAATTCCGCCAGATACATGGCCCGCGGCTGATCCACACCACTATTACCACTCATATTGGGGGCCATATCCGACATTACAAGGTCCATCTTGCGATCCCCTACCGCCGCAAGGATTTGCTCATAGACGTCGTCTTCACGGAAGTCGCCCTGAATGAAGGTCACGTCCGGCAGGGCATCCATGGCCAGAATGTCGCTGGCAATCACCACGCCCTTGCCACCAACCAGCTGACCGGCCACCTGACTCCAGCCACCGGGCGCCGCTCCCAGGTCCAGCACCGTCATGCCGGAACGGAACAGCTTGTCCTTCTCGTGCATCTCCAGCAGCTTGAAGCTGGCCCGCGAGCGATACCCCTGCTCCTGGGCCTTGGCGACCCACTGGTCGTTGAAATGCTCCTTGAGCCAGGCCTTGCTGGTCTTGGAACGGCTGGATTTCGCCATGTACAGAATCTCCTGCCTTTCGTAGGGCGGATATCGGCGAATGCCGATCTCCGCCAGTCATGTCATCGGGGATATCATGGCGGCGATGGGCTCACGCCCATTTCCGCCCTGCGGGGACACGCAGTATCGAGGTACGAGTTTCGAGTTGCGAAAACCAACCCCCGGCTCAAAGTCGCGATTCCGGTTTTGCCTTTCGAAACTCGAAGCTCGTTACTCGCCCCTCGTAACTCTCCCGCCCCTATACCCTCAGCCCGGTTGCTGTAGAATAGCGCACCACACCCATTCGGAGCCTATCACCGTGCCGCTATCTTCCCAGGACATCAAACGTCTTCGCCGTATTGGCCACCACCTGAAGGCCATCCTGATCTTTGGCGACAAGGGGCTCACTGAAACCTTTGTCGAAGAGCTGAACGCTCGCCTTGAAGATCATGAGCTGATCAAGGTAAAGGTTAACGCAGAGACCCGTGATGACCGCGCCGAGATCGTCAGCGCCCTGTGCGAAAACAGCGGTGCCGAGCTGATCCAGCGTATCGGCAACATTGCCCTGCTCTACCGGGCCGCCGAAAAGCCCAACCCCAAACTGTCCAACCTGCTGCGGTATCAGGAAGCCTGAAGCCCGAGGCTGGACGCTAAAAGAAAAGGCGGCGTGTCACCACGCCGCCTTTTCTTTTTGTCGTCTGGCGTCAAGCGTCCAGCATCAGGCGTTACACATGCTCAACCTTGTCGACTTCGTACTCGCGGGTGCCCCCGGGCGTGTCGATCTGCACCACATCACCCTCTTCACGACCGATCAGGCCACGGGCGATAGGCGAGTTGACGCTCAGCTTGCCCAGCTTGATGTTGGCTTCATCGTCACCGACGATCTGGTACACCTTCTCTTCATCGGTATCCACATCGATGATGGTCACGGTGGTACCGAAGATCACCTTGCCGGTGTTCTCGATTTCGGTGATATCAATGATCTGCGCGTTGGACAGCTTGCTTTCAATATCGTTGATACGCCCTTCACAGAAACCCTGCTGCTCACGGGCAGCATGGTATTCCGCATTTTCCTTCAGGTCGCCATGCTCACGAGCCTCGGCGATGGCAGCGGA
Source organism: Alcanivorax sp. (assembly GCF_017794965.1). Taxonomy (NCBI): domain Bacteria; kingdom Pseudomonadati; phylum Pseudomonadota; class Gammaproteobacteria; order Oceanospirillales; family Alcanivoracaceae; genus Alcanivorax; species Alcanivorax sp. The sequence goes on from NZ_CP051240.1 coordinate 2,972,718, forward strand.
AATGCGCGGACGGTCTTCTTTTTTCAGTTTTTCCAGTTCCTCGCGCAGGGCCTTGGCGCCCTTCGCGGTCATCGGTACACGTTGCATAGTTATCCTCGCGTCTAAAAGGAAATCGCCCGGAGCACTCGGCTCCGAGCACTCCTGACGACGATTTACTGCATTTCTGCGTGCAAATCCTGCAAGCGACGCACTTCAATCTCGCCGCTGATACCCAGTGCCTGACACACCGCGTGGGCTGCAGTAATGGTGGTGGTGTAGAACACCTTGTGCTGCAGGGCAGAACGACGGATGGCGAAAGAATCACGAATCGCCTGCTTGCCCTCGGTGGTGTTCACAATCAGGGCGATCTGGTCGTTCTTGATCATATCCACAATATGCGGACGCCCTTCCAGTACCTTGTTCACTTCTTTCACAGCCAGACCCGCCTCGCGGATCACCTTGGCAGTACCACGGGTAGCCACCAGATCGAAACCACGCTCAATCAGCATGCGTGCCACATCCACGGCCGCCGGCTTGTCCACTTCACGTACAGAAATGAATGCCGTGCCCTTGGCCGGCAATTTTTCACCCGCACCCAGGGAGGCCTTACCAAAGGCTTCAGCGAAGGTAGCCCCCACGCCCATCACCTCACCGGTGGACTTCATTTCCGGGCCAAGGATCGGATCCACTTTCGGGAACTTGGCAAACGGGAACACCGCTTCTTTCACGAAGTAGTGGTTCGGGGTCACCTCTTCGGTGAAGCCCTGTTCCTTGAGGCTAACGCCAGCCATGCAACGGGCGGCCACCTTGGCCAGGGAAGTCCCGATACACTTGGACACGTAGGGCACAGTCCGGGAGGCACGGGGGTTCACTTCCAGCACGTACACGTCGCCATCCTTCACAGCGAACTGAACGTTCATCAGGCCAACCACGCCCAGCTCCAGCGCCATGTCCCGGGACTGCTGGCGCATCACGTCCTGCACCTCGTCATCCAGGGAGTATGGCGGCAGGGAACAGGCGGAGTCACCGGAGTGCACACCGGCCTGCTCAATATGCTGCATGATGCCACCGATAACCACATCGGTACCGTCACATACTGCATCCACATCCACTTCGATGGCGTCATCCAGGAAACGGTCCAGCAGCACCGGGGAATCGTTGGACACGGACACCGCGTTCATCATGTAGTTACGCAGCTCGGCCTCGTTGTACACGATTTCCATGGCACGACCACCCAGTACATAGGAAGGACGCACCACCAGCGGGTAACCGATTTCTTCTGCCAGACGCACGCCGTCTTCCAGGGAGCGGGCGGTACGGTTGGGCGGCTGCTTCAGGCCAAGCTTGTTGACCATCTGCTGGAAACGCTCACGGTCTTCCGCTTCATCAATGGCGTCCGGCGGGGTACCGATAATCGGCACGCCAGCGGCCTGCAGGGCACGGGCCAGCTTCAGCGGAGTCTGTCCGCCGTACTGCACGATCACGCCCTTGGGTTTTTCCTTCGCCACGATGGCCAGCACGTCTTCCAGAGTAATCGGCTCGAAGAACAGGCGGTCGGAGGTATCGTAGTCAGTGGACACGGTCTCCGGGTTACAGTTGACCATGATGGTCTCGTAACCGTCTTCACGCATGGCGAAGGCCGCATGCACACAGCAGTAATCGAATTCGATACCCTGGCCGATACGGTTTGGACCGCCGCCGATAACCATGATCTTCTGGCGATCAGACGGGTTGGCCTCACACTCTTCGTCGTAGCTGGAGTACATGTAGGCGGTATCGGTGGAAAATTCCGCCGCACAGGTATCCACACGCTTGTAGATCGGCAGCACGTTCAGCTCTTCACGCTTGCCGCGCACGTCCGCTTCCTTCACACCCAGCAGCTGGGCCAGACGGGCATCAGAGAAGCCCTTGCGCTTGAGGGCGTAGAGGCTGTCGCGATCCAGACCACTGAAAGTGGTCTCAACCACATTCTGCTCGGCACGAATCAGGTCCTCGATCTGCACCAGATACCAGCGGTCGATCTTGGTGATGTTGAATACGTCTTCCACGGTCATGCCCACGCGGAAGGCATCGCCCACCACCCAGATACGCTCCGGACCCGGGGTCGCCAGCATCTGTGCCACCTGCTCGCGGGCATCCGGGGCAGACGGATCCACCTTCGGGTCGAAACCGATGGAGTCAGTCTCCAGGCCGCGCAGGGCTTTCTGGCAGGATTCCTGGAAGTTACGGCCGATGGCCATGACTTCACCTACAGACTTCATCTGGGTGGTCAGCACCGCGTCCGCTTCGGCGAACTTCTCGAAGTTGAAGCGCGGGATCTTGGTGACCACGTAATCGATGGACGGCTCGAAGGAGGCCGGGGTCTTGCCACCGGTGATCTCGTTCTGCAGCTCGTCCAGGGTGTAGCCCACCGCCAGCTTGGCCGCCACCTTGGCAATCGGGAACCCGGTTGCCTTGGACGCCAGCGCGGAGGAACGGCTCACCCGCGGGTTCATTTCGATCACGACCATACGGCCGTTGTCCGGGTTCACCCCGAACTGCACGTTGGAACCGCCGGTTTCTACACCGATCTCACGCAGTACCGCCAGGGAGGCGTCACGCATGATCTGGAATTCTTTATCGGTGAGGGTCTGGGCCGGGGCCACGGTGATGGAATCACCGGTGTGCACGCCCATGGGATCGAAGTTCTCGATGGAGCAGACGATGATGCAGTTGTCGTTTTTGTCACGAACCACCTCCATCTCGTACTCTTTCCAGCCGAGCAGGGATTCGTCGATCAGCAGTTCGTTGGTCGGAGACAGGTCCAGACCGCGCTGACAGATTTCTTCAAACTCTTCACGGTTATACGCTACACCACCACCGGAGCCGCCCATGGTGAAGCTGGGACGGATGATGCAAGGGAACCCCAGCTCTTCCAGCGCCGCATTGGCTTCGTCCATGTTATGGGCGATGGCAGAACGCGGACATTCCAGACCGATGGCCTTCATGGCCTTGTCGAAACGGGAGCGGTCTTCCGCCTTGTCGATGGCATCTTCGGTGGCACCGATCATTTCCACGCCGAATTCTTTCAGCACACCGTTGTGATCCAGATCCAGCGCACAGTTCAGCGCGGTCTGGCCACCCATGGTGGGCAGCAGCGCGTCCGGGCGTTCCTTCTCGATGATCTTGGCAACGGTCTGCCAGGTGATCGGCTCGATGTAAGTGGCATCCGCCATGGCCGGATCGGTCATGATGGTGGCCGGGTTGGAGTTCACCAGGATCACCCGGTAACCCTCTTCCCGCAGGGCCTTACAGGCCTGGGCACCGGAGTAGTCAAACTCACAGGCCTGGCCGATTACGATCGGGCCAGCACCAATGATGAGAATGCTTTTGATGTCAGTTCTTTTAGGCATAGTTCGCTAACCGTCAGACGTATGTTGCGGTTGTCTTTGCGTCGGACGTCAGACGTCGGACGTCAGACGCTTTTTCACTTGGCTTCCATCAATTCGATGAAGTGATCGAACAGCGGCGCGCAATCATGCGGGCCCGGGCTCGCTTCCGGGTGACCCTGGAAGCTGAACGCCGGCACATCGGTACGATGAATGCCCTGCAGGGTGCCGTCGAACAGGGACACGTGGGTCACCTTCAGGTTGTCCGGCAGTTTGTCCATGTCCACCGCGAAACCGTGGTTCTGGCTGGTGATCATCACCGTGCCGTCTTCCAGGGTCTTCACCGGGTGGTTGGCGCCGTGGTGGCCGGTGCCCATTTTCATGGTCTGGGCGCCACTGGCCAGGGCCAGCAGCTGGTGCCCCAGGCAGATGCCGAAGACCGGCTTGCCGGTGGCAACGATTTCCTTGATCGCCTCGATGGCGTAGTCACAGGGCTCCGGGTCACCGGGGCCATTGGACAGGAAGATGCCGTCGGGATTCATGGCCAGCACTTCGGAAGCCGGGGTTTGGGCAGGCACCACGGTAAGCTTGCAGCCACGCTCGGCCAGCATACGCAGGATGTTGCGTTTTACACCATAGTCGTAGGCCACCACATTGAAGCGGGCTTCTTTCTGCTCGGTGTGGCCTTCTTCCAGATCCCAGGTGGACTCGGTCCAGGTATAGGCTTCGCTGACGGTGACTTCTTTCGCCAGATCCATGCCCTTCAGGCCCGGGAAGCCCTTGGCCGCTTCCAGCGCAGCCGCTTCGTCCAGGTTCTCACCGGCAATGATGCAACCGTTCTGGGCACCCTTGTCACGCAGGATGCGAGTCAGGCGACGGGTATCGATCTCGGCGATGGCCACGATGTTGTTCTCGCGCAGATAGTCCGGCAGGGACTTCTCGCTGCGCCAGTTGCTGACCGTCATGGCCAGATCGCGGATCACCAGGCCAGAAGCCCAGATCTGCGCGGACTCTTCGTCCTCGGCAGTGACACCGGTGTTACCGATATGCGGGTAGGTCAGGGTCACAATCTGTTTGGCGTAGGAGGGATCCGTCAGGATCTCCTGGTAGCCGGTCATGGCGGTGTTAAACACCACTTCACCCACGGTTTGACCCGTGGCACCGATAGCAACACCTCGAAAGATGCTTCCGTCTTCGAGAGCGAGAATGGCGGGAACCGTCAACGCAACCTCCAGGCTGGCAAGAAATTAGGGAGATATGCGGTGGGGCACTGGCCGGCCGGAAAAAACCCGCCGGCTGTTCGCAAAAAAGCGAGATGGATTGCTCCACCTCGCTTTTTCATAGAATTCTTCATTCGTGCGCCCCACACGCCCATCACGGGCTGCGCGCTATTCTAGGGCTTTGGGAAACAAATGTCACCCTTAAAGCGGCCAGCACACGACGAGCTGCAACTGCGGGAGCCTGCCGACAGGCGAATATCGCTTGCAGGCAAGCTCCTACGGCGTTCCGCGGCATCGCCGGGCGCTTAACCCTTGCCCCAGCCCGCGGCGTCGCCGGCCAGGCCGAGCACGTCCTGCATGTCGAACAGGCCCTTGTCCTGACCACCCAGCCAGGCGGCAGCCCGCACTGCACCACGGCCGAAGGCCATGCGGCTGGAGGCCTTGTGGGTAATTTCTACCCGTTCGCCATCGGCGGCGAACAGCACGGTGTGATCCCCAACGATATCGCCGGCACGGATGGTCTCGAAACCAATGGTCTGGCGATCACGTTCCCCGGTGCGACCTTCACGGCCATAGACCGCCACTTCCTTGAGGTCACGCCCCAGGGTCTGGGCCACCACCTCGCCCATACGCAAGGCGGTACCGGAAGGCGCATCGATCTTGTGACGGTGGTGGGCCTCGATCACCTCGATATCCACCTCGTCCTGCAGCACCGCCGCCGCGGTCTCCAGCAGCTTGAAGCACAGGTTCACACCAATGGAGTAGTTGGGGGCATAGCAGATGGCGATCTCTTCGCTGGCGGCACGCAGGCCGGCGATCTGCTCGTCATTCAGGCCGGTGGTACCGATCACCAGCTTGGTGCCCGCCGCACGGCAGACCTCGATATTCTTCACGGTGGCTTCCGGCACGGTGAAGTCGATGAACACATCGGCATCCTTCACCACAGCCGCCAGATCGTCCGCCAGCACCACACCGGCAGAGCCCTGCCCCACCAGCTCACCGGCATCGGCACCGATCAGGCTGGAACCGGGCACATCCACCGCTGCGGCCAGGGTGGTATCCGGGTTGGCGATGGTCGCCTCGATAAGAATACGGCCCATACGGCCGGCAGCACCGATAATGCCTACTTTCATGGTGTCTCCTTGGGTCACAAAGGCGGACGCCAGAGGCAGAACGCCTGCAGCCCCTGACCAGCCTGGCAAGCGTCCGGCGTCTGGCGTCCGGCATCAAGCGTCTTATTCTACCAGAAAGGGCGCCTGATTCACTGCGTAGAGGTTACGATCAGCCTTGTTCATAAATTTGCGGCGCTTGCGATCAAAACGGGCAAAGCTCATGCCGCTATCCACCCAGGCTTGCACTTCCTTGAGACGCTTGCGGGCATAGGCCCGGTCCAGCCATTCCATGGAATACTCCGCCGGCAACTGCGCCGCCAGCATCAGCTGGGCGATGGCCTGTTGGGCCTGCTCATTTCGATAGGTATAAAGAAGACTGTTGGCATACTCGTAACGGACAATGGCCAGATCCGGCACCTTGTTCACCGACGTCTCGAACAGCTCCGTGGCATCGCGGCTGTCCGCCTCGAAGGTGAGACGCCCCGCCGCCTTGCCCACCCGGCGCAGCACATTGGCCTCGAACGCCGCATACAGGGACAGCGCCAGCGGATGCTGTGGCTCCACCCCGAGCATCTCGGTGGCCGCATTGATCACCATGGGGCCGTAATTGCGCTGCAGCATGGCCGGCACCGATTCATCCTCCGCCAACCGCGCCACCGCATAACCGAAACCCAGCCTCACCATGCAGTAATCGTCTTCCAGCAGCTCGTCACCGGGCAGCACCGGGGCATTCTCGCCAAACCAGGCCATCTCGTTGATGCTCTGCTGCAGCAATTGCTGCTTCTGGGTCTGGGTGGGCGCCAGGTAGGTGGCATAGATAATCTGCGAGACCATCGCCGGCACCCGGGCATAGCCGCCGTAACGATTTCCCAAATCCCGGGCATGTCGCAGATCCCCGCGGAAGAACGCCTGCCACACCTCCAGCACATTGCGGCTGTGCTGCTCCCAGTCGTCGTCCTGATAACGCAGGTCCCGGAACAACGCCGGGAAACGCTGATAGCGGGATTTCAGGTACTCTGGAGACGGGAACGGCAACTGCAGGCCTCGCATGAAACGGGACCAGTTCGCTTCTATCTCATCAAAGGTATAGGTGAAGGGCGCCTGATCAAACGGCACCGCCACCCAGGGGGCATCAAGCACCGCCTCATCCAGCGGCAAAGGGGAGCGCTGTGCAAAGGTAGCCTTTGCGCGATCATAAGCCTGATCGACAGGTGCCGCCTGCACAGGCGACAGCAAAAACACAGGCAGCACAGCCAACACCAGCATCCATGCCAGATTGCGAATCGTCATGTCGAACTCTTGTTGTTGTTTTTTTAGGCAATACTAGCAGGGGGACTGAAGCTCGAAAACGACGGAATGCAAATTTAAGCTTATTGTATTAGTGCCACAGAAGGTCGCGAAGTCAGCCCCGGCGCATGGCACTGATTAGAATTAATCATACCCTTGAGGAATAGGCTTAGGCCTCAGAGAAGCCTCCATATAAACGCAGGCCCCCTTCCATGGGCACCAAAATTTTTGCCATCAAGCAAAGACTCCGCATCACTCAACCCACGAAGCACCACCTGAGAATTTACCTTCGCCTGAAATAACGAACTGAGAACCGCTATCCAGATTATAAAATGCGGAAAATTGACTAGCACCATCTACTGAACGGGTAAGCAAGACGGTGTTTTCAATATCTGTATCCTCAACCTCCAGAATCTCATCTTTGGTTTCGAGAACAACAACCTCAGCACTATCATCGAAAGATATTTCAGAGATAACGCTTCCTTGCGGATGCCTAAACCCTCCCCTCACCCTGCTAACATAGAATGTTTCACCATTCCCCCTTGGGGCCAAACCGGTAATACGCCAGCCCTTCCCTGCCCCACGATAAACCACGACCTCATCCCTAGACTTCACATCTAACAGAACAGCCTTATCGTTATCCGCTATATAGATAACTCTTCCATCATCTACCCACTTAGCATCAAAACAACGATCATACCCACATTCGAAACTCGTTCTCTCACCTGTTTCAACATTCACCACACCGACAAAGAGCCTGGCACGCTCAACTTTATGGCGAGCATGAAAAACCAACCATTCCCCATCTGGAGACAACCGCGGCAGCCCCTCAGAAGGGTATTTTGCAGCCAATTCATCGACCTCCCCATCCACCAAACTCAATCCGAAAATTTTAGCAGCCACACCCTCCCCATCCGGCACAATCCTGGCCGAATATATCTTTTTATCAGCCCCCCCCAACGATGCATTTGTTACCGGAAAAGGGAGAATGAAAGCAGAATACTCACCACTTTCCATATTAAGAAACACCAACTCTGAAGTTTTCATATCTTCAGACTGCCAAAATGCGACATCCCCAAAGAGGCCTTCTGGGAAATCTTCTATAATCCCTTCTTCAACCAACAAACCTACATCTGAATCAGAGCACCCTGAAAATAATAAAACAAAAAACAGAAGAAAAAACTTCACTCCCATCCACTTTTGTGAACACCAATTCATAGACCCCATAAATCAAACCCTGCCATCCAAATGACTCTTTCTTGAAAAACCTCGATCACCATCATTCAAAATATCAACAACAACGACAGACCTACTATTCTCAACCCCCGCCTTACCGAAATCACTCCGACACACTTCCGCCACGACATACTCAGCATCATCTGCAACACAACTCACTGGAACATAAAGAGAAAACTTAGTCACCCCCTTATCAAGGCTAGACTCATTAAACCTCAACCCGCCCCCAGAGCCATCTCCTTTGGATAACGAAACGACACCATCACTCTCCCCCACAACAGATCCATACTCCAGATTAACCTCAAATTCAGTACAATCAGGAGAGTAGTTACAAGCATTAATTTCTAAACTGATTCTCTTTCCTCTAAAAACTCTTTTCGCACTACGCCCAACACCATCACGAACATAAAAGCTTTCTATCTTCAACCCCACATCAAACCCCAAAATCAAATCATAAAGAGCCTCAACCTCCTTATGCGGGAATTCTTTCCAGACCAGAGATTCCTCCAATAAACTATGACTGACCTCGTTCCTTTCGATATTATTGCCATATGAATAGCACCCAAAATATCCGTATCTAAGCCAGTATCCAAACGGCCCTATTCTTTCCAATTCAAACTGAACCAGCCCCGTCACCACCAGAACTGCACCTAATGAAAATGCCACTAACCCCAAAGGATTGGCGCACATCAAGAACAGAATCCCACTAGACGCCATCATGACAGACCCTGACGCAGAATTTCTCTTTGCTGCCGCAGCTGCAGAGAACCCTTGCTCCTGCAAATCTTCAGCCTCCTCCAAATCCTTCATCGCGCCGACCAGATTACCCACAATACCGACAGTTCCCATTCCAATTCGCAGCGCTCTGCTCACCCCTATAGCCTGAGAAAACTTATTCTTCGATTGGCTGGACAGATCATAGATAAGCGAGATAGTGCTCAGGCTATTCTCCAGAAGCGCAAGCTTGTTGACCTGCGTATCGAGCCCATTTTTCGCTAACTCTTCCCAGCTGATAGACAGACTTACCACCTGCGCAATATTCAGAACCTGGGCAGGTAGCCCTTTAAGCGACTCCATAGCTCGGTGGGCAGCAACAGGCTGATCATCAAACGTGAGAATTTTGACTCTATGGCTTGCCGTTTTGGCATCCGGGGCGGCAACGCTGATGACGGTGGAATTTGATTTCGCAGAGGATCGATGCAAGTCACGCCATTCACTATAACTAAGCTCTTTGGTCGTAATTCGAACCCCATAAAGCTTCTCCAGCCTGGGACTAAGGCGCTCCCAATGCTCTTTTGCTTCACTAACAGGCCTTGCCAAGGTTCCCAGAAGGTGCTCAAGGGCTTTATAGCCCAGGTCCGTAAGTTTTACGGTGTTCTTTACTTGGTTCCGCCAGTCCGATCTTCTTTGTACCGCTTGATACTGGTACTCCTCATTAACCTGCTGATCTGGTCTTGAAATATTGTCCAACTGCGGATTATCAAATACACGCAGGCACTGGTTTGTAATGCTCTCCTCATCCTCCAGTTGCTGTCGCAGGAACTGGAAACCCTTGTGGCTATCGGAAAGCATTTCTGTGAGGAAAGCCCAACATTCAGCGCCTTTTTCCCCCACATGCCGATAACGGGGGCTTTCATGTGCATCATTCAGTTGATAATCGGAAAATACGCTTAAAACACTATTTGGTGCTTCGACTCTTTGCAGGCATTCAAGCAATGCATCCGTATATCTCGCTTGCTGCTCCTGGAATTCGCTCTTTTCTCGCTCATAGCGCTCCATAAACTCTTCAATGGCACCATATCTGACCTGTTCAGCATAATCGGGGTTTTCATCAATCAACTGGGTGGCATATTGCGCGACAGTATGAGGGTGTGCATTTTGGCTTGCCCAGCCAGCGAACTTCTCCACGGTGTCGTGAAGCCGTACAGCCCAGTCCTTTGCTTCTCCAATCGGGTCATGAATGACGACGGCGGGTATACCACTATCCAGAAGGTTCTTCTGATTCTGGCTTACAAAATTCCTTTGCCCGAGGTGATGCAGCAAGCCAACGCCCTCATCACTCTCAAACGCTTTATCGATGGGAACCACGAGATCTTCAGCCGGATTTGCCACTACAGCAGGGAAATCAGCAAGCTCCAAAAGCTGAAGACGCTCTCGCTGCATAACTGCGTCAACCTCAATCCCCTCATAGCGTTGATACACTTCCGGGATCACTCTTGGATCGTCAGCGTTCATTCCACCCAGTCGACAGAGATACTCCCAAGTCCATTGCACTTCTGAAAATGCCAAGTGAACCTGTGGTGCGGGATCATCGGGTAGAGAGGTAGGAACAACAAGTGCCGCTTTATCCAGCAATGCAGAAGGGGCACGCACATCCGCTCCTTGCTTGGTGGCGAGATTGACTTCTTCAAAGCGTTCAAATTGATAGTAATCACGCTCATTAAATCGTCGATCCTTCCCCCTGCAGTAAACCTCTCTCCACAAACGCCCGTTCACAAAAACATATAGCCAGCCGTTTCGAAGTGGCGCTAAATCACCGTTTCCGTTGCGGCGCAAAGGGGCAATGGCGGTGAGCTCTGCGCACTGTTCAGGAGAAGGAGAATCCAGGCTTGCGCGACTGGTCGTGACAGGAATCCAGTAGCGTCCTTGCCTTGCCACATAACCCCGGGGAGCCAATGCATCATAGAGGCTTCTCTGCAGCTCCGGCACACGCTGTCGATAGTCAGCATGAGGATCAACATTATCCAGCCCCACACGATAATCAGTTTCTTCCAGTTCACGAAAACAAACGAGTCCATTTGACCGTCCGTTACTGTCCTGCCCTTGCCGCTCATCAAAGGCCAGTTGCTGAATCAGATAACCCGCAGTGGAATTTGGAGAAGTCATGCCTTACTCCCCGTGCTCAGGCGTAATTGTGACCGCTCCGGGGAAATAGGCGGGATCTCCTTTGACCCTGACCCCTACAGCGTACTTTCCTGGCGCTATTTCCTGCTCCTCCGTCTCACCGACAGAAAGATCTGACGGCAACCCCGCCCCCGGCTGCTGCAGTGGTGCGGGTGGTGTATTGGCGTTGTTGGAGACCATCTGGTCGGCCTGGCGGACGGCAGGTTGGCCTTCGATGAGGACGTTGGGGGAAGAGGTGATGAACTGGGCCTGACCCTTGATGGTGCCGGAGATGATGCCGCCGCAGGAGCCGCCTTCGTCGCCGTTGCTGACCATGAAAGTTGAAGACAGGTGACAGGCGGGTTGGCCATTGATGATCACCGAGCTTGCCGTGCCGGTGGCATCCTTGGAAAGCGCGGTATTGGTAAAGGAAGCCGGGATGCACAGGGGCGGCACCTGACAGGTATCCGGGGCCATGAAGATACCGCCGGAACCGGCATGGACGGCCGTGCGGCCGTTGATCACCACGTTACTCATTGGAATCGCATCCTTGTGATTCGGTTTGTTTCAACAAAACGGCACAGCGTGCCTGTTGCACACCGGCATCCACGATCAGAGTCTGATCTACCGGGACCAGCGGCCAGCAAAGCCGCTCGCAGGCCAGCGCAACCGCCATGGGAAACCCGGCGGCGCCCACCTCACCAACCACATTCGCCGGCTTGAAATGTTGTTGCCAGGGCGGTGTGGCGGGCTGAGGTGCGGGTTGTTCGCCCTTGCGCATGGCCAGGTTGTCACGCGGCGACAGCCGGTTGGGCCACAGCCGCTGGCTGGCATGGTGCCATTCCAGATCATCCTGCGGGGTCTGGGCCCTGGCATGGACAATGATACGCGGCCTCGGCATGGCCTCTTTCTGCGACAACGCCTGAAGCGTGTCTGACAGCCCCTGCAGGGCCGGTGGCTGCATCGACCCGGCGTAGGGCTCAACGCCAGCTGCCTCTGACTGCCAACCCACCGGACCGTGGCCCGCACTCAGGGTGAACCAGGCAAAACCTTCACCGGCGGCGCGCCCATCCGGTAACTTGTCTGTCTGCAGTGCGCCTGCCGCCGCGCGATCCATTACCGTGACCGGATGAGTAAGGCTGTCGACACCCAGCACTGACAGCCCGTCGATCTCACCGGCACGGAGCCGGGCCACTTGCCGCACCAATACCTCGGCCATCCCGGTTTCCGCTACCCGCTGGCAGCGCCCCTGTGGATCTACCTGGCTCAAGACGTCCTCAATCCATGGCCACTGCGGCGCCCCGTTATCCGGGGCAATCAACAGCACCGGATGGGGCAATGCCAGTAGCGCCTGCAGAACCTCCTGAAGCGACTCTTCCCAGGCGATCGTGTCCGGCAGACAGGCCAACCGGGGCAGGTGAGCACGGTAATCATTTCCTACCGCCACCGCGAGGTCCTTGATCACATTGATGGCCGAAACCCCGGCAAGGCAGGCACTCATAAGGGCTCCCGTGGTTTCACCACTGGGCAAGAACACACCGTAACCGGCGACATGAACCGGCCGGGTCATGCCGCCACCGGCCAGGCTGAGCAAGCCTGCAACAGCAACCAGGCGGGCAAGCCACCGGTAACACTGGGACAAACAGCGGCGCGGGCAATCAGGGACAGGGTCTGTTGATCGGTGTCGATCTTCAGCGTGTCACAGCTCAACGCAATGCGTTCGGGGCGATGACCACGGCGCACCAGTAACACCTGAGGACACCAGGCCGGCAAGGTCATCCGGACCGGATGGTCTGCAGCGGCGAAGAAGCCCTGCAACTGCAGTTGCTCGCCACCGGTGAGCGAATCCGTCAGCCACTGATCTTCCGGAGCGCAATGATGCAGCGCCGGGTGGGCGCCCTTGCCCCAGGGGCAGCCGTGATTGTCGAGAGGCTGGCGGGACAATTCGCCATAGCGGCCCTGACGGGGCGCCCAGAATGAGGGCAAGGGCGCAAAGCCCGCCACAGCCGTATTCCGGGAGGGCGACAATTGTGCCTGGCCCAGATATTCGATCTGCGGCGCGCGGGCATCCTGCAGGCTCCAACCAGACGGATTAAAACCCCGCCCCACCGGATTGCGCTTTTCCCGTTGGCCCTTTTCAGGGTGAGCCCCGCCAAAGGCCATTTCATAACGCAGCGGCAAACGGGAAAAAAGTTGCGGGGCAGACCGGCGGTGCCCCATCAGCCCCTTCTGCCAGTAATGTTCGCCCAGTACCGCCAACTGTTTTGTGCGAGCCAGCCCATTCTGCTCCAGGCTGACCACCACCTGATGGCTGGTCTGCTCTCCGCCCGGTGCGCAGGCATGGCCCTGCAGATAATACTCGGCACCCTGCTTGAAAGAGGCGGCTTCCGACGCGTGCTTGAGACTGGTGGCCACCGGATCACCGTAGTGCTCGTCGGTCAGCACCACCTCTTCCTGTCCCGTCATCGACAGCCGCCCCTGCAGATCAAATTGCAGGGTCAGCTTGGCCACCACTACTTGCCGGGCCTTGCCATCCAGTGTCCAGCCGGGCACCAGCGCCGCCGCCGCATCAGTTTCGTTCACCAGCTCAAACATGAACGCAACCTCCATGCAGGGAGTGGTGCTGCCATCCCTGATCTGGCGCGATACCCCGGCCAGATTCAACACTCCGGTGAGCATCTATCAACGCACTCACCTGGCCGCACCATTGCTCCGAAAGCCGAGACAGCGAGGAAGCGGTTGTTGGCATACCAAAGAAGACGCTGTGCGCAGATTGGCCGGCTCGTGCCTTGATCGTCTGCCACTGCTGTCGCGCCGCGTCCGCATCCGGCATGGTCTCACTGGAAGAAGCGGCTTCACCCACTGCCTGCAGGCGCGGCTTGAGCGGCACAGGCTCGCCGGTCAGCCAGAACCAGGCCTGTGCGGCCAACCCTGCTGTTTCCACCTGCTCCATCATTGCCAGCAACGATTCCGCCGCCTCGACAGTGCCTGTCAGCGCCATTGCCAATGGTCCGTTGCCGGCCTCACCCTGCCGGGCCAGCAGCAACACCAGCACAGGATCCTCCGGGAAGTCCCTGGCCACCGGGAACGCAGCCGCATCGCCGCGAATCAGACCGCCAATCAGTGCCTGGCGCTGAGCCTTTGGCTTGTCCAGGTCATGATAAAAGGGACGAAACGCCTCTACGGAATCGCCGTCCGCATCCCGCCACTGCAGCACTGCCGCAACCCGCTCATCGGCACCGTCAGCCTCCTCCTGCCATTGGGCCACTGCCGCATGCCCGCCCATTGCCACCTGCAGGGCGGGTTGTGCCAAAGCGGTATTACAACCTTTTTTCGCAAGCCGGACCGCCGCCAGCACGGCCTGCTGCTGTGCGTCATCCAGTGCCGGGTACAGGGCGTCCAGTTGTGCAGTAACCTCTTCAATATTGCCTTCATGAAGCAGGCACCAGCACTCGACAAACAACGCGGCGGGTCGCATGCCATCATCCACAGTGCCAGCACAATGACTCATGGCCCCTTGCAGGTTTCCCATCAACCGCCAGTCCAGCTGCCTCAAGGATTCCCGCGGTGACGCAGGAGCATTGAGCAATTGCTGCCGGCGACGGAACAGGCTTTGGGCTTCCCGATAGTGGGTGGCAGCCAGCGGAAGAAAGGCCATCAGTTGATCTGCACCGTGGCACCGAGAATGCGCTGCAGGCCGCTGGCCAGGGTATGCACCTCCCTGCCATCCACCGTAATGCAACCGTCTACCGAGATATCGATACAGGCATCCCCCACCTGCAGACGAATCCCCTTCTCGCAATTCAGTAGCAGCCGCCCGTCGGCATCCTTTGTCATTGCTGGCGTGGAGCCGCCTCCGAGCAGGCTGGTCACCACCCAACCTTGCAGCGTGGATTGCACCAGTACGCGATCCTGAACCGAGAGCGGCGCCGGCAGCAGGGCAACCTCGGCGGCGACCACCTGCTCACCGGTCTCTTCGCAGCGAAGTCGCACCTGGGGAGCGACAGCCTGAACCTGCATAACCCGCGCCACTGACACGGGGGCCGCTGGCGATATGGTTGCCAGTTTTTCCATTGGCTCTGCCTTCCTGTCCATGAAGTATTGAAAGTGCGAAATGGTGGCGACTGGGGTCAGGACTGTCTGTGAGGGGAAGCGGAAATGGTTGTGCGAGAAAGCTTACATTGCCGTTTTTGTGAAGCGGGGACACCGATCTGGCGACCTATTGTAGGCATCTGCTTGCAGACGAATGTTGGTGCGGAAAGGCCTATTCGCTTGCAAGCAAGCTCCCACACGAGAAAGCGCTTCCTCTTCAGGACCTTCATGAAACTGTGGGACAGCAGCGGGAGCGTCGCAGACATTGGCTTCCAGGCAAGCCCCCATAGGAGCGGTGGTTCCACCGCGATGGGGTCTTCCCGGCATCGCCGGGAATGGTGGTCGCACCCGGAGAGCACAGCAAAAACCCACATCTACAGAAGGCTTCTGGATGCTGCGGGAACGGAGCGTAGCGAAGTTACGCACGGCGTGCCGCCAGAAGGGTGAGCGAAGCGAATAACCTGCCTGCAGACGAAGAGGAATCAGTAAACGCATTCGCTTGCAAGCAAGCTCCCACAATGCCCCCTTCCACAGGAACGGCGCCAACCCTGAATCACAAAGGATCGCCAGCAGGCTGGCTCCTACGGGGGGACGGGAAACGGTTTTTGTGGGAGATTCAGCTTGCTGAACGAATAGCGCCCGGGCGCCTGCTGCAAGCTGCCTTCGGCCAACGATTAGAGACACCGACGGGCGAGAACGGTTGGGAAGCAATGAAACGCACTGGCATTCGTTCAGCAAGCTGAATCTCCCACAGCCATCGCTCTTGCTGCGGGGGGCGCGCATAAAAAAACGGAGCAGGAATACCTGCTCCGTTTTTTGTTCCCGTCAGAGTCCGGCTTACTTGGTATCAAAGAAGCGTTTAACGCCTTCGAACCAGCTGGTCTTTTTCGGGTTGTGGCGGTCGCCGCCGTTTTCCAGTGAATCCTGGAATTTGCGCAGCAAATCTTTCTGCTCGCTGGACAGCTTCACCGGGGTTTCCACCACCACCTTGCAAAGTAGGTCGCCAGTGGCGCCGCCGCGCACGGACTTCACGCCCTTGCCACGCAGACGGAACAGCTTGCCAGTCTGGGTTTCCGCCGGCACCTTCAATTTCACCTTGCCGCTGAGGGTGGGCACATCCAGTTCGCCGCCCAGGGTGGCATCCACAAAACTGATCGGCACTTCGCAGTACAGGTTGGTACCGTCGCGCTGGAAGATGTCGTGCTCTCGCACCGCCACCTGCACGTACAGGTCACCGGACGGCGCCCCGTGCATGCCGGCTTCACCTTCGCCCGCCAGACGAATGCGATCACCGGTATCGACACCCGCCGGGATCTTCACCGACAGGGTCTTGGTGTTCTGCACCCGGCCCTGGCCGCCACAGCTGCCACAGGGGTCTTCGATGATCTGGCCTTCGCCCTTACAGGTAGGACAGGCCTGCTGCACGGTGAAGAAACCCTGCTGCATGCGTACCTGACCGGCACCACCACAGGTGGAACAGGTCACCGGCTGGGAGCCTTCTTTGGCGCCTGAACCATGACAGGTCTCGCAACTTTCCCAGGTGGGAACACGGATCTTTTCTTCGCAACCGCGCACCGCCTGTTCCAGGGTCAGCTCCAGGGTGTAACGCAGGTCCGCGCCGCGGGCCGGGCCACGACGGCCACCGCCACCACCACCGAAGATGTCGCCGAAAATATCGCCGAAGATGTCACCAAAACCGCCTGCGCCAGCACCGCCGCCGAAGCCGCCCTGCCCCTGACCATTCACACCGGCATGACCGAACTGATCATAAGCCGCGCGCTTCTGCTCATCGGAAAGCACTTCGTAGGCTTCCTTGGCTTCCTTGAATTTGGCCAGTGCCTCTTCGTCATCCGGATTACGGTCCGGATGGTATTTCATCGCCAGACGGCGATAGGCCTTTTTCAGGTCTTGCTGGCTGGCGTCTTTTGCCGCCCCCAGCACGTCATAATAATCACGTTTGGACATAATCAAGCCTTTGGCTTAACCAGACGCTGAACGCCGGAGGCCAGCCGCAAAACCCGCAGGGGTTTCACGTCCAGCATCCGGCGTCAGGCGTCAGGCTTACTTACTTCTTCTTGTCGTCGTCGACTTCTTCGAACTCGGCATCAACAACGTCGTCACCTGCGGCCTGCTCGCCACCTTCGGCACCGGCAGCACCTTCAGCCTGCTGGGCCTGTTCGGCGTAGAGCTTCTGGGCCAGCGGCGCAGACACTTCAGACAGCGCCTTGATCTTGGCTTCGATGTCGTCCTTGTCGCTACCCTTGGCCGCTTCTTCCAGCTCTTCTACGGCCTTGGTGATCGCCTCTTTCTCTTCGTCGGTGGCCTTGTCGCCAGCTTCGTCGAGGGTCTTGCGAGTCGCGTGCACCAGGTGATCGGCCTGGTTGCGGGTCTGCACCAGCTCTTCGAACTTCTTGTCTTCGTCCGCGTGCGCTTCGGCATCCGCTACCATTTGATCGATCTCTTCATCGGACAGACCGGAAGAGGCCTTGATCTGGATGGACTGCTCTTTGCCAGTGGCCTTGTCCTTCGCGCTTACGTGCAGGATACCGTTGGCATCGATGTCGAAGGTCACTTCGATCTGCGGCATGCCACGGGGTGCCGGCGGAATGTCTTCCAGGTTGAACTGACCCAGAGACTTGTTCTGACCGGCCTGCTTACGCTCACCCTGCAGTACGTGCACGGTAACGGCAGTCTGGTTGTCATCCGCGGTGGAGAACACCTGGGACGCATTGGTCGGGATGGTGGTGTTCTTCTCGATCAGCGGCGTCATCACGCCACCCATGGTTTCGATACCCAGGGTCAGCGGAGTCACGTCCAGCAGCAGTACGTCTTTCACGTCACCGCTCAGTACCGCACCCTGAATGGCCGCACCCATGGCAACCGCTTCGTCCGGGTTCACGTCCTTGCGCGGCTCTTTGCCGAAGAACTCGGATACCTTGGTCTGCACCATCGGCATACGGGTCTGACCACCCACCAGGATCACGTCGGTGATGTCAGAAGCACTCACGCCGGCATCTTTCAGTGCCGTCTTGCAGGGCTCCAGGGAACGAGTGACCAGATCACCCACCAGGGACTCGAGCTTGGCACGGGTCACTTTCACCACCAGGTGCTTGGGACCGGAGGCATCGGCGGTGATGTACGGCAGGTTCACTTCGGTCTGCTCGGCAGAGGACAGCTCGATCTTGGCTTTCTCGGCCGCTTCTTTCAGACGCTGCATGGCCAGCGGGTCGCCGCCCAGGTCGATACCGGAATCGGCCTTGAACTGATCCGCCAGGAAGTTGATCAGGGCCAGGTCGAAATCCTCACCACCCAGGAAGGTGTCACCGTTGGTGGCCAGCACTTCAAACTGGTGCTCGCCGTCCACTTCGGCAATCTCGATGATAGAGATATCGAAGGTACCACCACCCAGGTCGTAAACCGCGATGGTGCGGTCGCCGCCCTTCTTGTCCATGCCATAGGCCAGGGCCGCAGCAGTGGGCTCGTTGATGATACGCTTCACGTCCAGACCGGCGATGCGACCGGCATCCTTGGTGGCCTGACGCTGGGAATCGTTGAAGTAAGCCGGCACGGTGATAACGGCCTCGGTGACGGTTTCACCCAGGTAATCTTCCGCGGTCTTCTTCATCTTCTTCAGCACCTGCGCAGAGATCTGCGGCGGCGCCATCTTTTCGCCCTTCACTTCTACCCAGGCATCACCGTTGTCGGCCTTGGTAATCTTGTAGGGCACCATCTTGATGTCTTTCTGAACCACATCGTCTTCAAAACGACGACCGATCAGACGCTTCACCGCGTACAGGGTGTTCTCCGGGTTGGTCACGGCCTGACGCTTGGCAGCCTGACCCACCAGGGTTTCCTTGTCGTCGGTGTATGCAATGATGGAAGGCGTAGTACGGGCGCCTTCGCTGTTCTCAATAACCTTGGCTTTGTCACCTTCCAGTACAGCCACACAGCTGTTGGTTGTACCCAGGTCGATACCGATGATCTTACCCATATCTCTCTTTCTCCTTCACACCAGCCGGCACCCAATCGGCATACCGGACAGTTGAACTTGTTAACTCGTCTGGCTCCTATATGGCGGTGCTTTCTGCCAATTCAAGGGAGCGTGAAGATTTTGTTTGTTGCCAGTTTCAGCGGGTTAGACGCCTAAAGTCAGAGGTCAGACGTCAAAACCCGAAAACCGGCCGAGGGGCGTCTGACCTCAGACGCCAGACGTCCGACAGCGCTTACGGCGCCTTGCTGACCACCACCCGAGCCGGGCGGATCAGACGGCCATTGAGCTGGTAACCCTTCTCGAGCACCTCAATCACGGTGTTCGGATCCACGTTGGGCACCGGCACCATGGTCATGGCTTCATGCAGCTCAGGGTTGAAGGGTTCATCACTGGGACTGATCTGCTCCAGGTTGTACTTGCCGAACACATCCAGCAGGGACTTGAGCGTCAGCTCGATCCCTTCGCGGGCCCCTTTCAGTGCCTCGTCGTCGGCATCCAGCGCGCCCAGACCACGCTCCAGATTGTCCGCCACGCTCAGCAAATCGCCGGCGAACTTCTCCAGGGCAAACTTGTGGGCGTGCTGCACATCGCGCTCGGCACGGCGGCGCACATTCTGGATTTCGGCCTGGGCACGGATATCCGCTTCGCCCAGTGCCTTCTTCACGGTCGCCAATTCGGCTTCCAGCTCCGCCAGCTTCTCTTCGGCGGTAGGTTCCGCCTGCTCGCCTTCCGCCTCTGCGGCAGCCGCAGCCGCTTCTTGCTCTTCCACAGTCTCTACCTGCGGCTCGGCGTTGTTCTGGTCTTTTTCCTGCTCACTCATTCTTTGACTCCACATCCCAATCCGGGCTTTTTCAGGAAAGCGGGCAAAGATATGGGAACTGATAGTGAGGATTCAAGGGGGGGCTTGGAGGCAGTTAACAGTTAATAGTGAATAGTTAACAGCGGCGCGGGTGGGGTTTGTGGGGGCTGTGACGGCGCTGGCCGCGTTCAGACGGCTGTCTGCGCATCCTGTGGGAGCTTGCCTGCAAGCGATTACCCTCCGGAACCCCGCTTCCGCCAGATCGAGCAGTAGGAGCGGTGGTTCCACCGCGATCTCTGTCTTTCGGGGGGATCGCGGTCGAACGACCGCTTGTATGTTTGAATGCCTCTCCTGCAATGATGCAGGACTTGCCGGGGTGGAGGGACCAACGACGCATCTGACCTCAGGGTACAGACGGTAGGAGACTTGGCCCCACCCCGCACCTATTCATACGCCGATAAAGAATCCATCGGCTGAGTTGCACCTCAGACCGACGATACCAGCAAGCCAGCGTTTAGGTGCGCCCCGACAAGCATGTGTAACCTAGCTCAAGGGGCAGTTCAGTGGCAATGCAAGTAGCAAGATCTATCGTCGGCATCGACGTCGCCAAGGCCGAGTTGGTCATTCATTTCCAGGGCCAGACGTTCACCATCGAGAACACCCCCAAAGCCATTAAACACTGGCTCAAGAGCCTGCCATGCTCCTGTGAGATCGCCATTGAGGCCACAGGGACTTACCACATGGCAGTCATCGAGTTGGCCCATGCCAAAGGGCACCACATTTACGTCATTGATGCTTCACGTCTCAGCAGCTACCGCAAGGGAACAGGCGGCCGAGCTAAAACAGACGCCTCTGACGCCCAGCTGCTTGCCCGCCATCTGCAGAGAGAGAAGGAGGATCTGCGCCGTTGGAGCCCGCCGCCCAAGGCGTATCGAACACTGCAGACACTGCTACGCCGCCGCGCGGCGCTGATCAAGGCGCGAACCATGATCCAACAGAGCCTGGGTGGCGAAAAGATTCTCAAGGCGAGCCTGACAAGGCTGATCTCACAGATCAACAGTCTGGATACACTAATCCAGAAGCATCTTCGCAACACCGTAAGAGAGGCAGGGCTCTGCGATCAGGTACAACGCTGCAAATCTCTGGAAGGTGTGGGCGATCTGACGGCTTACGCCTTGGTCATGGCCTTCCTGCGAGGAGACTTCCGCAACAGCGACGCCTTCGTCGCCTTCCTGGGGATGGATGTCCATGTAAAGGACTCCGGCACCAGAACGGGAAAACGCAAGCTGACCAAAAAAGGCGACTCAGAGACCCGCAGACTGCTTTACTGTGCGGCCATGGCCGCTCGTAAAAGCGCCCGCTGGGCGGGTGTCTACCAAGGTTATCTCGACCGTGGCCTGGCGAAAACGCAGGCCCTGGTCATCCTCGCACGTAAGCTGGTCCGTATCGCCTTCGCGCTGATGAAGAGCCGTACTGACTACGTATCTATGCCTGCCTCATAAAAGGGGTGGACAACATAGAATCTCCTACAACGCCCCTGCCGTAGGAGCCAGCCTGCTGGCGATTGCCCTCCAGAAACCTGCCTGCGCCAGATCATGCTGTAGGAGCGCCACTGGAGGCGCGAACAAACCCTGAAAACGAATAACTCGTTAAAGTCACGCAAACCAACGCGATGATCCAACAGAGGGTTTTGCCTTTCGAAACTCGCTTCTCGCAACTCGAAACGGCATTTTCGCGCCTCCAGTGGCGCTCCTACAGCGAGGTATAGCTGGGTCAGTCATGCCTCCCCTGTGGGAGCTTGCCTGCAAGCGATTGCCCGCCTTCGCGGTGGATTCGGCTCCCACAATTGCCGCAGGAGCCAGCCTGCTGGCGAAAATCGCTTGCAGGCAAGCTCCCACAGAGCCTTCGGCTGCAGGTAGCTAGGCTGTCCACTATCAACTGTCAACTGAATTACAGCTGGGTGAGGGCCGCTGAGAGGATCTTGGCGGTGATATCCACGGTAGGGATCACCTTTTCATAGTCCATCCGCGTCGGGCCGACCACGGCGAGCACCCCCACAGGGCCGTTATCCGCCCGGTAGGGCGCCGAGATCAGGGAATAATCCTCGAACGGGCGGAAGCCGGATTCGCGACCGATGAAGATCTGTACGCCATCCGCCTTCATGGAGCGTTCCAGCAGGTGCAGGATATCGCGCTTGTGATTAAAGGCATCGAACAGGTCGCGCAGCTGGTTCAGGTTATCTGCTTCTGCGGTCTGGATCAGGTTGGATTCGCCTGACACCACGTAGTCGGAATCGGATTCCTCCGTGCGCAGGGCCTTGTCTGCCACCGCCACCGCCGTCTGCATCAAGGCATCCATGTGCTGCCGGTCGGCGTTCATGGTGTTGAGCAGGCCATCACAGATGCTGTTCAGGTCGCAGCCGGCATAGGTGTGATTAATGTAGTTGGCCGCCTGGCGCAGCTCGGCTTCTTCATAATCCCGGTCGGTGTGGATGATGCGGTTCTGCACCTCGGAGCGGTTCACCACCAGCACCACCAGCACCCGCTTGCCGGACAGGGGCAAGAATTCCACCTGCCGTAACGTGGTCACTTCCCGGCGCGGCACCGCCACCAGCCCCGCCATGCGCGTCAGCTCGGCCAGGGTCCTGGAGGCCTGGGAAATCAATTCCTGGGGAGACTGCTCCGGCGCCAGCAGTTGATTGAGCTCGCGCTTGAGATCCCTGTGATCCGGGCGCTCCATCACACTGGAGGCAAGCAGGGAATCCACATACATGCGATAACCCAGCTCGGTGGGGATGCGCCCCGCCGAGGTATGCGGGCTGGCCAGAATCCCCAGATCCTCCAGCTCCGCCATGATATTGCGAATGGTGGCCGGGCTTACCTGCAGGCCACTGCCGGTGGCCAGGGTCTTGGACCCCACCGGCTGACCATCGCGGATATGCCGCTCCACCAGCGTCATCAACAGGCGTTGTTTTCGTTCGTTGAGATCCAGCTTGCTCATAGGAGATATATGTACCAGAAAATCAGCCTCAGCATTATATAAAATTCCCGGGGGCTTACACTGACGCCCCGAATCCCCTACCATTGCCTTAACTGACCATACGAACAGTAAACAAGGATGTTTCAATGAAAGACTACACCAACCCGTATCAAACGCCCGACGCCCAGCCCTCCACCGGGGCCGACAGCACCGCCCCTCTGGCCGGTCGTGGCCAGCGACTGGCGGGCGCCCTCATCGATGGCCTGATCGGCATGGCACTGATCGGCCCGCTGTTTTATTTCAGCGGCACCTGGGAGGCCCTCATGCAGGGGCAGGTCATGGATCTGAGCACCACGCTCACTTGGTTCATCGTGGGCGAAGTGGCGTTCCTGGCCGTGCAGGGCTATCTGCTGTTCAACCGCCAGCAGACCATCGGCAAGTGGTTGCTGAACATGAAAATTGTGGGCATGGAACAGGATGCCGTTCCCGCAGGAAAACTCTACGGGGTTCGCTATCTGCTGATGCACGTCATTGCGCAGATTCCCGTGCTTAACCTGGTGATGATCATCGACCCGCTGCTGATCTTCCGCAAGGACAAGCGCTGCCTGCACGACCTGCTGGCTGGCACCCAGGTTATTGAGGCGCCCAAAGGCTAACACCAGATCGCCCGTTCCGGAGACAACACTATGCTGACACATCTGAGCGTTCGTCATTTTGCCACCGTGGACCAGCTGGAGCTGGAACCGGAGAACGGACTCACCTGCATCAGCGGGGAAACCGGGGCGGGCAAATCCGTGATCATCGATGCCCTAGGCCTGACCCTGGGCGACAGAGCGGATTCCAGTGTGGTCCGTCACGGCCATGACCGTGCCGAAGTGCTGGCCACCTTCGATGTGAGCGATAACCCCGCCGCCCAGCAATGGCTGGCCGAGCGGGAGCTGGACGATGACAATCAATGCCTGCTTCGCCGCACCGTGCGAGCCGATGGCCGCTCGCGGGCCTACATCAACGGCACCCCCACGCCGCTGGCTGAAGTCCGCGATCTGGGTGAGCGGCTGATCAGCATCCACAGCCAGCACGAGCATCAGGCCCTGCTCAAGAAAGAGGCCCACCGCCAGCTGCTGGACAACTATGCCGACGCCCGCGAACTGGCTGCCACCGTGCGCGAGCACTGGCGCGCCTGGCAAAAGGCGCGTCGGGCCCATGACGACGCACTGAATCAGGCCCGCGAACAGAATGAACGGGAAGAGCTGCTGCGCTTTCAGCTGGAAGAACTGGACGCTCTCTCCCTGCAGGAAGGGGAACTGGCCGAACTGGAACAGGAACAACAGCGGCTGGCCAACGCCGACAGCCTGATCCGCATTTGCCAGCAGTCACTGACCGCCCTTTACGAAGGCGACGACGGCACCTGCAACGATCACCTCAGCCAAGTAAGCCACTGGCTGGACGACGCCCGCCGTCAGGATGATGCTCTTGGCACCGTGGCCGATGCGGTGGAATCCGCCCGCCTGCAAGTCGAGGCCGCCGCCGACGACCTGCGCCACTATCTGGAGCGACTGGATCTGGATCCTGAGCGTCTCAGCCATGTGGAAGAGCGCCTCAGCCAGTGCTACACCCTGGCGCGCAAATACCGTATTCGCCCGGAGGAACTGGTGGAGCACCACCGGAACCTGCTCAATGAATCCGAAGCCCTGGGCAATGTGGATGCCCACCTCCACGCCCTCGCCGAGGCGGAAAGCGCCGCCGAAAAGCAATATATGGACAGCGCCCTGAAACTCGGCAAGGCCCGCCGCAAAGCCGGCAAGACACTCACCCAGCAGGTACAGAAGCAGCTCACCGCACTGGGCATGAAGGCCGCCGTCATGGAAGCCCAGCTCTCTGACTGCTCCCCCGGCGCCGATGGTCTGGAAGAGGTGGAATTCCTGTTCACCGCCAACCCCGGCCAGCCGCTCAAGGCGCTGGGCAAGGTCGCCTCCGGGGGCGAACTGTCCCGGGTCAGCCTGGCCATTCAGGTGATCTGCGCCCGCAATCTCACCGTACCCAGCCTGGTGTTCGATGAGGTGGACGTGGGTGTGGGCGGCGGCGTGGCCGAAATCGTTGGCCGACTACTACGGGAACTAGGCAGCCATGCCCAGGTGCTCTGCATCACCCACCAGCCCCAAGTCGCCAGCCAGGGCCACCAGCACTGGCAGGTCCACAAGATCCAGGGTGACGATACCACCCACACCCGCATCCACGGCCTGGACGAAGCCGCCCGTATCGAGGAACTGGCACGCATGCTCGGTGGCGTGGAAATCACCGAGTCCACCCGCAACCATGCGCGGGAAATGCTCAGCAAGGCGCAAGCAGCGTAAAGAGCAGTTAATAGTTAACAGTGAATAGTTAATAGCTGCGCGGGTGAGGTTGGAGCGAGCATAGATGCCGTGCCCGCGCCCGGATTGCCAGAGGGAGCCCCTCCCGTAGGAGCGGTGGTTCCACCGCGATGCTTGCCCGGCAACGCCGGGATCGTGGTCGCACCCGGAGGGCATAGCAAACGACCACTCCTGCAATGCAGCGGGGGAGGTTTTGTAGGAGATTCAGCTTGCTGAACGAATCCACGCCCGCAACATGCCACCCCCATCGGCCATCACACTGGCTCTCCTACAGAGGAAGAACTGCCTGGCCGGGGCGGACGTCAGCCTGCAGACGCAAGGCGTGATTTGGAAGGTATCGCTTGCAGGCATAGCCTGGGGGAGCAGTAAGCCACCACTGAAGGACGACCTCACCGCCACACGACACCCGGGAGGCCCCGCGTGTTGCGTGCAGCATGCTGCGTGAAGCGTAATTACTTCTTCGGCTTCACGTACAGGACCAGGGAGTGGTCCACGATTTCGTAGCCGTGTTCTTCGGCAATGGCGTGCTGGCGTTTTTCGATCACGTCGTCCATGAACTCGACCACCTGGCCAGTTTCCATGCATACCATGTGGTCGTGATGATCTTCATCCGCCAGTTCAAAGACCGCAGATCCACCCTCGAAGTTGTGGCGCAGCACCATGCCGGCCTGCTCGAACTGGGTCAGCACGCGATAAACTGTGGCCAGCCCCACGTCCTCACCGGCTTCCATCAGGGATTTGTAGATGTCCTCGGCACTCAGATGGCGCTCTTCAGACTTCTCCAGCTGTTGCAGGATTTTCACCCGCGGCAGGGTCACTTTGAGGCCCGCTTTTCTGAGATCCTGGTTATCCAATGCGTATGCTCCGTAAGCCTTGTCTATGGCAAATAAACAGTCCCTGGGCCCGAATTCCCCCTCAAGGAAACGCGAACTCTCCACCCAATGGACTGTCCATGAAAATGGTTACTCTGTCAGTCGGGAATTTGTCATCCGTTCCCAAGCCTGTATTATCGCCCGAACATTCATCGAAGTCGAAAATCATGCCTAGAATTACCACACTGCTGCTTCTCTCTACCCTGTTGGTGCTGGGCGGTTGCAGCAGCCTGCGCTTTCCCGGGGTCTATCGCATCGATATTCCCCAGGGCAACTTTGTCACCGAGGACATGCTGTCCCAGCTCCAGCCGGGCATGACACCGGAGCAGGTGCGGTTCGCGCTGGGCGCACCCACCCTGATTGACCCGTTCACGGCCAATGTCTGGTTCTACCCCATGACCTACCGCCCCGGTAAGGGCGAAAAGGTCAGCCAGAAGATCGCCGTGTACTTCGAAGGCGGCACCTACAGCCGCTACGAAGGCAAGGTCATCGACGACTTCAAGGCCAAGACCTCAGGCCGCAACGACCGCGAACTGCAGCAAAAAGCCGAACAGCGCCAGGAAGAAGGCAGCTAACCCTCATCCCCGCCGCCAGCCTGCTCAGGACTTGGCGGCCTTCTCCTGAGCCCGCTTCTTGCGGTTCAGCTTGGGATCGGCCTTGAGCGGGCGATAAATCTCTACCCGCTCACCAGCCTTGAGCACCTGCCCCGCCGGGTTGGCCACTACCTTGCCGAACAACCCCATGGGCGAAGACTCCAGCGCCAGCCCCTCGAACTGCTCTGCAATGCCGGACAGCCGTGCGGCTTCCAGCATGGTGGTTCCTTCCGGGACATCCAGGCCAATCAAACGCTGCTTTTCCGGCAGCGCGAAGGCCACTTCCACATGAATCATTGCGTCTGCTGCCATTATTGCCCCTCCGGCACCACAGGCACATCACTGTCGGTCACTGCCGGCACCTCTGAGCCATTGGCTTGTTCTGCCGGCTCACGGGCTTCCTCCTCGGCAGGCATGGGCTCCGCTGGGGCCGCCGTCTGCTCCTGAGCCACGGGTTCGGGGGCCGGCGCGGGCTCTTCCGGTGACAACACGCCCCACAGGGTATAGGCAAACAGGGCAATCACCGCGGCCGGAGAGAAAATCCGTACCAACGCACGCCAGCCCAGGTAGAGCGGGAAGCTCTTCATGGCCAGTTCTTTGCGGGCATGGGTTTCCTTCATGATCCAGCCGGCAAAGATAGCGATCAGCACACCGCCCAGCGGCAGCATCACGGTGGTGGAGAGGAATTCCACATTGTCGAAGAAGGTACCGGCCAGGAACGTCTTGTCCTGCCAGACATTGAACGACAGCACCGAACCGATACCCAGCAACCAGGCACCCAGCCCCACCGCCACGGCCGCCATGGCACGGGTCATGCCTCGCTCTACCAGCCAGGCCACCACCGGCTCACCCAGACTGATAGAGGAGCTCCATGCGGCGGACACCACCAGCACAAAGAACAATGAACCGAAAATCACCCCACCCGGCATCTGACCGAACGCCAGCGGCAGAGTGACAAACATCATGCCCGGCCCCTGCCCCACTTCCAGGCCACTGGAGAAAATCAGCGGGAACATGGCCACACCGGAGCCCAGCGCCACCAGGGTATCCAGTAGAGCAATGATGATCACGGTAGACACGATGGACACCGGCTTGGGTTTAGCCCCCTGCTTGCCCGCCGTTTCACGGGGCATGTAAGCGCCGTAGGCCATGATCGCGCCCATCCCCAGGCTCAGGGTAAAGAAGGCCTGGCCGACCGCCGTAATCACCGAGGCGCCATTGAGCTTGGAGAAATCGAAGGCAAACAGGAACGCAATGCCCTCCTTGAACCCGGGCGTGGTCGCCGCGTAGCCCACCAGCACCAGCAACAATACAAACAGCAGCGGCATGAGAATCTCCACCGCCTTCTCAAGCCCGCCTTTCACCCCGCGACCCACCACAAACATGGTGAGCACCATGAACAGGGTGTGGCAGCCCATCATCAGCCAGGGGTTGGCCAGCAGATTGGTAAAACGGGCCTCCGACTGGGCCGCCGTGATGCCCTGGAAACCGCCTATGACGGCTTCCCAGACGTAGTAAAGCGCCCAACTGGCGACCACAGAATAAAAAGAGAGAATCAGAAACGCCGACAGCACCCCCATATGACCAATACCGGCCCAGCGCTGGGACACCTTGCTGTCCGCCGCCAGCTTGCGCATGGAATTGATCGGGCTCATTCCGCCCTTGCGGCCCATCATGACCTCAGCGACCATGATTGGAATCCCCACCACCGCGATACACAGCAAGTACAACAGCACGAAGGCCCCGCCGCCGTTCTCACCGGTGATGTAGGGGAATCGCCAGATGTTGCCCAACCCCACTGCCGACCCGGTCGCCGCCAGAATGAACACCCAACGGTTGGCCCACATACCATGAACCGGCTTGTTTTCTTGCTTCATAGAACCCATACCTTCTTTAGCGTGGCGGTATTGTCTTATTATTTGCCGTCCCGGCTCAAGGGCGCCCGCGTAACCCGCCAGCCTCAACCAAAGGCCCCTGACCGAAGCAACCACTTACTTACCGGATAAAACCAGACGCAAAGCGCTATCCGGTCAACTGACCTTGCTCTATAATCGCCGCCCTATGGGAAAAGCCAAGAAAAAAGCCAAAGCACCGTCCGCCACCATTGCGCAGAATCGCAAGGCGCGTCACGAATATCATCTGGAAGAGCACTTTGAAGCCGGCCTGGTACTGGAAGGCTGGGAAGTGAAAGCCATGCGTGCCGGCAAAGCCAACCTCAGTGAGGCCTACATCCTGCTCAAGGATGGCGAGGCCTTTCTGTTTGGCGCCCGCATTGAGCCCCTGAACACGGCCAGCACCCATATCGTTCCGGACCCCACACGCACACGCAAGCTACTGCTTCACCGTCGTGAGCTGGGTCAGGTGTTTGGCGGGGTACAGAAAGACGGTTTCACCTGTGTACCGGTGAGCCTGTACTGGAAGAAAGGGTTCGCCAAGTGCGATATCGCCCTGGCCAAGGGTAAGCAGAAGTTTGACAAGCGCGCCACCGAGAAAGAGCGCGACTGGAACCGTCAGAAACAACGTCTGATGCGGCAGGGTTAAGGCCGAAACGGCTTACCCTGCACGCAACCCACGATATTTCATCCGTCTTTATGCCATGTGGCGCTTGGGCTTGTCGGCCCGTACGTCACCGCGCAGCTGCCAGTACAGCTGCAACCAGGCACGCAGTACCGCTGGCATGAAGTACACCGCGAACAGAATCACCGGAATACGCGCCTGCGGCGTCGCCAGGTCCACCAGGTAAATACCGGCGGCATAGGCGGCCAGGGCAAACACCAGCTGCAGCGCACGGAAGAGCACCGGTTGAGCCTTGAGGGGTGCCAGCGCCTTGTCAGATACCTGTGCGACAGATCGAATAATCGCGTTCATCGTCCTTCTCCTTTGAATGAACGACAATGCCTTGCTTGGCGTCCTGCAGGCCTTTTGCCCGCCTGACGCAGTAAAGTCATTGCGAGATACACAATTTGCAGACCCGCTCAGCGCAGTGGCTTGTGGCTACCCGCGGCCGGGTCCGCACCATCAGCCGACATTTCGACATCGCCCGCTGACAACTTCATAATGCGCCTTAATTATGACAAATGAAGCGCTTTCAGTAAGATTGTCAGACAGTCGATGTGTATTCAGGTAACACTTTTACACTCTGGTAACGCTTTTTGGGTGTTTTTTGATCGAAACCAAATCTCTTCGTCGGACACACTTGTTAAGTGACTTGGCGACCCCCACCTACTACAATACGGAGTTCACAGGGGCCGACCTGGATTCGACGCCGGTATTGAACTCTGTGGTGCATGTCGAGAAGGTCACGAGTCTCGTAAATCATTTGTGGCACATTAAAGTAATCGCAAACGACGATTCTTACGCACTAGCAGCTTAAACCCTGCTTATCGCCAATCGACCCTGCCTGTGGGGAAGAGCGGCGAGCATCGCAACACAGGCTCGCAGCAACGTCCGCCCCGGATCGCGCTGTTAAAACTCTTAGGGGCTCGGCTCTCACGTCCTGCCAATCGGGTTGTGTGGGCTTAAATCAATAGATCTGGCTAAGCATGTAGACCTGCAGATGGATTGCTGACGGACGCGGGTTCGATTCCCGCCGGCTCCACCAAACAGCACCAACAAAAAGGGCCACCCCGATGGGGCGGCCCTTTTTTGTGCCGTGCTGGGGCTGCAACACGCTTCACCCAACATGCGGCACGCAAAGATCAAACGCGGATTTACCACAGAGAGCACAGAGTTCACCGAGGGTGGATCTTGCTGTAGGAGCCCCACTGGAGGGGCGAACAAAACCCAAAATCAAAACCCCCTTCGTTCAGCAAGCTGAATCTCCCACCTGGCATCGATTTCACGCAGGGCGGAGTAAAGTGCCGGACTCGCGCATTCTCGCAAACCCACGATGAATCTTGTTTGTGCCGCGCGGCTTAAGCCTGAAACCAATGACATTATCGTAGGGCGGAAATCGGCGGCAGCCGATCTCCGCCATCAACCTCCCCCACTTCAAACCCCACGAAAGAGCACTCATCTACCCGAACCCGCTGTGGGGGCCGGCGAAGGCAGCCTCAGCCTACAAACATTGACAAATCCTGTACCCAAACCTAGCATTTTTTAAGCAAAGCCAGCCTTTGGAGGGCACCATGCATATATCACTGACCCCGGAACTCGAATCCCGCATTAAAGCCAAGGTGGAGAGCGGGCTTTACAACAATGCCAGCGAGGTGATCCGTGAAGCGCTGCGCTTTATGGACACCCACGAAGACTGGATTCACGAAATCAAACTGGCTCGCCTGCGGGAACAACTGAAAGTGGGGACAGACCAGCTGGATCAGGGCCAAGGCATCCTCATTGAGTCCAAATCTGCCCTCGACACCCTGTTCGACGATATCAAGGCCTGACCGACGTGCCAGCTCTCCAGCTAATCATTGCGCCGGCCGCGAAAACAGACCTCAAGGAAATTTATCAATACGGCCTGCGCCAGTGGGGCCAAGCCAGGTCAGACAGCTATCTCGAAACCCTGAAGAGCAAATTCTGGTCACTGACTGAACAGCCCCTGATGGCCACGGAAAGACCCGAATTGCTCGCCGGCATTCGCAGCCTGACAATCGAAAGTCATGTTCTGTTCTACCGAACCACCGCCAGCAGCGTTGAAATCATTCGCATTCTGCACAGCCGTCAAGATCCCGCCCGCCACCTGAAATGACCCGACATCCAGACATGGAAACGGACACAATCAGCTATTTTCAGGAAAGCCTGTAGCGAAGGGCTGCACGCTGACCTGGAGGGTCCTCGCCATTCCAACGCACGGGGCAAGACCTGACCCCGAAACTCTCCGAAACTACTTTTTTGTGCCGCTTCGCGGGGGCAGCACGCTTCACGCAACATGCGGCACGCAAAGATCAAAAGCGGATTTACCACAGCGGGCACAGGTTCACTGAGGGTGGATCTTGCTGTAGGTGCCCCACTGGAGGGGCGAAAAAGCCCAGGACCAAAAGCCCCTTTGTTCAGCAAGCTGAATCTCCCACCTGGCATCGATTTCTCTCAGGGAAGAACCTTGATCCAATATTGGACGCAAGGGGAAAGACTTGAGCCTCGCCGCCTCGCGCCGAAGTCGCTAGCAAGTCATACTCCTACCTGGTAAATTTTTCGAATGAAAAAGGGGCTCTACGAAAAAATCATTGATAAGGCGACTAGTGACGAACTCAGCAAGCTCGCAATATCTAGTCGTACGGAGAAACTTGACGCCGCTGACAGTCACAGCGTCCTGGCTCAGCACCTCAGCGATATTATTGCATCAACCCTTCACAGGCTACCCTCTGATAATCGCTTAGGTCATCAGCGAAATCTGATCAACAAGATCATATCCGTTCTTTCGGAAGCGGATGACTCACTAGAAGACCAAGCAACTCTGCCAGAAACGCTAGAACGACTACTAGAAGTTTCTGACCAAAATAACGCTTTAATCAGACCAGACACTCCGGCCTCAGAGAGCAGCCTGCTTACAGGCACACGCATAGACCCAAGCTTGCTCTCTCAACTAAAGCAAGAAATTGCCAGTGCAGACCGTATCTATATTCTGTGCTCTTTCATTAAATGGAGCGGTATCGCACTACTAAGAGATGCACTTGAAGATTTCACCAGCAGGGACGGCACTCGTCTTCGCGTTATTACTACCAGCTACATGGGCGCCACAGATTTGGCCGCTGTAAAAACATTAGCCAAACTTCCCAACACAGAAGTACGGGTGTCCTATGACACTCACCGCACAAGACTCCATGCTAAAGCGTATTTATTTGAAAGAGATACGGGATTCAGCACAGCTTATATCGGCTCAGCCAATCTATCTAGACCTGCCCTAACCGAAGGGCTTGAGTGGACAGTCAAGGCTACCCAATACGCCGACAAACCCATTTGGGAAAAGGTTCTTGCCACCTTTGACACCTATTGGCAAGATCCCGAATTCGAGAAATTCAACGAAAATTCACTTCGTAAAGCGCTACAAAAAGAGAACACAAAAAACTCTCCTAACAACCATCTAGCACTATTTAACCTCAATCCATATCAATTTCAGCAAGAGGTACTGGATTCTCTTGAGAATGACCGAAAGCTACGCACCGCCCCACACAGGCAGCTTGTTGTCGCCGCCACAGGGACAGGAAAGACGATGATTGCCGCTTTTGATTATCGCAACCAAATCAAAAGAAATAACGGCAAAGCCCCAAGCCTACTTTTTATTGCTCATAGAAAAGAAATACTTGAGCAAGCAATATCCACCTTCAGAGCTGTTCTTAAAGATCAGAACTTTGGAGATCTACTCGATGGAACCAACACGCCGGATCAAGATCATCATCTGTTTGCCACCGTACAAACAATCAGGAAACGCGAGCTCACCAAGACCTGGAGTGCCAGCAAGTTCGACTACGTTTTGATCGACGAGACTCACCGATCCTCCGCCAGCAGCTATCAAGGGGTCGTATCTGATTTAAAACCCAAAATCCTCCTGGGACTAACAGCTACTCCGGAACGTGCGGACGGCAACGACATCACCACCATATTCGACGACCGAATTGTCTGTGAGATTAGGCTTCCTGATGCTATAAACCGAAGACTGGTAGCCCCTTTTCACTACTACGGAGTATCCGACATTGATGAAATTGATTACTCCAAACTCACATGGGAGCGAGGAGGATTTAGGACTTCCGAACTAGACAACCTTGTAACAGGAAACGACATGCGAGCTCAAAACATTGTTGATCAATGTCGGCGACGCATACCCAACCTAAACAACACCCGAGGGATCGGATTTTGCGTCAGCATAGCGCACGCCAATTTCATGGCAAGCTTTTTCAATAAAAGTGGAATACCATCACTTTCACTAACGTCAGAATCAACAAAAGAAGAAAGAAAATCCGCCAGAAAGAACCTAAAAGAAAGAAATATAAATTTCATATTTTCAGTAGATTTATTCAATGAAGGAATCGATATTCCTGAGATAGACACCGTGCTCTTTCTCCGCCCCACAGAAAGCCTCACAATCTTCCTTCAGCAGCTCGGCAGAGGTCTTCGTCTATCGGATGAAAAAGACTACCTCACCGTACTAGACTTTATTGGGAACATGCACAAAAATTTTCGCTTTGAAAATCGACTCCGAGCTTTGTCATCAAATCCATCCAGTGATATCAATGAAGAAATAAACCACGAATTTCCCCACTTACCTGCAGGGTGCGCAATTCAATTAGAGAGAATCGCAAAGCAGAGAATTCTTCAAAACATAAAAGACGCATCTTTAGACAGGGCGCCTCAATTAATCCGAAGCATATCCGATTTCTCTTCATCATCCGGTCGCGATGTCAAACTTTCTGACTTTTTAAACCACTTCAAAATAATGCCAGAAAATATTTATCGAATCGACACATGGGATAGCCTATGCATCAGATCGGGAATAATTAACGCCTCCCCTGAACCTGACAACAGATTACTTCAAACTTGGCTGCGCCGAATTTGTCATGCAAACGACATACCCAGACTCAATCGCTGGAAACAATGGCTCAATGATGGAAAGGGCAACGACCCTCTTGTACACGCCTTCCTCAACCCTCTCATCACCAATCGAACCCAGTCAAACTGTGTAAAATCCGCATGGGAACTCATCAATAATAACCCACGCATTTTATCTGAAGCCAAACAGCTTATCGACTGGCTGCTACAACATCCGAGCACCTTAGCATCCCCCCCCATGACAGAAACACTCCCACTTACACCCCACGCCAGCTACACTAGAGACGAAATTTTGATATTGACTGGGGAATGGAACTGGGAAAAACAACCTCCATTTCGAGAGGGAGTACGTCACGTACCCAAGCAAAAAATTGATCTATTTTTGGCCACCATCCAGAAAAGCGAAAAGCACTATAGTCCGTCCACACTTTATGCAGACTACGCAATAAGCAACACCTTATTTCATTGGCAAAGTCAAAGTACAACTAGCGACAAGTCCAAGACAGGAAATCGTTACATCAACCACAAATCCCTTGGCTACACCCCTTTGCTATTCGTCCGCGAGCAAGCCAAAGTTAAAAACTATGCACAGCCCTATCATTTCCTTGGACCTGTCTCGTACCAATATCATGAAGGCAGCCGCCCAATGAGTATCACTTGGAAACTTGATATTCCCATGCCTGCTCGTCATTTGCGCGCATTCAAAACTCTTTCAATTGCGGGCTAAGATATAGAAACAATTCTGCCGTCTCTGGTTTATCCGTTTCAGCGATATCTTCTATCTCATGCAGAGCTAGATCACCCCCGCCACAATCGAGCCCCTCAAAGTAGGCCGTAGGCCAACCAAGGTCTTCAGGGCGAAAATGCAAAATATCGGGCCAGACCTGCAGGTCCGCAAACCGATCACGTAGCATGTGTTCGACTTCTTCAGCACTTTCGGGACCTAGCAACTCCACCACGACAGATTCATATTGCTTATAGTTGCTGGCATCGCGGTAAAGATAGCTAATTTCAAATTTCATACAGTCAGCCTCCCTCCCCTCTTGTAACGACCCTTTATCGGCCCAGCAATCCGCCTAAATGCCTGGAAGGGCCTACCCCCTTTGACCCTGATCACCCCCACCCCTAAGCTGAAACCACACCACCACGGACGGATAACAACAATGAAGCTTTCCACGCTCACCCCACCCCTGGAAGACCTGAAAGCCTCCTCGGATGACATCCTGCTGGTCGCGCTGATCAGCAATGACGGGTTGCCGGTGGTGCACTTTGGCGAGGGGCTGGATTATGACGAGCAGAACGCCCTGTTCTTTGAGATGAAGAAAGCCTGCGACCGGGTGCTGATTGGCCTGAAACTGGGTTTGAGTGAAGAGGTGTTTATTCGTTGCCGCCTGGGCTGCATCAGTATCTGGCCGGTGAACGATATGGTGTTTGCTTGCCTGGCGAAGCCAACGATCAATTCCCAACGCATGCAGATGCTGGTGTGGAAGACCCTTTCAAAGCTGGAAAAGCTGTTCTAAACGCCCTTTTCCCCTTTCATTTCGCGATTTCGGCGCAATTACGCTCAAGTCGGGGGTTTTGGCCACTCCTGACGCCATCTTCACGACGAGTTCTCATTTTTGCCTAGCCCGCATTTTATAAGGCTTTGCGGCCGTTAAGCGCTTTTTTGGACAACAAAAACACTACACCCTGCCCATGGAGAGATACACAGCGTTTCCCTAGGTTTTATTCCAACTGTATTGGAGGGAACGCAATGCCACGATCTACTTTCAAGGCCGCGGTGCTGGCCGCCATTCTGGGCGGCAGTGTCATGTCGCCTGTCTGGGCTAACGAGAACGAATCAGAAACGCCGGTTGCCGGTGAGATCATCCAGAATCAGTACATTGTGCAGGTAGCTCCCAATCTGCTCGAGCAGCTGGGGCTGCACAGCCTTACCACTGCACTGCAAACCTTGCTGGCGGGCGTGGGTGGCGGTGAGGTGATCTACACCTATGAGAATGCCCTGCTGGGTATGACGGTACGCCTGACCGACCTGCAGGCTTCCTTGCTGGGTATTCTGCCAGGAGTGATCTCGGTGGAACCGGACCGCACGGTGACCACGGTGGCACTGCAGACCAATGCCACCTGGGGCCTGGACCGTGTGGATCAGGCGGGCCTGCCGCTGGATGGCCGCTACCAGTATCCGGACAACGGTGGCCGGGATGTGAATGTGTATGTGCTGGATACCGGCTTGCGCACCACCCACCAGGAATTCACTGGCCGGGTACTGCCAGGACGCAATTTTGTCAGCTCAGGCGGCTTCCTGTTTGGTGGCGGCAGCGTTGACCCCAATAATGTAGAAGACTGTAACGGCCATGGTACTCATGTGTCAGGCACTGCCGTCGGTAGCACCTATGGTGTGGCCAAGCAGGCCAATATTGCGCCCGTGCGGGTGCTTGGATGCAATGGTAGTGGCTCCACCTCCGGTGTGATCGCCGGGGTCGACTGGGTAGCCGGTAATCATCAAAAACCGGCGGTGGCCAACCTGTCGCTGGGCGGCCTTAACTCCAGTGCGCTGGATACGGCGGTGGTGAATGCGGTCAATGCCGGTGTGACGATGGTAGTGGCTGCGGGCAACGACAACACCAATGCCTGTAACGGCTCCCCCAACCGGGTACCGGAAGCGCTGACCGTGGGTGCCACCACTCGCCAGGATCAACGCTCTTCCTTCTCCAACTTCGGTGCCTGTGTGGATCTGTTCGCCCCTGGCAGCGACATTACCTCTGCCTGGTATCAGTCTGACAACCAAACCGCGAGCCTGAACGGTACGTCCATGGCAGCGCCTCACGCAGCCGGTGCCGCGGCGCTCTATCTGGCGGCCAACCCCAGCGCCACCCCTGCGGCGGTGAACCTTGCTCTGGTGAACGATGCAACCACCGGGGCAATCAGCAACGCGGGTAACCAGTCCCCCAATCGTCTGCTGCAAATTACTCAGCAAGACGGCTCCGGCATTGACCGCCTGCCCACGGCGGCGTTTACCGCAGACTGCCAGGGCACGGTGTGCGCACTGGATGCCAGTGGCTCCAGTGATGATGTTGCGGTAGCCGCATGGGATTGGGATCTGGGCGATGGCAACGTGGCCAGCGGCGAGCAGATCACCCACGACTATGGTGTGGACGGGGAATTCACCGTCACCCTGACCGTGACCGATACCGCCAACCAGACCGGCACCACTGACCAGACCGTGACGGTGGGCACCGAAACGTCACCCTGCCCGGACTGTACCCGCTACGAAGGCCAGCTGAACAACGGTGGCTCGGTGATCCTGCCGTCCAACGGCTTCAACTTCTCCGGTGGCGCGATTGATGCCTGGTTGTACAGCCCGGCGGGTAGCAGCTTCACGGTTACTCTGCAGAGCCAGAGCTGCTTCCTGTTCTTCTGTAGCTGGAACAACGTGGCGTCCGCTGCCCCGCAGAACGGTGTGGCCGAAATTCATGCCAATGTGAACCGCGGTTTCTACCGCTGGCAGGTCCGGGCGCAAAGTGGTTCCGGGGCTTATACCCTGCTCACCAACCCCTGAGGACCTGATCGGTTTTGTGATTGAATCTGCCTGTAGATTGCCGGCGCTACTCTCCTGGAGCGCCGGTTTTTTTTTGGCCGCTCTGCGGCTGCTTCATGCATCAGGCAACACGCGCGGACAGCCGGCTTGGGCACGGGGTTTAGTGTGGGAGCTTGCCTGCAAGCGATGGTGCAATGGCGGTGATGGGCATTCGCCCATTACCGCCCTAAGGGCCTGACCCTGGATGAGGCGTCCTCCGTGGGAGTGGTCGTTTGCTATGCCCTCCGGGTGCGACCACGATGTCCTGTGAAGATGAAAGATCGCGGTGGAACCACCGCTCCCACGGGGGCGAGGCGTGATGCGTGCCGCGTCTCCTGTGGCGTCTCCTGTCAGAACAAACGCAGCTGGTCGTCGTTGGCCGCTTTGCGGGTGCGGGCACGGCGCCGGCGGCTGCCGTGTTTCTGGTTCACGGTGCGGCTCTGTTCGCGGAACCCGGCCTGGTGCCGGGCCTCCGCCAGGCGCGCTCTGGCCTGGCGCACGGCCACATCAAACGCCACCAGTGGTGCCGGGTAATCCGTTTCGATGCGCGCACCACTTTCCTGTTGCTGGCGTGTCCCCATGTGCCAGGGTTGATGAATCCAGGTGGAGGATACCCCTCGCAATTCCGGTACCCAACGACGAATGAAGTGCCCTTCCGGGTCCAGCTTCTGAGCCTGCAGGGTGGGGTTATACATGCGCAATGCATTGATGCCGGTAACCCCCGCCTGCATCTGGATCTGCGGGTAATGAATGCCGGGTTCGTAGTCCACGAACAGCCGGGCAAGATGCAACGCAGGCTGTTGCCAATGCAGCCATAATGGATAACAGGCCATGGACACCAACATGGCGCGCATGCGGAAATTGATCCAGCCGTGGTGATGAAGATAACGCATGGCGGCATCCACCAGTGGCCAGCCTGTCTGCCCATGTTGCCAGGCGTGGAGCCACTCGGGGTTGCCAGGATCATCGCGCAAATCCCGTAGCGCCGGGTGAACGCTCTGGTTCTCCATGTCCACCTGGTCTTCCAGCTTCTGGATAAAATGGCAATGCCACCACAACCGCGATTCAAACGCCGCCAGCCCATTGGCCAACGGTCCCGACGGAGCCTGTTGCTGCGCCTGCCAGAGCTGTTGAACCACTTGCCGTAGCGACAGACAGCCCCAGGCCAGATAAGGGCTGATGCGCGAGCCGCTGTGTTCTGCCTTTTGCGGTGCGCTGATCCCGCCGCGATAGCCGCGGGCTCGCTGTTCAAGAAAGCTCTGCCATACGACCTCGCCGGTTTCCGAGCCGCCGCGCTGACGCCCCGGGCAGGGCTCTCTTCCCATGCCTCGGGGCAGGCTCAGGTCTGGCCAGGCCGGGGGCGCGGCAGCCGGTTCACAGGCTGCGGGCAACGTGGCCTGTGGGGACACCATGAAGTCGTGCCAGTGCTCCGCCCAGTCATCACGATCCACGCAGGGACGCATCACGCCGAACGGTGCGGTTTCCTTCCACGTCACCTGATGTGCTTCACACCAGCCCTTGATGGCGATATCACGCTGGTAGGTCCAGTTACCGCCGTACTCTTCATGGCTTCGCAAGGTAAACCCGCCCAACTGATGGTGCAGCTTTGCGAAAACCTCCTCCGCATTTCCTTCCACCACCCACAGGGACAACCCGTGCCGGGCAAGCTGACGACGCAAGTCGCGCAGACTTTCCGCAATAAAGGCCCACTGTCGTGCACTGCTGTCAGGCTGCTGCCAATAGCCTGGTTCGATGATGTAGAGCGGCAACACCGCCCCCTTGCGGCAGGCCTCTGCCAGCGGCCAGTGATCACGGGTGCGCAGGTCACGCTTGAACCAGACTACCTGGGTCATCACGAGACCTCCCGATCGCTCTCGGGCAGGGAAACGATCGGCACGGGGTAGCCTTGCCAGACAGGCACATCGCCACCGGCGAAATGCAGATCCAGGATCTGCTGGCGGGATAGGCCATTCATCACCGGCAACCAGTACCGTACAAAGTTGGCATCCGGATCATGCCGCCACCATTGCCGGGTGGGACTGAAGCGCCGCCCACCCTGGGCGTCATGACCCACGCCGGCAATGTAGGCCCAGTTGCCCCAGTTGGAAGCCACATCATGGTCCACCAGATGATGCTCAAACCAGCGCGCACCGCAGCGCCAGTCCAGCCCCAGATCATGAACCAGAAAGCTGGCCAGGTTTTGCCGCCCCCGGTTGGAGAGGTAACCGGTGGCCAGCAGTTCTTTCAGGTTGGCATCAATAAAGGGCAACCCGGTTTCTGCTGTGCACCAGGCTTGCCAGTAGCGCACTGCGTCAGCATTCCTGCGGTGTCCGGGTAAGGGGATGCTGTCGAAAAGTTGCAAGCCGGTATCACGAAAAATGGCCACACCATATTCCCGCTGTGACCAGTGAAAAAATTCCCGCCACAACAATTCAAACCGCAACCAGTAACTGTTCTGGTCACCACCGAATAGCTGCTCGTATTCGAAGATGGCATGCCAGACATGACGCACCGACAAACACCCCCAGGCCAGGGCGGCGCTCAAGCGACTGGAGTAGCCCATGCCGATCAGCTGGTTGCGTGTTGCCTTGTAATGGCGAATGTGGCGGTCGGTAAACAGATAGTGATGCAGCCACTGGCGAGCGGCCTGCTCACCACCGGACAATGAGAAATAATCTTCCGGGTCCCGTTGCCATTCCGCCCGTCGCGTCCCCAGCGCCGCCACCACCGAGCCCGCCCACTCTGGCAGAGCCAACGGCGTCGCCGCCGACAGTAACGGCGGATCACCTTCTGTAGTATCCACCTGGGGCCCACCATGACGTTCCACTCTTTTGCGAAAGCGACTGAAGGTGGCCGGGAAGCTGTCTTCCCAGGGCAGTGCCGAGGACGATAACAACGTCCGTGTCTCCACTTCGTACACCGTAATACCCGCTGCCCGAAGTGAGTCGATGTCCTGCTGCTCTTCCGGTGCATCGGCCTGGGCGGTGACCACTTGCAGAGACGTGCCCTGATGCCAGTGACCCAGCAATGCTGCCGGAGACGCCACCGCCGTGGTCAGTATCAGTCCGAGGGAATCCAGTGAGGCGGAGAGATCCGCCAGGCATTCCTGAAGGAAAACCGATTTGGCAGAACCCAGCCGGTCGATGCCTTCCGGACCAGGCTGGGTCCAGTGTTTGGGCAACACATAGAGCGGCAATACCGGCTTATCCAGTGCCGCCGCCCGGTGTAACAGGGGCTGATCCTGCACACGCAGGTCATGACGAAACCACACCACGGTAATCATTACGATGGCTTCTCCCGTCGGCACCGTTCACTGCAATAGATCACGTTATCCCAGTCCCGGGCCCACTTCTTTCGCCAGCTAAAGGCTCGCCGGCACACGGGGCAGGTTTTCTCCGGCAGCGACGACTTGTTGCCTTTCCATATCCGAGTCATAGCGCATCCGGGTCCGCCAGCAACGTCTCCGCCCGCTGGAGCATGGCTTCCACCTTGGCGCTGTCCATTCGCTCCAGATTCCGGTAGATCATCTTCATGCGGTGATTGCCGGCGAATTGCTGGCGATGGCGGTGAATGAAATGCCAGTAGAGACTGTTGAATGGGCAGCTATCCGCTTCGCTGGCGGTTTTCACGTTGTAATGGCAGTGCTTGCAGTAATCCGACATGCGATTGATGTAACTGCCGGAGGCGGCGTAGGGTTTGCTGCCCAGGTAGCCGCCATCCGCATGCATGACCATGCCCAGGGTGTTGGGCAGCTCCACCCAGTCGAAGGCATCGGCATAGACTTCCAGATACCACTGACAGATGGCCTCCGGCAGTACCCCCAGCAGCAAGGCAAAATTGCCGGTGACCATCAGGCGCTGAATATGATGGGCGTAAGCATGGTCAATGGTGTTGCGAAAACACTCGGCCATGCAGTGCATTTTGGTCTCGCCGGTCCAGTAGTACGCCGGCAGCGGGCGGTCATCTCCAAGCCGGTTTTCCTTTGCATAATCCGGCATCAGTAGCCAATAGATACCGCGCACGTATTCCCGCCAGCCGATGATCTGCCGAATAAAGCCTTCCACTGCATTGAGCGGCGCCTCACCGGAAAAATACGCCTGCTCGGCGGCCTGGCACACCGTCATGGGGTCGAGCAGGCCAAGGTTGATATAGGGCGACAACAGACTGTGAAACAGTGTGTCTTCGCCAGTCACCATCGCATCCTGATAGTCCCCAAAGTGCGGCAAGCGATGCTTGATAAAATGATCTAGCGCCTGTTGCGCCTGCGCAGAGGTGGTGCCCCACTGGAATCGATCCAGAGTGCCAATATGATCAGCAAACTGTTCTGCCACCAGCACCAGCACTTGTTCATCGATGTCATCGCGCTTGAAACGCAGTTCAGGGGGTAGCGGTGTCTTGCCCTTGTAGGGCTGGCGGTTATTGCTGTCGTAATTCCACTGTCCGCCCACCGGTTCGTCGCCTTCCATCAACAGCCCGGTGTGACGACGCATTTCCCGATAAAAAAACTCCATGCGCAACTGTTTCTTGCCGGATGCCCACTGCTGAAAGAAACCGGGGGAACACAAAAAACGCCGGTCATCAAGACAGGTCACCAGAATACCGCAGGCCGGCTCCCAGTGTTGTTCGATGGTTTGCTGCAGACGATATTCACCACAATGCGTCACGACAATTTCTTCGGCGTCGCGATAGCGCCCGGCAATCAGCGACGCAAAGTCACTAAAGTCATGCTCACCATAGTGGTAGTAATCCACTTGCCAGCCGGCCTGTTCCAGATCCCGGGCGAAATGCCGCATGGCACTGAAGATCAGGGCAATCTTCTGCTTGTGGTGCTTCACATAGGTGGCTTCGGCATGCAGCTCAGCCATTACCAGCCGATCATGGTTTGGATCCAACGCTGCCAGCGTGGGCAGCGAATAACTGAGTTGATCACCGAGGATAATCCCGACCTTCACGCCGTACACCTTTCCATCTTGATGCCATAAAGCGTGCGCCAGAGGCCGTACAGGGAAAGTGAAGACCTCACAGAATGGCGGATGGGGCCGTATAAAGCGGAGCGCCATCCAGCCAACACGCTGGCTTTATTTGCTGTGCCACCTCCGGGCCGTAGTACGTGCTTACTCCACTGCCCTACTTGCCTACACAGAGGTACTGCATACTTCAGTCAATAGGCGAGGCCCAGGGCTCACCGGCTGGTGAACGGCTTTTCTCAGTGCACTCTGTTCTCTCTGGTAAAACCGCTTTTGATGTTTTCGGGCTCTGCATGATGCGTGCTGCTTGCCCCAAACCAAAAAACCACCGCAAAGGCGGTGGCTTTCTGGTGTTACGGCTGGTGAGCGCCAGCGGGTCAGGCGACGGCAGATTCCTTCTGCTCGTCCTTGCCATTTTCATACAGGGCTTCAAGACGATCGCCCTGGGTCATCAGGTACTCGAAGGCGGCCAGGGAGGCCTTGGAGCCTTCGCCCATGCTGATGACAATCTGCTTGTAGGGCACCGTGGTCACATCGCCGGCGGCATAGATGCCTTCCTCGGACGTCTGGCACTTCTCGTTGATCTCGATCTCGCCAAAGCGGGTACGGGCTACCACGTCGCCCAGGAACTCGCTGTTAGGCACCAGACCGATCTGAACGAACACCCCGGCCAGCGGGATTTCCTTCACTTCTTCCGTGTCACGGTCCGCGTATTCAATGGCGGTGACCTTGCCGTTTTCGGCCTTGATCTCACGGGTTGCCACGTTACGCAGAATCGTCACGTTGGCTTTTTCTTCTGCCTTGTCCACCAGCACCTTGTCCGCTTTCAGTTCAGGCATGAACTCGAACACGGTGACGGATTTGACGATGCCCGCCAGGTCCAGCGCGGCTTCGATGCCGGAATTACCGCCACCAATCACGGCCACATCCTTGCCCTTGAAGAAAGGCCCATCGCAGTGCGGGCAGTAGGCCACACCGTTACCGATGTTTTCCTTCTCGCCG
This sequence comes from Alcanivorax sp., assembly GCF_017794965.1. Classification (NCBI taxonomy): domain Bacteria; kingdom Pseudomonadati; phylum Pseudomonadota; class Gammaproteobacteria; order Oceanospirillales; family Alcanivoracaceae; genus Alcanivorax; species Alcanivorax sp. The sequence continues at coordinate 3,016,532 of NZ_CP051240.1, forward strand.
GGGACACCCAATTCGCGCCACTTGGCACCGGTCGCCACGATCACGGTCTTGGTGTCGATCTCTTCACCGGAGGACAACACCACGGTCTTGATTTCGCCTTTTTCAACACGGGCGACTTTCAGGTGCTCTTTCACCGTCACGTCGTATTCGTTCATGTGCGCCTGCAGCGCACCGGACAATTCCGGGCCGGTAGTCTTCTTCACGGAGATCAGGTTTTCGATATCCATGGTGTCTTTTACCTGGCCACCGATACGGTCGGCGATCAGGGTCACCTTCAGACCTTTACGGGCACTGTAGATGGCGGCGGAGACGCCGGCGGGGCCACCACCGATCACGGTGACGTCCTGCAGGGGGAGTTTCTCGCCGGCACCAGCCTGTGCGATGCTGGGGTCATGTTCCAGCAGCTTGTCGATAAGCTCGGCGGCGGTGACCTTGCCGTTGGCAAACAACTCGCCGTTCAGGTACACACTGGGTACGCCCTGAATGTCGCGCTCGTTGACCACGTCCTGGAACAGGCCGCCATCAATCATTTCCACGTTGATGTTGGGGTTCAGCAACGCGAACTGATTGAGCGCCTGGACCACGTCCGGGCAGTTGTGACAGCTCAGGCTGATGAAGACTTCAAAGTTCAATTCACCCTGGGCCCCTGCCACCATGCGCTGAAGGCTGTCATCCAGTTTGATATCCGTACCTGATGCATGCAGGAACGCCAGCACCAGGGAATTGAATTCGTGACCTGCAGGAATACCGGAGAAACGGATACCCGTATCCTCGCCGTCGGCTTCCAGCAGAAAACTGATCGGGCTGCGCAAGGTGCCGCCCGTATCGCGTTCCTCGAACGCCAGGTTGTCACTGACACCGGCAATGTCGGAGAGGAACGTTACCAGTTCGTCGCGCTTGCTGTGGGAGCCGCTTTGCAGCACGAAAGTGACTTTCTTCTGCATGTTGGCGGCGTAGCCCTTGAGAGCCTGCAAAATTTCATTCGTGAGCATGAGTCTTCCCTTGTTCCAGATTCAGTCGTCAGTGACAGAGTCAATTCGGGTTTTGGAGCTAAAGAATAAAGCGGTCGAACGTCGGGGGTCTGACGTCGGACGCCAACCCGGCAAGGTTTAGCGCCAGACTTCCGACGTCAGACTTGCGACCGACTATTTAGATCTTGCCGACCAGATCCAGGGAAGGAGCCAGCGTTGCTTCGCCTTCTTTCCACTTGGCCGGGCAGACTTCGCCGGGGTTGTTGCGCACGTACTGAGCGGCTTTCACCTTGCGCAGCAGGTCGTCAGCGTCACGGCCGATACCTTCAGCGGTGATTTCCATGGCCTGGATCACGCCATCCGGATCGACCAGGAAAGTAGCGCGGTCTGCCAGGCCCTGACCTTCACGCATCACACCGAAGTTGTTGGTGATGGTGCCGGTCTGGTCGCCGACCATGTAGTAGTTGATCTTGCCGATGGTGTCAGACGTGTCGTGCCATGCCTTGTGGGTGAAGTGGGTGTCGGTGGACACGGAGAACACTTCAACGCCCATTTGCTGCAGCTCTTCATACTTGTCGGCCACGTCGCCCAGCTCGGTGGGGCAAACGAAAGTGAAGTCGGCCGGATAGAAGAAGAAGATGGCCCACTTGCCTTTCACATCCGCGTCAGAGATTTCAACAAACTCGCCCTGCTTGAATGCAGTGGCGTTGAACGGTTTGATCTCGGTATTGATCTGTGCCATGTCGTTAAGACTCCCTAGGTTGGCTTGTTTGTGCGAGACCTAGGATGCGAAAAAGCCTCCCATTGGTAAATTTGAAAGTCTTTATTGCGGCAATAGGGAAAACCTAATAGCGATAAGCTACAAGCTTCAAGCTGCAAGCGACAACACGGAGCCAGGCATGGAGAGTGCGGCAGGCGTTGCGGGCCCGTGTCGAGAGGGCAAAGGCCTTGCAGGGGGGCGTTTGCTATGCCCTGTGGGTGCCCTTCGCGGTGGAACCACCGCTCCTACAACAGGCATCGGTGCGACAGACGGGCCGCGCTGTGGCTCATCCAGCTGTAGGAGCACCGCTCGAAGTGCGAACCTCGCGTAGCGAGACGACCGAAGGGAGGGGATTCTTTTGAGCTCTGTCGAGGCCGGAGAGAGCTGATCAAAATGCGTTTCTGGAATCCTTGCCTCGCCTGGGCTCGGATCGCTTGCAGGCAAGCTCCCACAGGGGAGTGGAGCATTTTCATGTCTCCGGTCTCACGGGCTGCGGAGGCCTGATCGCCCTGCGGGCGATTCCGTGCTTCGCACGGTTCGCGCCTCAAGATGCGTTATTCGCTGCGCTCACCCTGCGGGCCTCACTCCGTGCGTTACTCCGCTACGCTACGTTTCTGGCTGTTCGAATTGCGCCTCTGGGATCCTTACCTCGCTTAGGCTCGGATCGCGAGCAGGCTCGCTCCTACAGCGGCTTCGTAGAAATGAAGAAACACGGGAACTTTTCGGCCCTTCTTAATCCAATCGAGCGTAGCTCGTAGCTCAATGCAATGGCGGGTGGGCGCCGAGGGCAGCGCCGAGGTGACGCTTGAAAAGGGTGTCCAGCGGCTCGGGGCGGCCGATGGCATAGCCCTGCACGTAATCCACCCCGGTGTCTTTGAGCAGCGGGATCAAGGACATGTCTTCCACGAATTCTGCCACGGTCTTGATGTTCAGACGGTGGGCCACTTCGTTGATGGATTCCACAATGGTGTGATCCACACTGGAACGCATCAGGTTGCGCACGAAACTGCCATCGATCTTCAGGTAGTCCACCTTGAAGTGCTTGAGGTAATTGAAGGAACTGAAACCGCTACCGAAGTCATCCAGAGCCACCTTGCAGCCCTGCTCCCGTAGCCAGATCAGCACCTCGCTCACTGAGCCCATCTGGTTGACCACCGTGGTTTCGGTGATCTCAAAGGTGAGCCGCTCGGCGGCCAGCGGGGTTTCTTGCAGCAACCCGGCCAGGTAGTCCGGAAAGCCGGGATCATCCAGTGTGGTGGCTGACAGGTTAATGGCCAGATTCAGGCCGGTGAGGGCCGCCAGCTCCTCGCCGCGCACCTGTAGCAACTGACGCAACACCCAACGGTCGATGTGCGGCATCATTTGATAGCGTTCGGCAGCGGGAATGAAGGCCGCCGGGCTGATCACATCCCCATCGCGGCCTCGCAACCGCAGCAGGACCTCAAAGTGGCCCGCATCGCCTTCCGCAAGGGCCCGGATTTCCTGTACATACAGTTCGAACCGGTCCGCTTCCAGGGATTCACGCAGGCTGGCGGCCATCTGCAATTCCATGTGGCGACGGGAGGTATCGCTGTCTTCGGCGCTGTACACCACCACCAGCCCCCGCCCCTGCTGCTTGGCGGTATAACAAGCCACATCCGCCCGGCTCATGGCATCTTCCAGAGAGGTCAGCCCGTCACCCAGTTCCACCAACCCAACACTGGCACCAATGCTGTATACCGCTTCTTCCCAGTTAAAGCGGATTGCATCCAGGGCGTCAATCAACCGCTCGGCAATGTATCGTGCCCGCTCCACCGGACAATGGCGGAGCAACAAACCAAATTCATCCCCGCCCAGCCGTGCCAGCACATCATCATCACGAATCTGGTGGCCGATGACGCCGGCACACTCGCGCAGCAGGGCATCCCCGGCCACGTGGCCGGCGGTGTCGTTGACCACTTTGAAACGGTCCAGATTGATAAAACACAGGATGCTGCCCTCACGGCCTTCTTCACTGAGAGACTGCTGCAATGCGATTTCGAAACCATGGCGGTTGGTAAGCCCGGTGAGCGCATCATGGGTCGCCTGAAAATCCAGCGCCTCCTGCATGGCACGGTTGCTGGTAATATCCCGGAACACCACCACGGCGCCCATCAGCCGGCCGTCGTCTGCACGCAGTGGCGAGGCAGAATCCTGGATTTCATAAAGGGTGCCATCCCGGCTGCGCAACCGGTTGCCATCGCGCAGGAAACACACCTGCAGCCCTTGCAGGGCGGCACTCACCGGGCTGACCTGCGTCTCACCGGAGCTATCATCGACCAGCTTGAAGACCTCCTCCACCGGGCGACCTACCGCGTCCTGCTCTTTCCAGCCGGTAAGGGATTCCGCCACGGGATTCATGAAAGTGATCCGCCCCGCTTCATCGGTGGCCAGTACCGCATCGGCGATGGCATCCAGCGTCACCCGCAACTGCTCTGACTCACAGGCCAGATGGTCCTGCTTCTGCAACAGGTCGGCTTCCACGTCATGGCTTCTCTGGGTGGACGCCATCTCCATCAACAGGCAGCCCTTTCCACCTTCGATCCCGGTGAGGCTGAGCCTCACCCAGTGCCAGCCGCCATCACGGCGAAGACGCACTTCACGGGAAAAGGATTGGCCTTCCTGCGGCAGGGAAAACAACGCGGCGTCCTCGGCATGAAACAGGTCGGTAAAGGTATGCTGATAGAGGCGTTCAGGGGGCATGCCACACAGGCGGCTCATGGCCGGGTTGCACTCCTGCCATTGGCCATCCGCAGTCAGCATGGCCATGCCAACCCCGGTGTGATTCATGGCCAATCGATAACAGTCATCATCACAGATCGGCTGCTGCGAGGCGTTTCGTGCATGCCGATACCTCAAAAACAGCAACAATGCGCCCGCAGCAATCGCTGCGGCCAGCCAAATCCCCATGATGACCATCCAGTGGTTGTTAGAATCGTTGTTACGGCATTCTTCAGATACTCTACACCCAACGGCCAGCCTGAACTGACAAGAACGGAACTTTCGCCGACAATTGGGGCCTCTTATTCCACTATGGCATGGAGATCTTCGGCCTGATTCCGAACCCGCGATGACGCTTCGACGACGACTGCTCAAACTGCTGGTGCTGCTAGCCCTGTTGGCAGCCCTCTACCCGCTCTGGCATCTGGGGCTGGCGCTGCGGCTGCAGACCCACAATCCGGAGCACAGTGCCTATATGTCCCGTGCCGAGGCACAGGGCAAGGTGCGCCATGAGTGGCGGGATTACGAGCAGATCAGCGACTACCTGAAACGGGCCGTACTGATCTCGGAGGATGCCCAGTTCACCCGTCATGGGGGCTTCGACTGGGCCGGAATCCGCTACGCACTGAAGCGGAATCTCGAAGCGGGTGAGCCGGTGGCCGGCGGCTCCACCATCACCCAGCAGCTGGCCAAGAATCTGTACCTCTCTGGTGATCGCTCCTACCTGCGCAAGGGCAAGGAAGCGATCATCGCCCTCATGCTGGAGACCGGGCTGAGCAAACGTCGCATCCTCGAGCTCTACCTGAACCTGGCCCAGTGGGGCCACCAGATTTACGGTGCCGAAGCCGCCGCGCAGCACTACTTCAGTGTCAGCGCGGCGGAACTGAGCCCACAGCAAGCCGCCCAGCTGGCCGCCATGCTACCGCGTCCCAACCAGTACGATTTCCGCGGCCCCACGGACTATGTGTCCGAACGGGCCGACTGGATTGTTGGGCAGATGCGGCTGGTAGCCATTCCCGACCCCACTGAGGTACCGTTACCGCCGCTATCGATTCCACCCGGAAAAGAAAGCCAGAGCACGGCCACCACCGAAGGCGACGAACCAGCAACCACAGCGCCGGACGGCGCGCCGGCCACCGCGACTGAACCCGCAACGGCACCCGACAACACCCCCGATATCGAGCAGGCCGAGCCTGAACAAGGAACTCCGCAATGAAGCAGTACGCCCTGATCCTTCTCTCCGCCGCCCTGGCCCTTGCCGGCTGTGGCGACAATGCCCCCGGCAACACCGCCCCGGCGCCCGCCACAGAGGCAGGCAGCGATAATCCACTGAGCGGCGTCTGGGTTCAGGACGACCAGGTACTGGTACTGGAGGACAACGGCGACTTCTATCTACCCAATGATGCGCTCCGTCAGGGGTTGAGCTGGGAGCAGCAGGACAACCGGTTCACCTTTCGCTATCTGGACAGCAATGCACTCAGCGTGGAGCAGATCACGGCAAACGGCCAACTTCAGGATCGCATCCTGACCCTGAGCCCCCTGTCGGACACGCCTTCTGCCGCCAGCAGCGAGACGGCCGAAACAGACAATGAGGCTCCGCCGATGTTCGTCGGCACCTTTGAGAAAGACAGCAGCGTGGTGGGTTTCCTGAGTGGGCACGTGGTGCTGCCGGACAACGCAGAGCTGCCGGCGCAGCCGGTGCTGACTGTGGCGCTGCTGGCGGACAACAACATCACATTACGACGGGTGATTCGTCTCAACGGCGCAGACAACCGTTACCCATTCCGCATTTACTATCCCGCCAGCGAGGTGGAGAACCCGCAGAGCTGGCAGGTGCGCAGCCAGATCCTGGCGGGTGGTGGTATCTACTACCAATCCGACATCACTGACCTGACCCCAGCCGCACAGGGGTTTGCCGATATCACCCTGCCACTGGACCCGGTCATGAGTGACAGTGAAACCCTGCGCGGTGCACTGGTCTGGCAGCAGGCCGGCCCGGTGTTCACCCTGTGCAACAGCGACCAGCGTCTGCAGATCAGTGGCCCCCAGGGGCAGACCATGGTGAATGACATCCGCGACGATGCGGCCTACCCGCTACAACCGCGCATCGCTACCGTCAGCGGGGTGCGCCGCAAGATCCCCGGCCAGCAGGAAGGGACGACCCAGGCAGCCATCGCGGTGGAAAGCTTTTCACTGGCGAGCCGGGACGACTGGAGTGATTGCCAGATCCCGGTAGCCGATCTGGAGAATACCCGCTGGGTACTGAGCCACCTGGGCGAAGAGCCCGTGACTCTGCCGGAAGACAGCGCCCCCTTGCATCTGGTGTTGAATGACGGCGAAGGCCGCGGCAATGGCGGCTGTAATCGCTTCCAGGCCCGCTACCAGCAGGAGGGCGAACAGCTGCGCTTCAAACCGGTGACCAGCACCGAAATGGCCTGCCCCGCGCTGGAAACGGAACAGGCCTTTTATCAGGCACTGGGTAACAGTGATCATTACCGTATCGACGGCGAGCTGCTGACGCTGTTTGATGAAGAGAACAGTCCGGTTGCCAGTTTTCAGGCCGTTTATCTTTAGTTGAAAGTTCAAAGTTTAAAAGCGCGTTGAAGCCCCCCGTACTGGAAAGGCCGTGCCCGCGCACCATTACCGGGAAGCGCGGGCAGGGAATAACAAACATCGACAGCCTGATTCGCGTTTCAACTTTCAACTTTTCACTTTGAACTGTTTTTCACCAGGAAGGGATTTCCATGCGTATTCACTACCTTTCCCATGTCCCCTTCGAACAACTGGGCGCCATGGAGGCGTGGTTCCGGCAGCGGGATATGGAGATTCACCACTCCCTGCTGTTCCAGGGTGACTCGCTCCCTGCACTGGACGACTTTGATGTGCTGGTGGTGATGGGGGGCCCCATGGGGGCCGATGATGATGCCCACTATCCCTGGATGGCTGCCGAGAAAGCGCTGATCAAGGCCTCTATCGGCGCCGGGAAGAAGGTCCTTGGGATCTGTCTGGGCGCCCAACTGATCGCCCGGGTGCTGGGTGCTCAGGTGACCCCCAACGGGCACAAGGAAGTGGGCTGGTTTCCGGTTTACCCCACCACCGCCGGTCAGCAAGACAGCATCGGCAAACTGTTTGTGCCCCAACCTCCCGTGCTGCACTGGCACGGCGACACCTTTGCCATACCCACGGGGGCAGTGCACCTGCTGGAAAGCCAGGGCTGCCGCAACCAGGCCTTCCGCTACGGCGACCATGTGCTGGCGTTGCAGTTTCATCTGGAACTGGAAGCCGACAACGCCGCAGCGTTGTGCGACGCCTGCCCGGAAGATCTTGCAGAAGGGGAATGGGTGGAGGACAAGCTCCGATTACTGGGCAATAGCCAGCGGTTTGACGATGCCAGGAATCTGCTCGGCAGGGTGCTGGCGCAGTTTTTGGGGTAGATCCGAGCAGTGAGTTATCCGCTATGAGCTATGAGTTTCGAGAATCAAAACGCTATGGGAGCTTGCTTGCAAGCAAGCTCCCATAGCAATCAACAGTTCCTGCAAGAACACACCCAGGAAGCCGCGAGGGGTTTCGCTGTTAACTATTCACTGTTAACTATTAATTATTAATTGTTCACTGCCTTTGTCCACCCGCCCCACCGCAGACAAGATCGCTTGCAAGGCGGCACCGGTGGTGTCGTTGGCGGTGGCTACCGCGCTCTGCTCGGTGTCGCCCACCTGCACCCGCACGCAGGCCATGGCGTTGGCTTCGGTGTTGTCACCCAATGAATATTCATCAAAGGACACCACTTTGACCTCACTGCCGATCTGGCGGTTGAGGGCTTCCACCAGGGCCGACATGGCACCATCGCCACGGCCGGACAACAGGGTGACGGTCTGACTGTCATCGCCGATGCTGATCTGCGCCTGTACCAGGTCATTGCTGCGATTCAAGTCATAGGAACGCAGGGTCCAGCCCATGGGGACGTTCAGGTAATCACTGTTGAAACGGCGATGCACCCGCTCGCTGGTGATTTCACCACCGTCTTGCTCGGCATCCTTCTGCACCACCCCGGCCAGCTCCTGCTGCAGCCAGCGCGGCAAATCGATGCCGAAATCCCGCTCCAGAACATGGGCTACACCGCCCTTGCCGGACTGGGAGTTGATACGCACAACCTCTTCGTAGCGGCGCCCCACGTCGGCCGGATCGATGGGTAAATAGGCCACATTCCAAGTGTCGCCTTCCTGATAACGCGCCAGGCACTTGCGAATCGCATCCTGGTGGCTGCCGGAGAACGCACTGAACACCAGATCGCCAGCGTAGGGATGACGCGGGTGGGTCTGGATATCGGTGATGTCCTCCACCAACGCGACGATTTCCTTCATGCGCGAGAAATCAATCTGCGGATCAATCCCCTGGCTGTACAGGTTCATGCCAGCGGTAATCAAATCCATGTTGCCGGTACGCTCGCCATTGCCCAGCAAGGTGCCTTCCACACGGTCTGCCCCGGCCATCACGGCCATCTCGGCGGCGGCCACACCACAACCACGGTCGTCGTGAGTGTGCACGCTGATGATCACATCATCCCGGTACTGGATATTTTCGTGGACCAGCTCCACCTGGTCGGCGAACACATTGGGGGTGCTCACTTCCACGGTGGCCGGCAGGTTGATGATCACCCGCTGGCCCTGATCCGGGCGCCACACAGCGTTCACTGCATCGATCACTTCGATGGCGAAGTCGGTCTCGGTGGCGCTGAAGGTTTCCGGGGAATACTGGAAGCTCCAGTGGGTCTCCGGCTGCTGTGCGGCATAGTCGCGCACCCATTCGGCGGCACGCTCGGCAATGGCTTTGCAGCCGGCCTTGTCCACATTGAACACCTGCTCGCGGAACGTGGGCGAGGTGGCATTGTAGATATGAACGATGGCGTTCTTCGCTCCCTTGAGTGACTCAAAGGTACGCGCAATCAAATCTTCCCGGGCCTGGGTAAGCACCTGGATATGCACGTCATCGGGCACCAGGTCCTCTTCGATCAAGGCACGGCAAAAGTCGAAATCGATCTGGCTGGCAGAGGGAAAGCCTACCTCGATTTCCTTGAAGCCCAACTCCACCAGCATCTGAAAGAAACGGCGCTTCTGCGCCACGGACATGGGTTTGATCAGCGCCTGGTTACCATCACGCAGGTCCACCGCCGCCCACAGGGGGGCTTTCTCGATACGCTGGCTGGGCCAACGACGGTTGGGCTTGTCGATAACAGGAAACGGCTGGTATTTGCGATGATCAAAACTCATGGGGTAATCCTCGATGGGTGCCTGAAGCTGGACGCCTGACGCCAGGGCCGTGCGGATTACGCGAATGGCACAAGGTATCTGGCGTCGGGCGTTCAATGTGATCGTTGGATTTTGATCAGGGCGCCGGTAAGCGCTGGTAGCGACGGGGAGAGGCATCCGGCTTGTGGCTGTCTGCGTCTCCGCCCTACGAGAGATACTTTACGGCGCAGGACGCGCAATGTGCTTGCTTTTTTAACCTGTTTTCGGCTTGATGAGCAATATAATTGCGCAAACAACCCATCCTGCAGAGATTTTCCCCATGAGCAGCTCTGAACTGGCAAAACTGGACCGTACCGACCTTCGCATCCTGGAGGCCCTGCAGGGCAATGGCGGCCTGAGCAACCAGCAACTGGCCGAGGCGGTGGGGCTGTCACCGTCGCCCTGCTCGCGCCGGGTACAGAAGCTGGAAGCCGCCGGCATCATCATCAAACGGGAAACCGTACTGGATGCCCGCAAACTGGGACTGGACCTGACCGTGATGATCCAGATCAGCATGGACCGCCATACCCCGGAGCGCTTCGCCAACTTCGAGGAAAGGGTGGCCAGCTTCCCGGAAGTACAGCAGTGCTATCTGGTCACCGGTCAGGACGCAGACTACCTGCTAAAAGTGGTGGTACCTGACATCGACGCCTACCAACACTTCCTGCTAAATCAGATCACCCGGATAGAGGGGGTCAGCGGGGTGCATTCCAGCTTTGTCATGCGGCGGGTGGTGGATACGGCGGCATTGCCATTGAATTACGTGGAGGCATAAACAGCTTCCCTGTAGGAGAGCCAACTTGTTGGCCGAATCCTGGAGTTGCGAGTGACGAGAAGCGAGTTTCGAAAGGCAGAACCTGATGATTCCTGAGGGTTGGTTTTCGCAACTCGAAACTCGTCTCTCGCTTCTGACACCCCATTCGGCCAACAAGTTGGCTCTCCTACCATTCGAATCACGTCTCTGGAATCCTTACCTCGCTCAGGCTCGGATCGCTTGCAGGCAAGCTCCTACAGCAGCTCGTAGCTGCTATGCTGAGCCCATCGACCGCGTTGAATATTTGAACCATGAAACATCTGCTGATCGTCGCCCATGCCCCCTCCCCCAACACCCTGAAACTGCGTGAGGCCGCGTCTCGGGGGGCCGGGCATGAGGATATCGAGGATGTGTCCGTTACCGTGAAGGCGCCGCTGGAAGCCGGGCCGGAGGATGTGATGGCCTGTGACGGCATCCTGCTGGGCACCACGGAAAACCTGGGCTACATGAGTGGCGCTCTGAAAGACTTCTTTGACCGCACTTATTACGCCGTACTGGAGGAAAAACAGGGCCTGCCCTGCGCGCTCTACATTCGCGCCGGCCACGACGGCACCGGCACCCGCCGCGCCGTGGAAACCATTGTCACCGGCCTGCGCTGGAACTGGGTACAGGATCCGCTGGTATTGCGCGGGGACTGGCAGGAAGCCTTCGAGGGACAGGTTGAGGAGCTGGGGATGTATCTGGCCGCGGGGCTGGATGCGGGGGTGTTTTAGCTGTGAGCTACCAGCTTCGAGCTACGAGGCGCGGGATGGGCAAGTGCGGCCTGAACCGCTTTGCCCCGCGAAATTCGGTGTTTCGCGTCGAGAGAAAATCATCGGTGGAGATGGGCTCACGCCCATTTCCGCCCTACGAGACAAGGCCAAGTACGATGGGTGGTGCGCGGGCAGAGCATATCCGCAGCTACACACCTCATCCGCGCCTCGTAGCTCAAAGCTGATAGCTCACCGCTGCTTTACTTGCTCTTGCTCACCATGGCTGCGATCACGGCTTTGGCTTCGTCGCCTTGCAGCAACTCACCAAACAGCGCCAGATCTTCCTTGACCACTTCATGCAAGGGCTTGTTGATGGCTTCACGCATCAGGCGTTTGCTTTCGCGCAGGGCACGGGGCGGCTTTTTGGCAAGGGTGACAGCCCAATTGCGAGCGGTGGCCTCCAGCTCTTCGCGCTTGACCACCTTGGCGACAAGACCGGCATCCAACGCCTGAGCGGCGGTGAAGGGTTCGCCCAGCAGCAGCATGCGGGCGGCACGCTGGTAACCCATCCAGGCCGGCATCAATTTGGCAGAGCCGGCTTCCGGCACGGCGCCCAGATCAGCAAACGGGGTAATGAACTTGGCATCCTCCGACGCCACCACCAGGTCCATGTGCAGCAGCATGGTTGTGCCCACGCCCACGGCATTGCCCTGGACAGCGCCTACCACGGCCTTGGGGAACACGTGAATGGCATCGATAAAGGCCGCTGCCGCAGGGGCTTCACCCGGCGCCGCATTGAGGAAATCCATCAGGTCGTTGCCGGCACTGAAAGACTTGCCCTCACCGGTAAACAACACCACCCGAATGTCATCGCTTTCTTCCGCAGCCTTGAGCAATTTGACCAGATCCCAGTACATGACGGCGGTCAGCGCGTTCAGTTTGTCAGGGCGGTTCAGGGTAATTTCCATGACTGATTCAGTGTTCTTGACCAGAATCAGCCCGCTTTCCAGTGTCGGCATCGTCACGACAGCTCTCCCGTAATTGAGTTTGGCCCAAGGCTAGCGGCCCACCCGGCTGCTGCCAAGAGGCAAAATTGATTGACCCGGCAGTCAGACCGGATTAAAACAGCGCACCTATTCTGAGATTGCACCTGTGAAGCTGATCACCTTCGATCCTTTTCGCACCTTGGGCACCCCGGGGGTTCGCTATATCAAACCTGAGCATATGCATCAGCACCGCGAGGCTCTGAGCGAGGCAGACTGGTTGCTGTTCCCGGCCTACTGGCAGATCAACAGCCTGCATTACGTGCTCAAGAAACGCATCTTCCCCAGCCTGAGCAGCTATCACCTTGGCCATGACAAGGTGGAGATGACCCGCGCCCTGCAAACCGCCTGCCCCGAGCACGTGCCGGACACCCTGATCACCTCGGCGGACAGCTACGGCATCCAGCAGATCCTGGACCAGTGGCACTTTCCGTTTGTGGCCAAGACAGTGAAATCCAGCCAGGGGATGGGGGTGTTCCTGATTGAAAATCGCCAGCAGCTGGAGACCTATGCAGAACGACAATCCGTGCTGTATGTGCAGAGACTGCTACCCATTGTGCGGGACCTTCGCATCGTTGTGGTGGGTGAGGAGATTGTGGCCAGCTACTGGCGTGAGGGCGCCGGCTTCCTCAACAACGTGAGCCAGGGCGGACGGGTGCGCACCGACATTCCGGTTCCGGACGCCGCGTTATCGCTGGTCTCAGGCCTGGCGCACTATCTGGATATCAACCATGCCGGCTTCGACGTGGCCATGGTGGACGGCCACCCCTATATTCTGGAGTTCAACCGCCTGTTCGGGAACACCGGGGTACCGGACATGCCCAAGGCCATTGCGGCGGCCATGAACCGCTACTTGCTCGGTCCGGAACCGCCATCTTCTGATACCAGCGTTTCGGCCTGAGTACGCAGCAGGGCTTGATAACGGTGTGCCAGCTGTTCAACGGGCTGCAGGCGCACCTTGTGATCGCCCGCCACGGCGACCTGCGCACGCTCAGGCTGATACAGGGCCTTCACGTCCAGCTCGGTGTCGGCCAGATGGGCTTCCGGAACCTGCAGCCGCCCGGGCACCCCTGCCAGGCACAACGACCAGGCTTCGTCCGGGTCCTTGTCGATGGTCATCAACGCCTTGAATTCCAGCGGCACCTTGCCCTGTTGCTTGCGCAGCGGCGCCAGCAGGCGAACGACCCGCAGAAACAACAGCCCCGCACACAGTGCAGCAAAAGCCGCCTGGGACACCGGCAGCTGACAGAACACCACCCCGGCCTGACGGCCGATGGGCTGGCTCACCTGCCCACCATACACCGCCACCGCCTTGTCCAGCAGGCGCTGGTAGTCCACCAGCACCTCTTCCACCGCCTGTTCGGTGTAGCGCTGACGAATCGCTTCGAAATTGACGATGCTGAGGCGCAACTGGGCCTGGATCCGTTCTGGATCAATAGGCGTTTCCGACCGGACCGGCACCACTGATTCCATCTGCGCAGGCGCAGAGACTGTCTCAGGCTCAGGTGCAGGGGGCGCGGCCACCAGAGGCGCTTCTGAGGGGGGCATCAACCGCTCGCGCACAAGGGTGTAAGCCAGTCGCAACAACAGCACACACAACACGGCGAGCACGAAGCCTGCCTCGATATTCTGGCGAGAGGCATCACGGTTCTCGCCCAGCAGGGTCAGGGAACCGGCCAGCTCCCCGTCCGGCAGCGCAACGGGAACACTGACATAGAAATCCCCATCTCTGATCCCCGCCAGTCCCACCTGGACTTCCGCCGGGTTCAGAAAGCGCACCCCGGCCACCGGCGCCAGCGCCACGGTTTCCCGGCCAATCAGGTTAATGCTGATGGAATCTTCACTGGCCAGCGCTTCAGCCGCCCGACGGGCCGTCTGCTCGGCCAGGGCCTTGAGCTGGATCTCTCGCTCCTGCTCCAGGCTGGAGGAGTAGTGCTCGAGGAAATAGATCCCCACCACCAGCATGGCCAGCAGCATCAGGATCAATTCACGCAACAGGGTCTGCTGGCGACCAATCCATGGACGCCATTGTTCCCACAGGGACATAGGGGGTTATCCGTTTGGTTTTGTTCTCTGGCCCGGAGTATAACGCGAGTTGGCCAGGATGCCTTGACTGTAAAGACATGCCTGATGCCTTTTTGCATCGGAACAACACTCGCTATACCCCGCCGTAGGAGCCCAGCTTGCCTGGGCGATCCGAGCCTAAGCGAGGTAAGGATTCCAGAGACGAGTCTCGAGTCTCGAGTCACGAGCCTCGAAAATCAAAAAAGCACACCACGCACGAGGTTTGAGGCTATGGCCTTCGCAGCTCGCTTCTCGTAACTCGAAACTCATTTCCTCGCTTAGGCTCGGATCGCGGTCGGACGACCGCTCCTACGGGGGAGCGAAGCACCCGGCTTTTGTGCCTCTGGCATCCGACAATGCCTCCAGCGTTCTTCAACATCTCAATATCTGCTACTCTTACGCGGTTTTCGGGGAGCTGCGGCTTCCGTTCGTTTGAATTTTGCTCCTGGAGCCCCTGCGTGCGCGAGATCATCCTGATTCAGGTTTCCGGCAATGACCGTCCCGGTCTGACGGCCGCTTTCACCCGGATTCTGGCCCGTTACCGCCTGAACATCCTGGATATCGGCCAGGCGGTGATCCATGACACCCTGTCGCTGGGTATCCTGGTAGAAACCCCGCAGGATGCGGATTCCTCCGCCGTGCTCAAGGATGTGCTGTTCGAAGCCCACAAGCTCAACATCAATGTGCGCTTCCGGCCGATCGATGAAGACCGTTACGAAGAGTGGGTGGCCGGCCAGGGCAAGGACCGGCACATCATTACCCTGCTTGCCCGCAAGATCACCGCAGAGCAGCTGGCCGAGGTGACCGCTACGGTTGCGGATAACGGGCTCAACATTGACAGCATCACCCGCCTGTCGGGCCGGGTGCATCTTGAAGGGGAAGCCGCCGGCAGCGACAACCGGGCCTGCATCGAGATTTCCGTCCGTGGTGAGCCGCGTGACGCGGAATCCATGCGTGCCGCCTTCCTGTCCATTGCCAATGACCGGAACATGGACATCGCCTTCCAGCGCGACAGCGCCTTCCGCCGCAACCGGCGTCTGGTCGTGTTCGATATGGATTCCACCCTGATCCGCTCCGAAGTGATTGACGAGCTGGCCGTGGAGGCCGGCGTTGGCGACCAGGTGGCAGAGATCACTGAGCGTGCCATGCGTGGCGAGCTGGATTTCAATGAAAGCTTTTCTGCCCGGGTGGCCCTGCTGAAGGGGCTGGATGAAGGCGCGCTGGAGCGGGTGCGTGAGCGTATCCAGCTGACCGAAGGCGCCAAACGGCTGGTGGGCACCCTGCGCGCGCTGGGTTACCGCACTGCCATCCTGTCCGGCGGATTCACCTGGTTCGGCCACTGGCTGCAGGATCTGCTGGGCATTGATTACGTCCATGCCAATGAACTGGAAATCGAGGACGGCAAGGTGACTGGCCGGGTAGTGGGCCAGATCGTCAACGGCCAGCGAAAAGCCGAGCTCCTCAAGGAAATCGCCGCCCAGGAAGGGATCAGCCTGGAACAGACCATCGCCGTGGGCGACGGCGCCAACGACCTGCCCATGCTCGGCGAAGCCGGCCTCGGCATCGCCTTCCGCGCCAAACCCCTGGTCAAGCAAAACGCCGAACAAGCCATCTCCACCCTGGGCCTGGACGGTATCCTCTATCTGATCGGGGTGCGGGACAAGGATCAGGCGGAGCTTCTGAAGAGCAATTAATAGTTAATAATGAATAATTAATAGTTGCGCGAGCAAGGTTTAGCTCGCCTTGAAACGCAAGAGGCCGCGCCCAAAGTCAGGGCGCGGCCTCTTGCGTTTCAGAACATGAAAGACAAAACCGCGAGTTATTAATTATTCATTATTAACTATTAATTGCCTTTCACGCTGTTTCAGGAATCTCCAGCACATCCATGGGCGGTTGCAGGTAGTAGCCTTGCAGGTAGTTCACCCCGCCGAGGGTCCACAGGGCCTGCATCTGGGCGGCGGATTCCACGAAACCGATGACCGAGGCGCGGCCGCCTTCGCTGACCTGCTTGACGATGTCTGCCAGGCGGGCCCGACCTTCCGGTTTGGCCAGTTCCTGGGTAAAGGAGCCTTCGAACTTCACCATGCTGGCAGGTATGTGCTCGAACAGTTTGAACGGATCCAGACCACCGCCGAAACGACTGATGGACACCTTGCAGCCCGCAAATTGTACCTTCTGGGCAAACAGGGCGGCCTGTTTCAGGTAGGTGGTGGCATCCGCCTCGGTGAACTGGAAGATCACATTACGGCCTTCCATCTTCGCGGCCTTCATGGCCTTGAGCATCCAGTCCGCCAGACCGGCATCGGCCAGGGAGCTGCCGTTGATGTTGAACAGCATCTTCACCGGCTGGCCCAGGGCGGCGGCGGCACGCATGCCGTTGAGCACCACCCAGCGATCGATCTTGCCAGCGAAGCCTTCCTCCGACGCCACGGGCATGAAGTCCTGAGCCTCCAGCACATCCCCTTCTTTCTGGGGGAGATTCACGAACACCTCAAACAGATGTTCGCTATCGTCTTCCAGATTCATCAGAGGCTGATATTTCAGCTTGAAACTGCTTTTCTCAAGCGCCTGGCGCAGCTGCATGGCAATGGCTTCCGATGAGCCTGCTGCCACATCATCCATGGGATCATGCACCTTCACGCTATTGCCTTTGCCTTCATTGGCACGCTGGGCATGGTTGCAACACTTGAGCGCGGTGGTCAGCGTATTCTGGCTGTTACGGGCATCTTCACGAATGAACGCCACGCCAACGCTGGCGGTGACCTGCACCGTGCGCGCCGACACCTCGGGCATCAGCTGCTCCACCACCTTGCGCATCTTTTCTGCCAGCTCCGTCGCCACATCCGTATCTTCCACGGGCAGCAACAGGGCAAAGTCCTCGCCGTCCACTCTTGCCAGAGAGGCATCACCACTGTTCTCGACCAATGAGTTCGCTACGGCCCGCAGCATCTCGTCTGCGCCTTCGATACCCAGGCTGGACTGATGGTGCTCGAAGTCATCCAGGCGCAGGTACAGCACCGCAGACAACTGGCTCTCACGGGCCGCTGCGGCCACCGCATCGTCCATCTGCTCAATGAACCACTTACGGCTGAACAGGCCTGTGACCTGATCTTTCTCGCTGATCTCGCGAATGCGCTCTTCAATCTCGCTCTGGTTCACGCCGGCGGCCCGGATCACGATCTGGGTGCAGGCTTCACCATCATAGGTACTGGGAGAGAAAGTGAAGGTGGCATCGAACTCTTCGCCGTCCGTATTTACCCCCTTGCATTCCAGCTCCTGGGTCTGGTTTTCGTCCTGGGCACGGCTGCGAAGCAGGTTCTTGAGTTTGTCGTGGTCCGCCGCGGACACCATGTCCATGATCGGCACGCCGGCCAGATCATCGGCATCCTCATAACCGAACATTTCCACATAGTTGTCATTGGCATGGATATGCATGCCATCGAGCACGTAGGCGATAGCATCGCGGCTCTGGTCCATGAGCAGGGAGAGGCGCTTCTCGGCATCGTGCCGCACGATCTCGGAATGCTGGAGCTCCTTTCT
Source organism: Alcanivorax sp. (assembly GCF_017794965.1). Taxonomy (NCBI): domain Bacteria; kingdom Pseudomonadati; phylum Pseudomonadota; class Gammaproteobacteria; order Oceanospirillales; family Alcanivoracaceae; genus Alcanivorax; species Alcanivorax sp. The sequence goes on from NZ_CP051240.1 coordinate 3,034,440, forward strand.
CAGGCGCAGGAACTCGGCCAGTCGATCCACCATCAGGGAGATCAACTCGCGATCATTGCAGGGGGCAACAGCCCGGGCGCCGTGGGTCATACCTTCTTTCACGGTTTCCGGAGTAAATTCATCGGCTAGCAGAATGACGGGAATGGCCTTGCCAAGGCGGTTCAGATGGGCCATCGCCTTTTCAAAGGTGCCATCGCCAAAGGACGGACGGCAGAGCATCAATTCCCAGGAACCGCCCTTCAACGCACGCAGCAGATCATCATCGCCCAGTGCCAGCTCGGCCCGGGTTGCCCTGCCTGCATTACGCAGGGCATTCATCAATTGCTCGGCTTCATCCTGGGAGTCATGGGCGATCAGCAGGCGTAAATTGTCCAGGACATAGCTCATTGATTCACTACTCACAATTCAATCATTGTTGGCGTTGTGCCTGACGACCCTGTCATGACAAAAAACAAAAAACCACCCATCCCGATCCTGTGGACGCCATGAACAGGTTAGCTGGCTGTCAGAAAAATTGCCGATTCCTGTGGCAAACCATGTTAACCATTCCGTTTGGCCGCGATGGCGGCAAGATGGGCATGGGCCGCACCCATGCCGAAAATCTCACAGGCTGGACCAGATCGAGTCCAGTTCATCATCGTCGTCTTCCGGCGCAGCCGCTTTTACCGGCTCAGGGGTGGCGAGATCCCGGAAGGGGTACTGACTGAACCCGGACATCCCCTGCACCCGCCGCAACAACTGTACGCGAGAGGCTTCACCGCGCTCAACCAGTTCCACCTTTACACCTTCATTAAAACCGACGGTGGGCAGCAACAAGGTCGCCGGTTGCCCCACAGCAGCCAGCTCAGGTAGCAGGATAGCACGCATGTAATCACTGTCCTGACCCTGCTTGCGCAAAGCACGGGCCGCCACCGGCCGCCCGCCCGGAGCCAGCAATTCCACGCCGAATTTGGCACCGTGGTTAGGCAGCTGGGTAACCCAGCGCACCACCGCCAGCATCCATTGGGCATGCGTCTGGTCGCGCAGGGCCAGCAGCTCGCCGGTGCGCAGCAGACTGGGGGTATTACCCTGCCAGGATAGGCAGTAGCCCCCCGGGCTGGCGTTCACCTTCTGGCAGTGATAACTCTCGGGCAACTTGACCTGAGGCCGTGAAGCGCTGCCCAGATCGTCCATATCAATGGATTCACCTTCTACCAGCTCACTCTGAAAGGCTTTCGCCCAGGGGTCAGCCTCGTCCTGTTTGCTGCGGGTACTGACACGGATGTTATTGATGAAGACGTTATCGGCATCGCCACCCACCGACAGATGTCCGCGCTCCACCATCGCTTCAAACGGGGTTTTGCCGGACAGGAAGTAATGCACACCTACCAGACCAAAGCACAGTTCAATTTCACCGGACTCCTGCACCCGCTTGAAGGCCCGCTCGGTCAGCGCGCCCCATACTTGCTGTAGATGGTCCAGCAAACCGTCATCCATCCCCGACGGGATACTCAGGGTGGTGTTTTCCGGGTCCCGGCGACAGGCTGCCATGCCCTCCACCAGGCGCAGCGAATCGATATACCGCCAGCCTTCGGTGACCTGGGAGGCATGGGTCCGGTAGATGGGCGGGCGGTCTGCCTGCAAATCGAAGACGAAAAGGTCATCACTGCTGCTGGCTTCGCGGATGCTCACCATATTGGCCCAGGCTTCCGCCGCCTTGTACACCAGCGCCAGGTCCTGCTGGCGCAGCTGATTCGGTTTGGCGGTGGACAGCAACAGACAACGGGCATAGGCGGACTGTACCGTGACCGTGCGTTGGTCTTCTTCCGGGATGGTTTGTGAGGCCAGGCCGTTCACTTCTGCCAGCAGGTAGAGCTGATGCAGCTCCAGCCACAAATGACGGGGACAGGTGAAATACAACTGGTAGCAGCGCAACAGGGTGTCACCCAGGGCACTGATGGCGCGCTGGATAGACGCCGTCACCGCACGGCGAACATTCTTGTCCTTCACCTTGCGCATCCCTCGCACCGCCACCAGTTTGTAGCCATTGGCCAGATGCCCTTGCAGGGCCTGGGCCAGACTGGCCACCCGGCGTGCCTTCTCGGGCAGCACCAGCGCCTGGTTGAGGTAATGCTTCTGCAGGGAGTCGCACACATGCAGGATGGACGGGCGGATAATCTCCAGCAACTGGAAACGCTGCCGTGAATCCAGCTGCAGGCGGTTCAGCTCCTGAATAAACTCATACAGCTGTCGTGCCGTCTCCCCCATATTCATCACGGGAAGAGCGTCCACCCACTGCTGCAGTTTCTTGGGCTGATCCGCGCCAATTGTAAGATGCGGCAAATCCTGTTCTGGCAATTTCAGCCGCACCGACTGGGCTGCTTGCTCCATGAAGATAGTCCTTATCTCGGCGGCATCCAGGCGACCTGGTTATCTGCGCTTCTGATTTTTTTTGTGTTCTATGTCACAAGACTTTACGACACCGTTACAGGTGTGTAAATGTCGGCAACACTCAGGCAGATCAACAAGTTAGCCCGCCAGAACGGTTTTGGCCGGCTCTCCGGGCTCTTCCCGCGACAGGCGGGGCACCAGAAAGCCGGGTAATGCGGCGCGCAGCGCCCCATGCAGGGCCCGGGCATCCGTGTCCGGGACAGCGAAATGCGCCGCCCCTGCCACCTTGTCCAGCTGGTGCAGGTAGTAAGGCAGAATGCCCGCCTCATGCAGGCTGTCGGAGAGCGCCACCAACGTCTCCAGCTGATCATTGACCCCCGCCAGCAGGACGCTCTGATTAAGGAGGGTCACGCCAGCCCGCTGCCACTGCCGCCCCCGAACAACCAGGGATTCACTGATTTCCCGGGGGTGATTGGCATGCAGCACCAGCACCGTACGCCAGCGCGGGTTGCTCACCAGCGCCAGCAACGTCTCATCCAGACGATCGGGAATCACCACCGGGGTGCGGCTATGGATCCGCAACCGGCGCAGGTGCGGGATCTCAGCCAGCGCCTCCAGCAACTGTCCGATACGTCGGTTGGTCAGGGTAAGCGGGTCCCCACCGCTGAGGATCACCTCGTTGATATCCGGCCTGTCGGCCAGCCAGGCCAGCGCCTGTTCCCAGCGTTTGCCACTCAGGTGGCTCTGGTACGGGAAGTGGCGACGAAAGCAATAACGGCAATGCACCGCACAGGCCCCGGTTACCACCAACAGGGCCCGGCCATGATATTTGTGCAGCAACCCGGGCACCGGGGTGTGATCGCCCTCCTCAAGGGGATCCGCGCCGTAGCCTGGCACCACCTCCAGCTCGGCCGGCACACCCAATACCTGCTTCAACAGGGGATCGTCCGGGTTTCCCTTTTCCATCAGGGCGGCATAGGCTCGCGGTACCCGCAAGGGGAAATCCCGGGCGGCCGCCAACGATTCCGGCGCCAAAGAGGCGTCCAGATCCAGCAGGGCCAACAACTCCGCCGGATCCGTGATCAGGTCCGCCTGCTGACGCTGCCAGTCAGGTAACTCCCAACCGGGCGCGTCCTGCGTTATCATTGCCAGCCTTTCCAATGCCATACATCAACCTTTGGAACATTATTTATGGCCAACTATTCTACCAGTGAATTCAAGTCTGGCTTGAAAGTCATGCTCGATGGCGATCCCTGCGCCATTATCGAGAACGAATTTGTGAAGCCGGGCAAAGGCCAGGCGTTCAACCGTGTGAAGCTGCGTAACCTGAAATCCGGCAAGGTCTGGGAACGCACCTTCAAGTCTGGTGACTCCCTGGAGGGCGCCGACGTGATGGACGTCTCCATGCAGTACCTGTACGCCGACGGCGAGTTCTGGCACTTCATGGATCAGACCACCTTCGAGCAAAAAGCCGCCGATGAGGCTGCCGTGGGCGACGCCAAGCAGTGGCTGAAGGAAGAGGACGTGTGCGAGATCACCCTGTACAACGGTGAGCCGCTGTCCGTGAACCCGCCCAACTTCGTGGAACTGCAGATCGTGGAAACCGATCCGGGCCTGAAGGGCGACACCGCCGGCACCGGTGGCAAGCCTGCCACCCTGTCCACTGGCGCGGTGGTACGGGTACCGCTGTTTGTTCAGGAAGGCGAGATCGTCAAGGTCGACACCCGCACCGGTGACTACGTGGGCCGCATCAAAAGCTAAACTGCTGATGCCTGACGAGCCAACGCCAGTGCATGACTGGCAGCCCACCGCCTCCATTGAGGCCATGAAAGCGCGCGCTGAGCTAATGAGCACAGTGCGCGCTTTTTTTGCTGGCCATAATGTGCTGGAAGTCGATACCCCGCAGCTGGCCCATTTCGGGGTCAGCGACCTGCATATCCAGTGCATTCCGGTGCCAGGCTACGGTTACCTGCAAAGCTCGCCGGAATACCACATGAAACGGCTGTTGGCCGCTGGCAGCGGGCCGATCTATCAAGTCTGCAAGGCGTTCCGGGATGGCGAGGCCGGAGGCCGGCACAATCCCGAATTCACCATGCTGGAGTGGTACCGGCCGGGCTTTGTGCTCAAGGATCTGGTCGACGAATGCCTGGCCCTGTTCGCAGAGCTGTTTCCCGACGCCACCAGCCAGCACTATCACTTCCGCGCCCTGTTCCACCAGGTTACCGGGTTGGACCCGCTGAAGGCGGACGACAAGGCGCTGGTGAAATATGCCGAGCAACACGGCGCGCCCACGGGACTGGATAAAACCGCCGCCGTGGATTACCTGATGGCCACGCGGGTGGAAACCGCCCTGCCCGCCGACCAGCTTACCGTGGTCAGCGACTTCCCCGGCTGGGCCGCCGCCCTGGCCCAAACCCATGAAGATCAGGATGGGGCTGTGGTCGCCCGGCGCTTCGAGATTTACTACCGCGGGCTGGAACTGGCCAACGGCTATCAGGAACTCACCGAACCGCAAGAGCAATCGCGCCGCTTTCAGCAGGACAGCTCCCTGCGAAAACAGCAGGGACTCCCTCCCATGGCACCAGACACTCACCTGCTGGCGGCCATGAATCACGGCCTCCCGGACTGCAGCGGCGTGGCCATGGGAGTAGAAAGGTTGCTCATGGCACAACAAAAGGCCGGCCGCATCGATCAGGTCATCAGCTTCCCCTGGGATCGAGCCTAAGCTCCCCCCCGTAAAGCACGCCCCCAAAATAAAAAGCTCATCGCGGATTAACGGGAATCGTCCACAGAAAAAAGCCGTCTTTAGCAGTGCCCTTTGTGCCCTCTGAGGTGAAAATGCTTTTGATCCTGGTCTGGGATCGCGCCGCCAGCGACGCTCCTACGGCAAAGGGGGGGGTTAAATCCACTACTGTCCCACATTTGACTTAGCGAAGTCCGAAACCCGCCAGGCTGGCAAGCCGGCGGGTTTCTCTGTTTAGGGGAACAGGATTAAACCGCCGCATTTTGACTCTCGCAGATGCCTGTCTCGTGGGAGCCTGCTTGCAGGCGAATGTTGGTGCAGCAAGGGCTATTCGCTTGCAAGCAAGCTCCCACAAGAGAAAACGCCTCCGCTTCCTCAGGACCTTCAGGAAACTGTGGGACAGCAGTGGGGTTAAATCAGGCTTTCCCGGAAATCCGCGATAAACCAAACAAAAGGCCGCACCCCACTCCCGGACGCGGCCTCTTCGTTATCAGCACCAACAACCCACTCCCGCGAGCTATTCACTATTCACTGTTAACTATTCACTGCCTTTTCAAGCCATCGCAGGCTGCGCCACCGAATTGGCGCGACCTGCCGTCTCGGCGATCAGTTCGCCCATGCGATCCAGCAGGGACGGCGGAAAGTCATGGCCCATGCCGGGAAGGATGGCCAGCCTGGCGCCGCGAATATGACGTGCCGAGGCCTTGCCTCCGGCAGGACGGATCAGCGGGTCGGCCCCACCGTGAATGACCGTGGACGGACACTCAATCTTCTTCAGCCAGGGCGTGAGTGCGCCGGTGGCCACAATGCCCAGGAACTGGTTACGGATACCCAGCGGATTGATGCCCCGTGCCCAGCACTGGCGATAGATGTCCGCCAGCTCCTCGGTGCCCTGGGGCAGGGTGCCGGCCAACTTGGCCATCATGTCCAGACCGAAGGCAACAAACTCGTCTTCGGTCTCCACTTTTGCCCGCGGTGCCACCAGTGCCTTGAGGGCGGCCGGTTTCGGCGGGGGCACCAGGCGGCTGTTGTTGCTGGACATGATGGAGGTGAGTGACAACACCCGTTCAGGATACTTGCCCGCCATCAGCTGACTGATCATCCCCCCCATGGAAGCACCCACCAGATGAGCTCGGTCGACCTCCAGGGCATCCAGCAGGCCAACCGTGTCATCGACCATATCGTGCAAGGTGTAGGGCGCATCCACCGACAACCCGACATACCCACGCATAATAGCGGTCAGCGGCCCATGCTTGAGCCGGCGGCGAATCCGGGACGACTTGCCCACATCCCGGTTATCAAAGCGGATTACCCGGTAACCCCGCTCCACCAGGCTATCGAGCAGCGGCTCAGGCCAGAACACCATCTGGGCAGACAGGCCCATGACAAACACGATGGTTTCACCGGTTTCGGGGCCCCGGCTCTCGTAGAAGAGCTCGATCCCATTGCTGGATACGGTTCCTGACTGCATGACGGGCCTCTGTTGTTTTTGACTGCTGTTTTATTCAATGGGGCAACATAGAAAAGCTACTCCGGTACCACAAGGGTGGCAACGCCGATTGGCCTGTTCTGCCTAAAGCTGACCTTGTGTCACCTCAGACTGGCCTCTTCACCCCTGCCAATCCGCAGAGCCGGCCTTTAAGGTAGAGCCAACAATAACAACGCAGCGGAACCTGTTCATGAGCATCCAGGCCACTCTGATCAAGGCAGTTACCCGCCGGACCATCAAACGCTCCGGCCTCAACGAAGCACAGCTGGTGCGCCATCTGCGCAAGGTCTTCAACAATTCCCCCTCGCTGACTCTGATGCCGTTCGGCGTCAAACTCAGCCAGGTCAGCCAGCCCGGCTTCGAGGGGGACCGCCTCAGCGTCAAAGATCCGCAGACAACGGTACTTTATATCCATGGGGGCGCCTATATCGGCGGCGTGACCAAGACCTATCACAATATGGCGGGCCGACTGGCCAAACAGCTTGACGGTGAGGTCTATCTGGCCACCTACCCGTTCGCCCCGGAACACCCTTTCCCGGCGGCGGTGAACCGGGTGCTGGAAGCCTATGAATATCTGTTGGGGCTGGGGAAACGTCCCGAGGACATCGTCATCGCCGGCGACTCGGCCGGCGGCGGCCTGACTCTGGCCACCCTGCTGCATATTCGTGACAAGGGGCTCGCCCAACCCCGCTGTGCAGTCACCCTCTCTCCGGGCAGTAATTGCTTTCCGGATGATGCCATTCTGGACGCGCTGGACCCCAGCGACGCCATGCTCTCCGCGGATATCATCCGCACCGTGATCGATATCTATGTGCCCGACGCGGAACAGCGCAGCCACCCTTATGCGTCACCCTGCCTGGGTGACTACACCGGCATCTGCCCACTGATGATCACCGTGAGTACCGATGAAGTGCTCTACGCTGACGCCAAGCGCGTTCGTCAGGCCGCCGAGCAAAGCGGCGTGGCGGTGGAATGGCTGGAACGGGGCGGACTCTTCCATGTCTGGCCAGTGATGGCTCCCTTCCTGCCAGAGGCTCGCCACGATCTGAAAAAGATCAGCGCCTTTATCCGTCGCCACGGATGACTACTTGAAACCGACAAAAACGGTAAACAACCCGGATGCATTCGGTCATTGCAGGCACTCCGGTAGCGGCGTCTACTGAAACCCGGCATAGCGTGCGGACATGGCACGCTTATCTGCCGTCAGATCCAGATTGTATTGCTGCCGCCGGGCCGGACGGCAGCCACTGACGCCAATGATAAAAGGAGGCAGCGATGACCGAGTGGCCTCGCATCAAGCCCACGGATTACTGCAACGAAGATCTCCCCAGGCTGACCCAGCCCTGGTGGCAAACTCTGCCGCGTCATTTTCATGCCCTGCCTGACCACTTTCTGGCGGATAACGATACCCGCTGGCGCATCGACTACACCGCCACCCTGGATACGGTGGCCCGTACCGGCCTGGCTTGTCTGGCCGGCGCTGCCGCCCTGCCAGCCAGCCTCAATTTCCGCCAGCAAAAAGAGGAACGGGAGCTGGTGCGGTTTTACCAGTCGTTCCTGGACAGCGGCGACCCACAGTCATTCTTCACCGCCCCGCGGCAGCAGCCGCGCATCCAGCCATCACCGGTGGCCAACTACCATTACCAGCCCGAGGACGGACAGGCTCGGACCCTGAGTTTTCAATCACCGTTTGAACCTCACAACCCGGCCCTGCGCGATCGTTACCTTGGCCACCAGCGCAACCGCACCGCCTGGGCACAACACTGGAAACATAACGACGGGCCCCGGCCCACCCTGATCATGATCCACGGTTTTGTGGCCGACCCTTACTGGCTGAACACCCGCTGGCTGGCCCTGCCCTGGTTCTACAAACAGGGCTTTGATGTACTGCTCTATACCTTGCCGTTCCATGGCCGTCGCAAGGGCACGTTGGCGCCCTTCAGCGGCGCCCAGTTCTTCAGTCAGGGCATGGCCATGCTCAATGAAACCTTTGCCCACGCCATCCATGACCTGCGTATCTTCATGAACTATCTGCGCGAGGGCGGCACACCGGCCATGGGCGTCACCGGTATTTCCCTGGGTGGCTACACCACCGGGCTGCTCTCCTCGCTGGAAAAGGATCTGGCGTTTGCCATTCCCAATGTGCCACTGGTAAGCATCATGGACCTGATGAAAAGCTGGTTCCCGGTGAATTTGCAGTTTCCGCTGTTCCACAAAGTCTATGACACGGACATGGCGGGCCTGCGCAAATTGACCGCGCTGCATTCCCCCCTGACCTGGCCCTGCCAGATCCCCCAATCCGGGCGCATGATCATCGGTGGTGCCGGGGACCGGTTTGCCCCGCCCAAGCATACCGATCTGCTTCGTCAGCACTGGAACGATTGCAATGTACACTGGTTCCCGGGCAACCATCTGTTGCACCTTGATCAGGGTTGTTACCTGCGAACCATGCGGGATTTCATGCGCGATGCACTGGAAGAAAAGGCGGTAAAATTGAGCGCGTAGAAAATTTGGGGCGAGTTGCGAGTTGCGAAGATCAAAACCGGGACATTAAACATCCGCAAGGTTTGGTTTTCACTCTGCGATCCCGGTGGTGAACAACCAGACCGTCCACCCACCGGACTCGTAGGGCGGAAATTGGCGAATGCCAATCTCCGCCATCAGCACCAACGAAAAGGCGGAGATCGGCTCACGCCGATTTCCGCCCTACGCCTCAACGGGACAACCTGAAGTTTTGACCTTCCACGCCCCCGTGCGGAGTTCCTTCCAGGGGACGCCTGCAGCGGCTTCGTAGTCAGGCCGATCACCCCGCAGGCTTGTCGGTCTTGAACAGGGATGCGGTGCCAGCGCCGCAGGACACCACGGTTTTCATCATACTTTCCACGCCGATTTCCGGGTGCAGCTCCACCAGACTTTCTTCCACGTGGTAGATGAAGCCACTGGTGGGGTTGGGGCCAGTGGGGACAAATACCGTGACATGTCCATCATCGTGGCGGGAGGTGACCAGCGCGGTCACGGACACATCTACCTGCTTTCCATAGAGCCATACCCGCGCCACTTCGCCACGACTGAACGGGCTGTCACTACTGTTGCCCATCAGCTGGGCAATCACTTCACGCACCGTCACATAGCCGGGCAGGCGGCTCATCACGTTCTCTTCCCACTGCTGCCACAACCAGCTACCCAGCCGGGTTGCCACCAGGGTGCCAACCAGAAAACACAGCACCAGCACCGCCAGAAACGCCAACCAGTCCGCCACGAACTTGGGGAGTCCGAAGGCGTTGATGAACACCGAGGTAAACGGCGCAATCATCTCCGTCACCGTCTGGTAGATCCAGCGGAAGAAGAACACGATGATGGAAATGGGCAGCAGGATGGTCAGGCCACCCAGCAGGGATTTGCGGATAAAGAACCAGACACGTCGGTTGGCGGTCATGGAAAGAATATTCCTCTGTTCACAGGGCGAAAATTGTCTCGGCAATCGCCGCCGGCTATGGCGGAGATGGGCTCACGCCCATTTCCGCCCTACGTTTCGGCATACCAGATGCGGTTAATGAAAAGACAACGTTCACCCGCCGGGGTTCTCACTGCCACCTCATCATCCACCTGTTTCTTGAGCAAGGCCCGTGCCAGTGGCGCATCAATGCTGATGTACCCCCTGGCGGAATCGGTTTCGTCGGGCCCTACCAGCCGGTAGGTTTCCAGATCGCCGTCTTCGTTTTCCAACTCCACCCAGGCGCCAAAAAACACCTTGCTCTGATCTTCCGGCAAACGGTCCACCACCGTCATGTCATCCAGGCGCTTGCTGAGAAAGCGCACCCGCCGATCAATCTCGCGCAGCTGCTTCTTGCCGTAGATGTATTCGGCATTCTCGGACCGATCCCCCTGGGCGGCGGCTTCCTGCACCGCCTGGGTCACTTCCGGGCGCTTCACCTTCCACAGGTACTGCAACTCGTCATTGAGCGTTTTATAGCCTTCGGCAGTGATGTACTTGGAGGCAGGTTTGCCCTTTGGTCGCCAACGCCCCATGCCCTATACCTCAGCTCTTAAACTTCGGCTCTTAAACTTCAAAAATGCGATCCAGCTCACGCAACCCCTTGAACTCCAGCACATTGCCGGTGGGATCCTGGACAAAGAAGGTGCCCTGCTCGGCCGGCTGGCCCACAAAACGTTCCCGGGGCTTGAGCAGAAATGGCCAGTCGTGCTCATAGATCCGCTCCACCAGAATTTCCCAGGTGGCAAAATCCAGCACCACACCGAAATGCGGCATGGGCACCGGGTGGCCATCCACGTCGCTGTAGCCCTGGATCGGGGTCAGATTCTCGCCCTTGTGCAGGGACAATTGATGGCCATGCAGGTCAATATCAATCCAGTTGGGCGCATCCCGCCCACGGCGGCCACCGATCACGCGGCAGTAAAAATCCGCCGCGTCTTCCAGATCATTTACCAGAAAGGCCAGATGAAAGGCCGGCTGTTTTTCCATTATCCACTGCTCTTGCTAAACTCACGCGAACCAGCTTGATGCCAGGACCACCCTCGAAGAGTGGCAGGCGGTGAACAAGTAGTTGAAAGTTCAAAGTTTAAAGTTGAAAAGCGCGAGACAGGCAGTGCTGTTTGATCGGCCTTACCCGCGCCCGAACGTCAAGCGCGGGCACCGCGCTGGAAGCCCTCTCAACTTCACCCGCATTTAAACTTTAAACTTTGAACTTTCAACTCACCCCATCACGCCGCAAACACCACTCCCGTGACTGTTCCGGCATCAGACGCGCCCATGTTACTAGAGGACTCCACCCAATGTCTGTGTCTCGTGCCCCCTGGCCTGCCACCCGCATGCGTCGCATGCGTCGTGATGATTTCTCCCGCCGCCTGATGCGCGAGAACACCCTGACGGTGGACGACCTGATCTACCCGGTATTCGTGCTGGAGGGCAGCAACCAGACCGAAACCGTACCGTCCATGCCCGGCGTGGAGCGCATGAGCATTGATCTGCTGGTCAAGGAAGCCGAGGAACTGGCTGAATTGGGTGTGCCCGCCATGGCCCTGTTCCCGGTGACTCCCGCCGATGTGAAAACCCTGGACGGGCGCGAAGCCTGGAACCCGGAAGGGTTGGCCCAGCGGGCAGTAAGGGCCATCAAGGCAGCGGTACCGGAAATGGGCATCATTACCGACGGCGCCCTGGACCCGTTCACCACCCACGGCCAAGACGGCATCATTGATGACAACGGCTATGTGCTCAATGACGTGACCGTGGATGCCCTGGTGAAACAGGCCCTCTCCCAGGCGGAAGCCGGTGCCGACGTGATCGCCCCGTCCGACATGATGGATGGGCGCATCGGCGAGATCCGCAACGCCCTGGAAGCCCACGGCCATATCCACACCCGCATCATGGCCTACTCCGCCAAGTATGCCAGCGCCTACTACGGCCCTTTCCGCGATGCGGTGGGCTCCGCCGGCAACCTGGGCAAGGCGGACAAGACCACCTACCAGATGGACCCGGCCAATTCTGACGAAGCCCTCCATGAGATCGGGCTGGATCTGGCCGAAGGGGCCGACATGGTGATGGTCAAGCCGGGCATGCCTTATCTGGATGTGGTGCGCCGGGTGAAGGACGAATTCAAGGTGCCGGTCTATGCCTATCAGGTGAGTGGCGAGTACGCCATGCACATGGCCGCCTTCCAGAACGGCTGGCTGGATCAGGACAAGGTGATGATGGAATCCCTGCTGGCCTTCAAGCGTGCCGGCGCGGACGGCATTCTCACCTACTTTGCCAAGGCCGCGGCCATCAAGTTGAAGGGCTGAGTCTTCAGCCCTCTTGCAGGACCCGGACCGGCTCCCTTTATAATGCATACACACTATAAAGGGAGCCCCCCCATGTCATCACGCAACACCCCGGCTGCACTCTCCCCGGAAACGGTGGGCCTGCAATGTGCAGCGCTGCATTCCCGAGTACTGTCGCGATTGGTGACCCGCCTCTACAACCAGCACCTCAATGACAGCGGGCTGCGTGTCACCCAATTCTCCGTGCTCAACGCCATCAAGGCCCGGCCACCCGAGTCCATTTTCCAGCTGGCCGAACTCCTTGGCATGGAGCGTACCTCCCTGCAACGCACCGTGGACAAGCTGATCGAGAAAGGCCTGGTGGCATCCGAACCCACCGGCAACAAACGCGCTCTGGGCCTGTCTCTCACCCCCGCGGGTGAGACCTGCTATCAGCAGGCACTGGCAGGCTGGCAGGCCGCGCAGCAGCATTTCGAGTCACTGGTGGGCAAGAAAAGCTGGCAACAGATGTCCTCCGAACTGCGCCGCTTCAGCCACCAGGTCAAGCAGGAACTCTGAGCTGCCCGGCATCCGCTACAGACACGGATAACACGCCCTCACGGGCAAACCCGGCCACCTGCTCGAGTACGTCCTTGTCCGCCAGCACCCGGCGATGGCCCTTGCCCACGGTCTGATGCAGCGTGGCTGCGGCAACCGACCGATACAAACGCAGCGAATCCGTGAACGGCACTTCCCGATCGTCGCTGTCGTGCACCAACAACAGCCTGGCA